>DWVR01000020.1 GCA_019120125.1 Candidatus Phocaeicola excrementigallinarum | reverse complement strand
ATCGGTCATCCGCAGCTCTGCGAAGAACTGAAACCCTATATTTACGTGCTCCCTATAGAAGTGGAGTTTCTGCACAAAGGAGAACTAGTATTTAACCCTAAAATCATTGAGTATGTTAGAAAAAATTCAAGAAACAGCAGCCTTTCTGAAGGCTAAAATGCACACTCACCCCGAAACAGCCATCATCCTGGGTACAGGATTGGGCAGTCTGGTGCACGAAATCACCGACAAGTATGAAATCAACTATTCGGAAATCCCGAATTTCCCGGTTTCAACCGTCGAAGGACACAGCGGGAAACTGATTTTCGGGAAACTGGGCAACAAGGACATCATGGCCATGCAGGGACGTTTTCATTTTTATGAAGGCTATTCCATGAAGGAAGTGACTTTCCCCGTACGCGTGATGCGTGAACTGGGCATCAAGACCCTCTTCGTATCGAATGCTGCAGGAGGTACCAACCCCGACTTTGAAATCGGTGACCTGATGATTATTACTGACCACATCAATCTCTTCCCGGAACATCCGCTTCGTGGGAAGAATATCGAATACGGACCACGCTTCCCGGATATGAGTGAAGCTTACTCTAAAGGACTGATTGCAAAAGCACTGGAAATTGCACAAGAAAAAGGTATCAAGGTACAGCAAGGCGTCTACCTCGGCACCCAAGGTCCTACGTTCGAAACTCCGTCAGAATATAAGATGTTCCACATTTTAGGTGCTGATGCCGTAGGAATGTCTACCGTACCAGAAGTAATTGTAGCCAACCATTGCGGCATTAAGGTATTCGGCGTATCAGTCATCACCGACCTGGGCGTGGAAGGCAAGATTGTGGAAGTATCACACGAAGAAGTGCAGAAGGCTGCCGACGAAGCACAGCCTCGCATGACGACCATTATGAGAGAACTTATCAACAGAGCGTAAAAATACTATGCACGAAGGAAACAGAACAGAAATTTCAACGTTGGGTGAATTTGGGCTTATCAAACACCTCACCCAAGATATTAAATTACAGAATCCGGAAACAAAATACGGTGTGGGCGACGATGCAGCCGTATTGGAATTTCCCGACAAGCAGGTACTGGTCACTACCGACCTACTGATGGAAGGTGTACACTTTGACCTGGTATATACCCCGCTGAAGCACCTGGGATACAAATCAGCCATGGTGAACTTCTCCGATATTTACGCCATGAACGGTACTCCGAAGCAGATTACCGTATCACTGGCTGTATCCAAACGTTTCTGCATCGAAGACCTGGAAGATTTCTACGACGGGCTGAAACTGGCTTGCGCACAGCATCAGGTAGACCTCGTGGGAGGGGACACCACATCTTCCGTCACAGGTCTGGCCATCTCCATCACCTGCATCGGGGAAGCCGACAAGGACCAGGTGGTTTACCGCAACGGAGCCAGGGAAACCGACCTCATCTGCGTGTCGGGCGATTTGGGAGCTGCCTACATGGGACTCCAGCTGATGGAACGGGAAAAAGCCGTGTTCCAGGGCGAAAAAGATGTACAGCCCGACTTTGCAGGAAAAGAATATTTGCTGGAACGCTTCTTAAAACCGGAAGCCCGCAAGGATATTGTAGAAAGCCTGGCTAAAGCCGGCATCAAGCCTACCGCCATGATGGACATCTCCGACGGACTGTCATCTGAGCTGATGCACATCTGTTCGCAAAGCCATGCCGGTTGCCGCGTGTACGAAGAACGCATTCCGATTGACTACCAGACAGCCGTAATGGCCGAAGAATTCAACATGAACCTGAGTACGTGTGCCCTGAACGGCGGCGAAGATTACGAACTGCTCTTCACCGTACCGTTGACCGCACACGAAGTTGTTTCTCAGATGAAAGACGTGAAAGTCATCGGTCACATCACCAAACCCGAGTTAGGATGTGCCCTCGTAACCCGCGACGGAAATGAACTTGAGCTGAAAGCACAAGGCTGGAATCCCTTGAAAGGATAAAGCCTCCTATAACTTAGAATGAAAGACCTTCCTTTTTGGTTCTTCCCACTCATCCCGGGCCGAGAAGGAAGGTTTTTTAACGCAGAACATGAAAATCGAAGGAAAGCAAAGCGGCTAAAAAGTCTAAGCCAAATTTAAGCGTCTCTAAAATATGGCAGAAAAATTCAGATTCAAGAGAAAGGAAAGAGGAATGAGATTCAAAATAAATTTCAAAAATAAGATTGAAACCTAAAAATAAAAATCTCCTGCTTTAGCCTTTGTTTACGTCACTTATAGAACTACAAGCAGAAGATTTTTATGTTAAACTTATAGATTATAATAAATCAATCTCAGCTTTTTATAAAACTTTGAAGACAACCTTATTTCTTTTGGGAAGCATCATTTAAATTGCCATTCATCAAATGTGAGATTGTTTCCTTTTAAAACAAAACAAAGGTCTACGAAGCCTTTCATCTTCGTTTGAATTTCAGATTTGATGAATTTCATTTGCGAATTGCTAACTTTAATTGAAGCGATAACCTCTCCATCCGGACTGTTCCGACGAACATCTATGGTTCCATTCCCAGATGCCTTAATTTCTAAACTGGAAGGAACTTTACTGAAAGCTACCCCTCTGACGGCAATGATACCTGTCTTGTTGGGAACGGTCACGGCATGCATGTCACCAATTCTTTTCCCGTTTACAAATTTGACATTCTGTGTGGCAGCTGTAGTTTCTGCCTGCTGAACAATGAACGGATTCATAGGTCGTATCTGTTCTACGCCTTTCAGCGTCTGATTCCCCATGTGGATATTAAGATTTTTTTCATCCACCTTGATTTCGTCTACACAAATGTTACGGAATCCTCCATCCGTATTATAACTGTGTTGCAGACTCATCGTGTGGTAAAATATATACCATTTTCCACAGTATTTTTCCAAATGGGTGTGATTGTTGCTGAAATCGAATCCATAATCCCCCGGATTTTTAAAATAATTGTGGCGGTATTCCCAGCTACAACTGTCAAGCGGATTCTTGCTAGTCATATATGTCATGCAACAAGTAGTTGGCTTCTCTGTCGGTAAAGGCCAATCGCTGTAATCCTGCCAGTCGGTATTGTATGTATAGACATAAGTTCCGTTGATAAAATTCAGTTCGTTTGCTTCAAAATGATGTGGAGCATAGATGGGTACTATTGAACTATCAATGCTAACCATATCCTTTCCTAATCGCATGATACGCGCGCATGCCCCCCCGACAGCCAACCACCCGATACCTTTGTTATCAATGACGGCTCCAGGATCGAAAGGAACCCTACAGTCACCCAACTCGGGATTGTTCCCGTCGATGAGGCTTTTGTCGAGCGGGCTGGACCACGGACCGACAGGAGAAGTGGAGGTCAGTACGGCAGTGCCAACTCCACCGTTGGAAAAATAGAGATAGAAATGTGTCTTCCCATCTTTTTCTTTCCGCTTGACGATGGATGGAGCCCATGAAGCCACAATCCACGGAGCAATGCTGTCTGTCTTAATCAGACCGTGATAAGTCCAATTCACCATATCATCCGTTGACATCATGACTAGTGTTTTGATGTGTTCATACGTGTTTCTGCCGTCACGCCCTACTGCCTCATATTGCTGCTGATCGTTTGTGCCATAAACATATAGACGTCCGTCGTGAACGATTGCCGTCGGATCGGCTGTAAAAATGAAATCCAATATCGGATTTGCATCTTTTGAAGTCAGTTTTGGAGAGACTTCTGGGACGATAGACATATATTTAAAATTATCAAAGTCCGCATATCCTTGCCCTTCGGCGAAAAGTCCCAGATAGACACCGGTGAACCCTCCGTTGGTCTCAGTGCTCAAATAACGGGTATTCATACGTCCTGCTTCAGTATAATGTGTGCCGTCTGTAGAATAAGCCAGGGTGTATGTGGCCGCATCTCCTTTGATTCTCAAATAAATGAAATCATCAGGCACCTGGCAGATATCCTTTTCGTAGCAGAGTTCGCTCAGGCGGTAGCGCAGCTTCAGCTTGTTCTCGGAAACGAACAGGTCATAGTGGGCGGAAGGACAAAGGTAGACAGTCATTCCGGCGTTTCCGTTTCCTCTTGCCTGCATTCTTGTGGTGGCCTGGAAATCGATGTCTTCCTGTCTGCGTCCCACGAATGTTGGTGAACAGCCGTAGTCATCCAGTTTTTTTTCGCTTCCTTTTATGCGGAGGAATCCGTTTTTCTCCGTGAGCGAATAGTTTTTTTTGTCTGGGATGCCAATCCAGTTCCATTCCGCTCCTAACTGCGGATTGTTGAAATCCCAGTCCGGACTGTTTTTGACGGTGGTTTGGGGAAGTGTCTTGACATCTTTCATATCCAGATTGATGGTACCGTCTCCGTTTACGACAGGCCATCCGTCTTCATTCCATGCGACGGGAGCCAGAAATGTTTCGCGTCCCAGCACGTGGTGCTGTCCGTTTTGCGTGCGGAAACCGAGGCATACCAGCCACCAGGAACCGTCGTGTGCCTGCACCATATCGGCATGGCCGACTCCCTGTATCGGATTGTTTTCTGCATTTTGGTTGATGTGGGTCAGAATCGGATTGGCAGGATTGCTCTCATACGGGCCTCCGATATTCCGACTGCGGGCGATGGTCACCTTGTGCCCGTATTCCGTTCCGCCTTCGCTTATCATCAGGTAATACCATCCGTTCCGTTTGTAGATGTGCGGTCCTTCCGGATAGCGTCCGCCTGTGCCTCCCCATATACGCTTCGATTCGGAAAGCTGCTCTCCTGTCTTCGGGTTGATTTCGCAAAGCCAGATAGCACCATCGGGATTGCTCACCAGATAGCAGCGCCCGTCTTCGAAATAAAGCGAAGGGTCGATGCCTCCTTGCCTAATCCAGACAGGGTCTGACCATTCTCCATACGGGTTATCGGTATATACCAGAAAGTTTCCCCTGTCTGAAGTGTTGGTTGTAATCATATAGAAAGTACCATCATTGTAACGGATAGTGGGTGCATAGATACCGCCCCACATGTTTCCTCCTTTGATTTTCAGTTGGGATTCCCGGTTCAGCACGTGCCCGACCTGTTCCCAGTTCACGAGGTCCCTGCTGTGGAAAAGAGGAACTCCCGGAAAATATTCGAACGAGCTGTTCACAAGATAGTAGTCTTCTCCTGCCTTGCAGATGCTCGGATCGGGATGGCATCCGGGAATGACCGGATTTTTATATCCTTGTGCAAGGCTGCTCCCTGTGGCCAGGAACAATAGTGTAATCAAATAGAATGCCAATTTCTTCATGTTGTCTTGTTCTTGTTTTGGTGAAAAGGCAAAGGCACATCGGCACACAGCCTGCGAGACAGTAGTTTGAAGGACTATGTGTCTTTGTGCCTTTGAGTTTAAGATTTATCTTAGAATGGATATTGTCCTCTTTCCGCTCCTTCTTTCAGCTGGTTGTACACAGTCGGCAGCAGTATTGTTCCGGTACTGCGGTCAAATAGTCCTCCATGTTGTATATCCCATAAGAAAGGAGCCAGTCCGTTGTTCTTGGCTTGTTCTGTAACATAGCCTGTGAAGTAGCCTTCCGATTCATGGCAGACTTCTTGGAGCGAGTTGTCAGGATGAGTACGGTACATGGCACTATATTCTCCCAATACGAGAGGTATTCCCTTGTCCACAAATTTCTTTTTCATTTTTTCGAATTGTTCACATACGTGTAATTCCTGCCATCCATCGTCAATTTGTCCATACTGGGCATACGGCTCTCCCCAGAAATAGGTACAGCTACTCAAATCATCATTCAGACAGAAATTGAACGGGTCGTAATAGTGTACTTCCACGATTGTACGTGCTGAGACAGTATCTTCCGGCAATTCCATCCACATGTCCGTTCTGTTGATGTCGGTCCGCGGTCCTTGGATGACAAGATTGCGGTAAAGGTTGTTTCCGCCGGTTCTTCTTACGGCATGTACAAATGCTTGTTCGTATCTGTTCAGGACAATCATGTCTTCACGACTTTCTACTACAGGCTCGTTTGCTCCAGCAAAAAGCAACCGTCCGTCATAGTCTCTGAATGTGGTGGCTATCTGTGTCCATAATTTATATACTTTTGCTTCCACTCTTGCAATGGAATCGGAGGTCATCATGGAAGCATCGCAGGAACCTTCCATCCATCCTCCGTCCCAGTGGATGTTTATGATAGTGTACATGTCTGCTTTCATGCAGTAGTCCACCACTTGCTTGACCCTTTTCATCCAGTCTGGATTGATGGTTATGCCGTCAGCTTCCAGATACTGATTCCATGAGCAGGGGACACGGATGGCATTGAAGCCCCATGCTTTCATTTGGTCAATTATAGCTTGGGTCGTACGAGGGGCTCCCCAGGCTTCCTCTCCGCCTGGAGCTTCCAGCGTGTTCCCCAGATTGATACCCATCTGGATGGACTTGATGGTTTCGATGGCATCCTTTTCCATTCCCGCTGGATAAGTCTCCGCATTCTTTGAGGTCTGAGTGACTGTGTACTGGCGGATATTTCCGCCTGCGTTCATAGTTATGGTTGCTGTACGTTCCGCATCAGTTGTATTTCTTTCTACCGCGATTTTAATGTATTGTTCGTCAGTCGGGTTGCCTGATACATTTGATAAGGTACACCAGGGTTGGTCGCTTGACAGGCTCCATCCCGCATTGGAGGAAAGCTTCGCCATGAAGAAAGTCTGTCCGTAGCCGAACGTAATACTTGTCGATTCTTGTCCGTCAATGCTGAGTGAGAAAACCGCTCCGTCCACTTTGTCGGCCTTACAGGAGTGCAGTCCAAGAACCATTGTCATAAGGAGCAGAAAAAGGTATGTTATTTTCGTTTTCATATTTGCTTTGCTTAAAAATTAATTTTCTTTTTGGATAGGAACGATGCGGAAGTTGTCCACGTAGAATTCAACGGATACATCGTTTTTGTTACTCGGATTTCTTACATAGATTCCCAACTCTTTGACCCGACTTGTAAATTCCTTCCATGTCGCTTCTGCCACAAGTGATTCCAATGGGATACTGCATTGCATCCATTCCGCAGTCTCTGTTTTTCCAGTGAATGAGCTTACGGGTACATAATCCTTCAGTGAGGCGTCGAAATTTCCTCCAAGTTGGATTTCCAGTACCGGACCGTCAAATAGTTTTGTGACATAGCATTCGAACTGCAGTTCCAATTCTGAAATCGGCGTGTCGTCCGGTATAATGTCATTGCCAGGCCAGAAAGTGCTGGTTACAATTTGTCCCCACCAGGAGTTATTGGCTGAAATGATTCCGACGATACCGGAATATTTACCATCCGCAATAAACGGATCGGTTGTTCCGTCAGTTGTCCATGTATCGGAGTTATCGCCCCAACTACGGCTGCCTCTGTTGTCGAAGTCGAGAACGATGTGTTCCCGCGGATAGAATCCTTCCAATTCTGCAGTTCCGCTAATAGTGGCCACGCTGATCTTTCCCGAATTTTCCGGAGCCTCCGGCATTGTGAATGTAATGGCGTTCATGGCTTCGGAAACTTCAAGGTCTTCTTTTGGAATGTCGAACTCGCCGTTTATGTTGACATTTGATACATTGATGAAGTTCTTGCCTACAATGGTGACTTCCGTTCCGGGCATCGGCATTGTGGAGCTGATTCCGGTGATGGCCGGTTTCGGTCCCGTTGGTACAAATTCGATGCTTGCCTCGTCAGTATAGCAGTCGACAAAGATATATCCTCCTTCCTTTAGTTTGTCCGGCATATTGAATGTAATCTGTTCGTAGTCGTTGCTTACCTGATAGTCAGTTATCGGCATGGTCACCTCAACGGAGTCCTTGCTGAAATAAATCCGCTTGATTTCATAGAAGTTCTGTCCCATTAAGGTTACCTCGTCACCCGGTTCGATGGGATAGAATGCCGAAACAAAGAATATGTTCGGTCCCGGTGAGAGTACGTGCATCGGGAACGTGGCTGTTCCGTGGTTTGTGACTATTCGCAGTTCGGCCTGCAGTTCAGGGTTTGTGGATGTCAGTTTGAAATCTTCATCGTATGGAACCGTTATAATCAGGCTGGTCGGTGTAGAATAGGTGGAATTGAAGCTGATTTTCTGGTTATTGATATAGACTTCAATTACACCGTCCAGGTTCTCACCTATGACAGCCAGCATGGTTCCCCGTTCTACATCCGTAAAGGTACTGTCTGCCAAAACCGGGTCGGTCAATCTTAAATAGTGTATCACAGGCAAATTGTTCCCGCCGTCATCATCCTTGCATGACGCAACGGTAGAAAGTGTCAGAATCGCCAGCAGGAATACAACCGGCCATCCTTTGTGAATGATTTTCTTGATAAGTGTTTTCATGTGTGCATGATTTATTCATTAAATTTATAAGGTACCGGATCTTCTCTCAGCAGTGGGTTCTGGATGACATCGGATTCCGGATAAGGTAGGAATATATCATCATCAGTGATGTTTATCTCCACCGTAGGAGCATTGTAAAATTCTTCTCCTTCCAGAAAATTTCCGGAAGTGTCATAGCGTCCGTAATGCAAGTAGCCTCTGTCGTCTTTTATGGTGGCGTCTGTAGTATATCCGCGCAACTGCTTGTTGTTGAAATAGTCCAGCATCTTTTCCGGTTTCCAGCAGTACCATGACACCATGTCATACCAGTTGCTGAATTCTGCACAGAACTCTATTCTCCGTTCCTTGATAATGTCATCGAGCGTGATGGAAGACTTTTCCCATGTCCCTTTCCCGTTGAATCCTCTGTAGCGTACTTTGTTGAAATACTCCAGTCCGGGACCAGAATTCAAGGATTCGTTGTTTCCGAGACATGCTTCAGCGTAAGTCAGATACACGTCCGCCAGACGCAGCATATAGGTGTTGAGCGGTGAGTTCATGTCAGCTACATATCCGTCATTGTCATCATCGGGACCTCCCGGAACACCTTTTTTTATTGGCACTTCTGTTCCTGTATAGGTATATCCTCCTTCAGCGATGCATATATAGGGATAATAGCTTCCGTTGGTAAAGAAAGTCGCATTGCGGCGTAAAGTGTCCGCAAGTTCATATTGCTGCAGCATGTCAATGCTGCCACGCAGACTTGACCAGCCGGCCAGTCCTCCCACTACTTCCGAATTGAAAGCTAATTCAGCTATTAAAGTATTTTGTACTCCCCATTCTCCCAGCGGTACCCATTGCATGGCGAGCAGTGACTCTTCGTTGTTGTTGAACCTGTATTTGAACAGGTCTTCATAATTAGGGAGCAGTTCAAGCCCACTGTTGTCGCAAACGTCCGCTGCATATTGTCTGGCAAGTTCCAAATCACCTTCATCGCGTTGTCCCCCTTTTTTCCATCCGGAACGTGCCAGATAAACTTTTGCCAGCATCCCTTCGGCTGCCCAGCGTGTCGCTCTTCCCGACTGGCTTCCCATTTCGGGCAAGTTCTCCGCTGCATAGGTCAGGTCGTTGATGATGAACTGGAACACATCTTCTTCCCTGTTCAGCGGACGGAGCGGATTGTCGACCACATCCTGATTATGCTCGATGATAATGACAGGTCCCCATGCTCTTAGCATATAGAAATAGGCGCAGGCCCTCATCAGCCGGGCTTCGGAAATGGCTCTTTTCTTTGCGCTCTCGCTTACGTCTACCGTGCATTTGTTGTTTATATCGTCTATGGCCTGGTTTGCCAGAGTAATTACACTATAGAATGATTTCCATGCTTTTGCCAGGTCATCACTTAAAGCAGTCACTTGGAATGTCGTAAATTCAGGGAAAGCGTATGGACTATAAAAATCATTGGCGCGTGTACTGCCCAGAAACATGATTGACCTGCTGTTGTAGTCGAACCACGCCTTGTTATACAGTGGAGCTGTAGCCGCGTCAAGAGCATCGTCCGAGGCATAGAAGTTCTCATCGGTGTATGAGTTTTCAGGAGTTCTCTCCAAAAAGCTGTCCTTGCATCCCGGCAGGCAGATGCCTGCGAATACAATCAATGCTGATATTATTTTACTTTTCATTGTTATGCAGTTTTATGTGGTTAGAAGCTCAGGTTCAGTCCGAAGGTATAAATCCGTTGTGACGGATAGCGTGTATAGTCTACACCCCGAAGGAGTACATTGTAATTATACGCTCCGATTTCCGGGTCATAACCTTTGTATTTGGTGAATGTAAAGGCATTCTGGATATTCATATAGATTTTAAGGTTCTCTATTTTCCATTTGTTTATCCATTTCTTGGGGAAGCTATAGCCCAGCGAAATGTTCTTGATGCGCAGATAGGATCCGTCTTCTATGAAACGGTCACTCATACGGTTGTTATCATTACCATTGGTCGTGCTGAGACGCTGTACGGTGGCAGACTCCGGATTGCTCAACCGCACGTTCCAGATTGCGTCAGAAGGAGACGCAGGGTCAATCACCTCCACTTTGGCTATACCTGTAGCTTCCTTCAGCAGGTTGCTGTTTTCCATCGGGTTGGTAAAGTCCTGGCGCAGAAGATTCATAAGCTTGTTGCCATAGACACCGTTAATGAAGATGTTCAGGTCGAAGCCTTTATAGGTGAACGTATTGTTGAACCCGTAGGAGAATTTGGGTTCCGGATTTCCAAGGAAGGTGCGGTCCTGTTCGTTTATTACTCCGTCCTTGTTCAGGTCTTCGAAGATGAAGTCACCTATCCATGTTTCGTTGGGGGTGATATGATTGTTTTCCGGAAGGGCGACCGGAATTCGGCTTCCGTTTCTGTCGAGGAGGAAATTCCCATCCCTATCCCTTTGGTAGAAGTCGTCTTCCGTCTTGAACATGCCGATGGCTTTGTAGCCGTAGAATTGCCCTACCGGCTGTCCTACAACAGAGAGGGTCAATGTCTGCGTTCCGTCCAAGACTCCCGACATGCTTGATGTTTCCGTATACAGGTTAGTAATCTTGTTCTTATTGAAAGAGATAGTCAGCCCCGAGCGCCATACGAAATCTTTGGTTGAGATGTTGACCGTATTCAGAGTGAATTCAGCCCCTCTGTTCTGCATGGCACCTGCGTTTACCCACGGCGAGGTGATAATGCCGCTCACATAGGTAGGCAGTGAGGCCTGCATCAGCAGATTGTCTGTGTTCTTGAAATAAGTGTCGAAAATGAATTCCACCCGGTTGTCAAAAAGGTTCAAATCAAATCCGACATTATAGGCTTTGGTCTCCTCCCATTTAAGCTTGTCGTTCGGGTAGTTCCCTGCATAGAATCCCGTACCCCAAGTACTGGCCGCTGACGCCATCGTCACTCCGTATGCATAGTTGTTTGCCGACTGATTGCCTACCAGTCCCCATCCGGCCCTGAGCTTCAGATTGTTCAGCCATTTGACGTTTTTCAGGAATTTCTCGTTGTTAATTCTCCATGCCAACGCTACGGACGGGAATACTCCCCAACGGTTGGCGGGACCGAAAGTGGACGACCCGTCGCCGCGGAGTGTGAATGTGGCAAGGTAACGTTCGTCATATCCGTAATTAAATCTTCCATAGTAGGATTCGATTGCAGATGAACCTCTTCCACTGCTGTTTTTGGCTGTAGTTGCATCGCCCATGTTCAATTCGTGTATCGTGTTGAATATGTAATTTTGGCGACTTCCTTGTAGATTCTCCCACGAATTTTCCTGTGCTTCATGACCGACCATTGCCGAGACATTGTGCTTCCCGAATGTCCCGCTGTAAGTAAGGTAGGTCTTGAGTGTCCAGTTTGATCCGTTGTTGGCACTGCGTCTTCCTTCTGAAGTCTGATGATAATATTCGTAATCATAGAATGGCTGGTAATAATAGTTGTTGCTGTAGGAATAATTTGCGGCATATTCGGCACGGAACACGAGTCCCTTCCAAAGTGTGAGGTCTGCAAAGAAGTCGATGTACATTTGTGTCCCCTTGTCATAGTTCTCGCGCAGGAGAGCTTCTGCAACCGGATTCATATAATGTGTGCCGAAATTATCAGTTTCCTGTGCTCCCCATGTTCCGTCCGGATTACGTACCGGCGTATCGGGAAATTGTTGGATTGCCGTGCGGATGATATTTCCGTTGTCAATGGTGTTGCGTTGCATGGTTTTTGCCACGGAAGCCCTCAGTCCAGTAGACAGCCATTTGGTGATTTTGTTGTCGATGTTAACACGTGCGGAAAAGCGTTCGAAGTCGGAACCGATGGCGATTCCTTCCTGTTTCAGGTAACCGCCAGATATGGAGTACTTCACATTGTCGTTTCCTCCCGAAATGTTTATCTGATGGTTATGCATCGAAGCATTCTGAAAAATTTCATCCTGCCAGTTTGTCCCCTCGCCCAGCAAGGAAAGATCCTGGAATTCGGTACGTTCCCCAAATCCGATGATTGCCGTGCGCATATTGTAATATTCGGCATATTCGCGTAGGTTCAGCACATCCAACTGTTTGGGAAGCTGTTGCAGACCATAGTATCCTTCGTATGAAATCTGCGTCTTCCCCGCTTTGCCTTGTCGGGTAGTGATGAGGACGACACCGTTTGAGGCACGCGAGCCGTAAATGGCTGTGGCGGAAGCGTCTTTCAGAATTTCTATAGATACGATATCAGACGGGTTGATAGCTGAAAGGACACTCGAATTGGTGTTGTTGTTTCCAGAGATGGCGACACCGTCCACCACGTAGAGCGGTTCGTTTCCGTTGAGTGAGTTGATACCGCGGATGCTGACGGAAATACCTCCGCCCGGAGCTCCCGAGTTCTGGGTGACGGATACACCAGCGGCACGGCTTTGAAGTGCCTGGTCAAGTGAGGTGACGACCGATTGCTTGATTTCGTCTTCGCTAACAGAAGTCACCGCACCTGTCAAGTCACTTTTTTTCATCGTACCGTAACCCACTACAACTACTTCATCCAATATTTCTGAATCCTCTTTCAACTGTACGTTGACAATCGTTTTGTTCGCCTTGATTTTCTGGGTTTGGTAGCCGATGTAGGAAAAAATCAGTGTTTCGTTGGAACGGGCCTGGATGGAATATTTCCCGTCCAGATCAGTGATTGTTCCCACTGCAGGTCTTTCCTGTATTTGTACACTGACCCCAATCAGGGCTTCGCCGTCAGTCCCAGATGTAACTGTTCCCGTTACTGTCCTGTTCTGAAGTGGACTGGCGGAAGTGGGATTGGCAGAACCCATTAAAAATAAGATCCACGCAATGCACCACAGATAAAGACTTTTTCGTCTTGTCCTAAAATCATTTTTCATGATACAACATTTTTAAGATTAACTGAATCATTTCTGATTTTTTGTCTGTTTATTTTTTTGTTTAGACAAATGTAAGAAAAGTTGTACCGAAGCGGATGCCAGGATGTTTTTGAGGTGTGTTGTTTTTTCAAGATAGGATGTTTAAATGTTTTTTTCGGATGTATAGAATGTTTCCGGAACTTTTCATACCCGTTTCAAAGAATATTGAAGACTAGGGAACAAGCTTCTAGAATCACTGCGTGTATGTTGTACCTTTTCGTGTGCTTGCTGTAAGTCGGAACTTGCATCGGACAGAAGGGGGTGTGTCAAATAAAAAGCCATTTCTATTTTGACACACCCCTTCTCCAGACAAATGTCGGACTTTGGCAGTCGTCTTTCATGTATGCCGGCTTCCGTTTCCCCTTTTCATTTGCCGTTGCTTTTCACTTCCTTCCAGAGGAATACTGTTCCGTTCATCCGGCTTGCCGATGTTCCCGGCCAGTCGGCGGCATAGGCTTCGCCCGATGCAGGATCCAGTCCTACATAGCGGTGTGTTTTCAATGACATCAGCATACATTGTCCGTGAAGCATGTCCTGCCACATGAACAGGCAATCCTCCGTTTCCACTGAAGACAGACGCAGGTCACCGGACATGCCCAAACCGGCTACGGCCATATAGCCTGTCCCGTTTACGGCCTTGAGGACGACTTTCCCGTTTCCTCTGTCCTGCACTTCAAACATACAGTCCGAAGGGTTGCGCTTTTTCATGTCTTCCCATACGGAATAGACCATTTTGCGCGGGTTTGCCTGCATCCATTGTCTGTTGCCGAGGTTCAGGAAACTGACGGTCTTGCCCAACGGGATATTGCGGCTACGGTCGGCAAGAGGCTCTTCCACATTGAAATCGTCGAATTCAGCATAACCGCCTTCTTTTCCTTGCCGATTGAATGCGAACAGTGCATATCTCGCACCTTGAAAAATCTTGGTTTGATATGGTATCGGTAACCGTTTTCCTATATTCCAGAAATTGACGCCGTCAAAGCTGTAACTGAATTCTGCCCATTCGTGTTCAAAGTCGCCGGTGATGCGCAGGAACATTCTTGGTTGGTTCAGAGGCATTTCTATAGTTTCGTCCGTACCAAAATCATAGTAGTGCAAGCAGGGCTTTTTGGCCTTTATGGCGATACCTATCCACTCATAAGGAATGTTCAGCAGTCCGAGACCGGCAATGTCTCCTTCTTTCATGTGAGAAGCGTCCAGCGTTACGGTAGTGACGGAAACCGGACCGATGCCCCGTTGGGTCAGGGTGTTCTTTGCCCAATAGAAGTCTTTTGCAGGCATCGTGTGCAGGCGGAGCCTGCCTTTCTTTATGGCCCATTTGCTGTCGTCGGGGAGATGGTTCCATTGCCAGACGGGCAATAGTTTCCCTGAGTCGAAGTTGTCGCTGCGGACGTATGGGGCGTGGGGCGTGACTTTCGTTGACACATCGGGCTTGAACCATGTTCTCGGGGAGCGTCCCAGGTTGTTTTCAAGTCCGAAATACGGCCATCCGTCCACCCATGTTACGGGTGAAAGGCAAGTGGTGCGTCCGACTGCAAGGAAGTCCAGCATGGAGAAGCCCCACCAGTCGCCGTTCTCCAGCTGGATTATCCCTCCCTGATGAAGTGTCGCGCATCCCATATTGTCCGCATTGGGCTTGCGGATTTCCATCTTCCATTTCTTCATTTCCGGCATGGCACCGTCCATCGGTACATTTGTAATCCACGTGGAATGCTCGGTTCCCATTGTTTCCCGACAACTGATTACGCGTGTCTCGTAAGGGCCTTCCAATTTGTCGGCACGCGCACACATCATCCGTCCCATAGGCGCATAGTCAGCACTGATAATGTAATACCTTCCGTTAATCTTATAGGCGTGATGTCCCTCCCCCATAGCATTTCCACGAGGTATAATGCAACGGTCACTGCCTTCCACAAAACCGCTCAGGTCTGGTTTGATTTCAACACAATGAACCTCATCATAGCCGTAAATCGCATATATTTTCCCATTGTCAAACAATACGGATACATCGTGGGTAGCCCCTCCCATATTGTGGTGTTTCCATGGACCTTTCGGATTTTCGGAAACAAAAATCTGCATTCCGATTCCGTTGATGTTCGAGAATATGTAGAACTTTCCTTCATGATATCGGATGCAGGGAGCCCAGATGCCTTGTCCGTATGCTTCCTTTCCATCTTCGAGCCGGAATCTGGAATCATCGACCGGAATGCGGTCGAATGCATAGCTGCAGAACTCCCAGTTGACAAGATCCTTTGATTCCAGAACAACCAGACCGGGATTGCAGTGCATTGTTGTACCTACCAGATAGAACGTATCGTTTACCCGAATCATATCTGGGTCCGAAAATTCATCGTAGAACAAAGGGTTTGTAAAGGTTCCGTTTCCATTGTCGGCTGTCCAGGATTTCTGTTGTCCCCATGCTGCAAGAATTGCTAGATTGAGAATGGCGGCTAATGACAGGATTTTCCGCATCTGCATTCTCATTATAAACAGGAATAGATTTCTTTTCATTTTTATCGTTTTATTGAATGAATATTTTAAGATAGCCTATGAATTAAAAAAGTTGTGCGCATTCGGATGATGGCTGATTGTTTTTATGTCAGTTTTTTCCCCGAATACACACAACCCATAAAAGTCAGTAAGCGGGTATGTCAGAATAAAATGTCATTTTCTTTTTGTCAATACGTTCAAGATGACATTGCTTGTTGATGGCGGGATTCTATTTTGACATCCCCTTGACCCTCAAAGATTTTCTTTTTATTAAGTTTATTTGTTTGGCGTCTCCCAGATTTTGGTGTTGCTGCACTTTGCGTCAATCCACAGGTCACCGCACTTGAACTTGAAGTCACCCTCTTCCAGTCTCCATTTGCCGTCATAGTCAACGAAAGCCATGTCGCTTCCTTTCAGTTTCAACGTGACAGTCTTAGTCTCGCCCGGTTGCAACGTAATCTTGTCAAAGTTGCGCAGGCGGATGTTATCGGGTGTACTGCCTGCCACAAGGTCTTTCGAGAACAGAAGCACGCTTTCCTTTCCTGTCGTTTTTCCAATATTGGTCACGTCTACCGTGAATGTAAGTTCATCGTCAGCGTTGAAAGTTGTCTTGTCCAATTTCAGATTGGCATATTTATAAGTAGTGTAACTCAATCCGAATCCGAACGGCCATTGGATGTCCATCACGGAATCATAGTTGTAGTTCCCGTTCATCTGCCCGATGTTCTCGCAGGACTTGTAGTCGTATGTGGCGAGTGCATTGATGTGTTTCGGATAAGTGAACGGCATCTTTCCGCTGAAATTGCTGTCTCCCGCGAGCAGGTTTGCCAATGCATCACCGCCGTAGTTTCCCGGAAGCATCACGTTCACGATAGCCTTAACAAGCGGTTCAATATCCTTGATGAGTCGGGGACGGCCTTGGTTGAGAATCAGAACGATGGGCTTTCCGGTCTTTGCCAATGCTTTCACCAATTCCTGCTGATTGGACGACAGGTTCAGGTCGGTCAGGTTGCCCGGAGTCTCACAGTAGGAGTTTTCGCCTACACAAGCGACAATTACATCGGCACGGCTTGCTGCGGCAACGGCCTTCCCGATTTCCGGCGTGTTCTCTTCCCACCAGTTGTCGTTCTTATAGGGCGCATAGGTTACGCCCGGCTCATAGATGATGTTCTCTTTCCCGTATTTGTTGCACAGTGATTCATAGATAGTATTGTAGGCTTGCGCACATTCGTCGGCACGGTGTCCTTGCCAGCTGTACGACCATCCTCCGTTAAGGCACCGCATCGAATTGGCGTTCGGACCGGTAAGCAGGATTCGTTTCCCTTTTGCGAGCGGGAGCAGGCTGTCTTCGTTCTTTACCAGCACTTCCGATTCTTCGGCTGCCTGCAGTGCGACTTCCGCAAATTCTTTCGAACCAAATTTGTCGTATTCTTTCACATCCCAGTAAGGATGCTCGAACAGTCCGAGGCGGTATTTCAGACGCAACACACGTGACACCGCATCATCGATGCGGCTCATCGGCACTTCACCTTCTTCCACCAATTCCTTCAAATAGTCGCAGAAGCTCAGTTCGTACGGCACCATCGACATGTCTATTCCGGCATTGATGGCAATCTTAATGGCCTCCTTCTTTGTGGCGGCGATATGGTCGCGGACACAAAGGTTGTTGATGTCCGCCCAGTCGGTCACAATAAGTCCGTCCCAGTTCAAGTCTTTCTTCAGCCATTGGGTGAGGAACTCTTCATTCGCATGGAAAGGCATTCCATTGTCCACGCTCGAATTGACCATTACGCTCAACGCTCCGTCACGTACAGCGGCAAGGAATGGGGCGAAATGTTTTTCGCGCATGTCGCTCCGTGAGATGGATGAAGGCGTACGGTCCTTTCCTGAAACGGGTACTCCGTAACCCATGTAGTGTTTCATGCAGGCCGCCACGTTGTATTTCCCGATATGGTTCGGGTCGTTCCCCTGGAAGCCTTCTACAGTTGCCTTGCCCATCTCGGCGTTCACATAGCAGTCTTCGCCAAAGTTCTCCCACATGCGCGACCAGCGCGGGTCACGTCCGAGGTCAACCACAGGGGCGAATGTCCAGGGAATGTTTCCTGCCTTTGTCTCGTAAGCGGATATTCCGGCTTCCCGTTTCACCAGCTCTCGGTTGAAAGTGGCACCCATGTTCACTCCCTGCGGAAACATGGTTCCGTCCAGCGTGTAGGTTGTCCCGTGTATCTGGTCCACGCCATAAATGCAGGGAATTCCGATTTCCTTCATCGAGAGTTCCTGAATCTGCCTGATGGCTTCCGCCCATTTTTCTTTTGTTTGTGCCACGCTCAAAGGTACGTTCAGCAGGGAACCTACCTTGTATTTGCCTATTACGGTGTCGAGTTTCGCCTTGTCAAGCGTGAATCCGTTTTTTCGGCTGGCATCGAAATCGGTCACTACATCGATGGTAATCTGGCACATCTGTCCGATTTTTTCTTCCAATGTCATCTTGTCCAGCCATTGCTTGATGCTTTCTTCGATTTGTGGATCGGAAGGGATGGCGGGACTTGCCGTGTGCTGTTGGCAGCCGGTCTGTAGCAGAGCACCTGTACATAGCATGAATACCACTGCGAATTTGGAAATGTTTTTCATGAAATTCTTATCTATTTTTGGTTTGTAATATACAAATGTACGAAGGGGGAATTTGCCGTTTATGTCGATACTATTTTAGCAGATACTCCGCATTTCCGGCTGCGGATGCTCCAATCGTTCTCTCATCTGCAAAGATAGTCTTTTTCCCGTATCCTCCTACAGATTCTCCATCGCATGGATATTGAAAATGAGGGGGCGTATGTTTCGCTTTGATGCTCCAATTGTTGAATTGGGGAAGCAGGAAACAAAACGGACATTATCCGGTAACATTTTATCATGTTACATAACAAACTCTCATGTCCCTGAAACGAATCAGTCGGTACATATATAATAATATTCCGTAATTTTGCTATCACTGTAAAAAGCGGTTTTTAATGCATTTGTTGAATCATTAAACATTTAATTCTTATGAGAAAGACAATTTTGTTTGGGCTGGCGGCCGCGATGTTGGTTACTGCCTGTTCGGAAGAAGATGACTTGCGGCAGGGGATTGCCGGCGAGGGAATCACTTTCACTTCGTCTGTAATGTCACGCGCGACAGACACAAGTTTTGAAGCCGAAGACGCAATCGGTGTTTCCATGTATACGGAGAGCGGTTTTGTAGGGAATGCCACCAATGTGCAGTATACCACTGCGAACGGAACGGCATTTACTTCCACAAAACCGATGACCTGGGGAGCTGCAGGTAGTGCGGAAAATGTAGATTTTAAAGGGGTATATCCGTATAAGGCTGATGCGGTAGCTGATGGAATCTATTCATTTACTCTTGCAACAGGAGAGGGAGCTTCGTTGAGTGATAATGATGTAATGTATTCTTCAATGCCTGATATAGCGGTTGGTGCGAAGAATGTCGACTTGACTTTCAAGCATAAGTTGGTAAAGGTGGTCATGCAGGTTTATGATCAGAACAGAAAGCTTTTACCCGGTGCAACGGTAAAAATAAACAACCAGCAGACAAGCGGTACGTTGAATTTGGCTGACGGTACGGTGACAAGTACCGGTACTGCCAATGCAACATTGGATTTTGCAAGCAATCCCGATGTAGAAGGGGAATATCAGACAATCGTAATGCCTTCTGCCGCAACGCAAGGAAGGGTGATAACAATCACTTATAACAATGTAGACTATCCTTGTCCGGTAGATATGTACGCTTTTGACTCAGGGAAAAAAGTCATATTTTCGGCTACTCTCAATCCGGATGGAACCGTTTCACCAGGCGAAACAGTCATTGTTTCTGCCGATGTTAAGGACTGGGAGGAAGAAAAGGTTACCAGCGGATGGATATTTGGTGAAGGAGAAAGTTTTGAGGTTGAGGGAAAGATTTCCTATCAGTTATTGACAAAACCTACTGTTCTGTCAGACGAAGTTTCCCATTTTGGAAATTTTGGAAACAAACAACTTGACGCAACGGATGTCTATAGTCTCGAATATAAACGAGATAATGCTGCTGCTGATGCTGCTATTACAATATCTAACCAAACATATACCTTGCAGGCAGGGCTGACTTCTGGTACACTCTTGATAGCTGCAGGGGATAATAAGAAAGGTGGCATTGATGTGACTTCGGAAGATGCAGGCATTACGCTGACGAGTGTTTTGGTTTATACTAATAAAAACATTGGTCTTCCTATTACGCTTTGGACCGGTGATGGATCAGCAGGAAACGGAATTGCTGGAGATGATGTTGATTCCTACCCAGTAATAGCACGTATTACACTTAGTGAGGAACAACAGAATTTGTTTGTCCCAGGTGCAATTTTACGATGCTATTTGGCAGATGGTAATGATGCAGCTGTATTACGTTTGGGAACTTTGCAGCTTTATTATTCGTGGAGAAATTTAGGAATATTTGATGATGATAGTAATTGCTTGACAAATGTATTAACTCTTGCAATGTGTGATGAGGTGAAAGATGATGGAAATATAATGATTTTTGGGCAGAACTGGAGTAATATACAATTGGATCGAGTGGAATTGGTTCCTGCTTCGGATGATGAAGATTTTACTAATTTGTTGTGGTGTCATAAGGCTGAAGGCGGTGCAGATTGTAGTATGAGTTGGGGTGATATATTGGTTAATATTCCTACATCTTTGAAATCTGGTGATATAATTCGTGTTACTTATACCGATGCTGCAGAGGGGGCTTATCTTGAGGGTGTGGCTGGAGATGTGGATTTAACTCCGGATGCACCGAGAATACTTCAAAGAACCGAAGTTTCAGTAGAGGGTAGTTCTGTTGATTTTGACATTAATGAGGAAACTTGTACAGCTTTGTTGGGGCTTGAGTGCCGATCTCTGATTATCAATGGAGAAAACCTCACTGTACACAAAATCCAGCTGGTTCGCGAATCAGGAGAATAAGCAAACAGACTGATTGACAAATAGAAGATGGGGGTATATCCGTAGGGGTACACCCCCATTGTTTTTCTTTTGTCCGGACACGTAGTGAAAATGTGGTGAAAATGCAATTGGCATTTGCTTTTTTCCTTTCTTTTTTCTTCTTTTGTACACTCAAAAAAACATTTTTGGTCTATCAGAATGAAAATGCGTTTCCTGTTTATATTAAGTTTTTTGTCGGTGGTGGTTTCTTTGTCCGCCCGGAATTTCATGTTCAAGCATCTGGAGGTGGCTGACGGACTTTCCAATAACTCCGTTTATGCCATTCTGAAAGATAAGGACGGTTTCATGTGGTTCGGGACAGCTTCTGGACTGAACCGTTATGACGGATATCGTTTTAAGGTCTACCGGCATCTTGCCGAGGATTCGACATCCATCCCCGACAATAATGTAATCGGCCTGATGGACGCTCCCGATTTCCTGTGGGTACGATTGAGTACGGGATATGCATTGTTCGACAAGAAAAAAGACCGGTTCAATAGAAATCTGGAAGAGTTTATGAGGAGTATAGGAAGCAAGATGAAAGGGCCGGAATACGTGTATGTCGATTCGTTGGAAAACACGTGGCTCAGTGTGCCGTCTGAAGGCTTTTACCGGGTAAGCAAAGACAGACAGGTACAGTTCCGGTCTCTGCATGCCCTGAAGCTTCCTGATTACGGAGTCAATGCCATAGCCGAATGCTGTGACGGAATTCTCCTGCTTTATGCTTCGGGAAGAATGGTGTGTCTAGACTCTTCGGATATGAAGATAAGATGGATAAAGGACGACATTGAAAAACAGGTGAAAGACAGAACGGCACGTTTCTCTCTCTTTGTGGACAAAGACAACTGCGTATGGATAAGTTGTGTGAGCGGTTTGTGGGCTTATGATGTGGAGGCAGGAAGATGGCTTGCAGATTTGGTAGAGCCATGGAGGAATCAGTCAGATTTTGTCCATTCGGTATCTCAGGACCGGCAGGGAAGAATCTGGATAGGGAAGGATTATGGGGGCATCGATGTCCTCGACAAGAAAACCAGGAAGGTGATTAATGTGGCGAATAATGTGAAGAACCCCCGGAGCTTGTCGCACAACACTGTCTATGCACTGTATGCTGACCGTAATGGAGTGATGTGGGTGGGAACCTATAAGAAAGGCGTTTCCATGTATGGGGAGAGCATGTTCAAGTTCAATATGCATGAAGTGGGTGACGTTACCTGCATCGAACAGATGGACAATGAACGTCTGTGGTTGGGAACGAACGACCGGGGACTCATTTTATGGAACAGAAATACAGGCTTGGCAGAAAAATCCTATAACTTGGGCTGTCCGGTAGTCTCATTGCAGAAGTCATCTGACGGGCGGTTGTGGATTGGTACATTCAATGGCGGACTTTATTGTATGGAACATGGCCGTCTGCTTCATTATACCATGTCAGACGGGTTGCTAAACAAGAGCGTTTGGGCATTGGAGACAGAAGGTTCCAGACTTTGGCTCGGTTTTCTGGAAGGAGGGCTTCAATATATAGACCTGAAGCGGAATGAGCTTCATACCTATAAACAGATTGAAGATATGGTTTCGTCACTGGATGTGACGGAAGATGACGAACTGGCTGTCGGCATGTTAGGTGGTACGGCTCTGATTGATTTGCAGAATCCTGACAAGTGCTATCGGGTGGGGAGTGATGACAAAATTGAGAGAGGCGGAACTGACAAGTATGAGGTGAATCAGGTGTACAGTGACAGCCGTGGTCTAATCTGGATTGCCACTCGCGGTAATCTGAAAGTCTATGACAAGAAAGCCCATTCCGTAAAAGTCTTTCCGGACATAACGGGTGTGTCGGGTGAAATCATATCCGGAATAACGGAAGACCGGAATCATGACATGTGGATTTCTTCTACACGTCAGATGGTGCATCTGAAATTCTCCGGGGACAGCCGCAGAGGATATGTGTTCGAGCCACGCGTATATAATGAAAAGGACGGTCTGCAGAACTGCGACTTCAATCTACGGGCGATAAGGACCTTACAGGACGGCACGATTGTGGCCGGCGGACTTTATGGACTGAATGTGTTCAATCCCGATGAAATGCGTTATAACAAAGTACTTTCCAAGGTGATGTTCTCATCTCTTTATTTGTTCGACAAGGAAGTGAAGACCGGAGAAAAATATGACGGACGTGTAATCCTTCCGGGGGACTTGAACCGGTTCAGGAAGATTGAACTGGACTATGACCAGAATATCTTTACCGTGGAGTTTGCTTCAGACAACTTCAATCTGCCGGACAAGACAACCTACCAATATAATCTGAAGGGGTTGGGAGACGGATGGCTCGTCCTTCCCGCAGGGATAAACCGTGTGACTTTTACCAGTCTTGCTCCCGGAACATATACACTGAATGTGAAGGCCACAAACAGTGACGGATATGAAGGTACAGATGTCGCCCGCCTGACGATTGTGGTGCATCCTCCTTTCTGGCTTGCGTGGTGGGCATGGCTGTGTTATGCGTTCGTTTTTGTGTCGCTGCTGTTTCTTGCCCGCAGGCATATCCTACGAAGGGAACGCGAAAAGTATCGTATGCAGCAGATAGAACATGAAGCAGCTAAGAATGAGGAGGTGAATCAGATGAAGTTTCGTTTCTTCACGAATATCAGTCATGAGCTCCGGACTCCGCTGACCTTGATTATCGCTCCGCTGGAAGAACTGCTGGCACAGGAGAAGGATGAGTCGCGTAAATCGGTGCTGACGCTGATGTACCGGAATGCAAGGCGGCTGTTGATGCTAGTCAATCAGTTACTCGATTTCCGGAAAGGGGAGATGAGCGGACATCAACTATCGTTGGCGGAGGGAGACATTGTGTCGTATGTCCGTGAGGTCTGCAATTCGTTTCTGTTGATGGCCGACAAGAAGCATATCCGTTTCTCTTTCTTTTCCGGAGTGGAAAGTTTTTCGATGGCCTTCGATGTGGACAAAGTAGGGAAAGTGATGATGAACCTACTTTCAAACGCATTCAAGTACACTCCTGACGGTGGACGTGTGACCGTGATAATGGAGCGTATAGAGGGTGAAAAGGAAATGATGGAGATAAAAGTTTCCGACACAGGAATCGGCATTCCTGATGCGGATAAGGAGCATGTCTTCGAGCGTTTCTATCAGACTGACCATAAGGGTATGGAGGAAACGACGGGTAGCGGAATTGGGTTGAGTCTGGTGTGTGATTTCGTCCGTCTGCATGAGGGGACAGTGGAAGTGTTCGACAACATAGGGACAGGGACTGTGTTTGTGGTGCGCATTCCGGTAAGGCATGTGGATGTCATGGCCGAACTGCCGAAACCTGTTGTGGGGCAATCGGATGCAGATAGTGTATCGGAGCAGGTTGTGGAGCAGACCGACCGTAGCAATTTTCCGCTTTTGCTTGTGGTTGACGACAACGAAGATTTCCGCATGTTCATGAAGCATAGTTTGGAACTGCAGTACCGTGTGGATGTCGCGTTAAACGGTGAAGAGGCATGGAAGATGATTCAGGAGAATTGTCCGGATCTGGTAATCAGTGACGTGATGATGCCGGGAATGGACGGTAATGAATTATGCCGGAAGATTAAATCGAACAAGCAGACATCGCATATTCCGGTAATTCTGCTTACTGCCCGACAAGAGGTTGAATCAAAGGTGAAAGGACTTGAGACGGGTGCCGATGATTATGTGACCAAACCTTTCAATATGATTGCGCTGGTTCTGCGTATCCGCAAGCTAATTGAGCTGAGCCGTTATCGGCAGGTCACTCATTCCAAGATAGATCCTGCCCCCAGTGAAATTGTTATTACCTCTCTGGATGAAAAGTTGATAGAAAAGGCAATCAAGTATGTGGAAGACAATATCTCCCGAAGTGACTTGTCGGTCGAGGAACTGAGCCACGAACTGGGGATGAGCCGTGTGCATCTGTACAAGAAGCTGTTGCAAATAACGGGCAAGACTCCGATTGAGTTCATCCGCGTAATCCGTTTGAAAAGAGCCGCACAGTTGTTGCGTGAAAGCCAACTCCATGTGTCGGAAGTAGCATACGAAGTAGGTTTCAACAATCCGAGATATTTCAGCCGTTACTTTAAGGATGAGTTCGGAGTTTTACCTTCCGTCTACCAGGAAAAAGAGGGAAAGTAACAAATCATACCCTGAGTGAAAACATATAAGACAGATGATAGATAAATGCAGGTTTTATATGAAACATTTGGATTCACAAGTTTGGATAATAACTTATACCTTTACAAAAAGAAATATTATCATTAAACTTTAATATCAGGGATATGGATATGAAAAACATTTCTTATTATCTACTAGCTTGTCTGTTATTAGGCTCATGTTCAAAAATTTATGAAGAAACAGATAATGGAGTGATTATAAAAGTACAACAGAAAAACGATACAGATGTGCAGCTGGTACGTCTGCAAGTGATGGGCGACAAACTTGTCCACGTGTCGGCGACACCGGAAAGTAAGTTCGCCGACCCCCAAAGTCTGGTTGTGATTCCGCAGAAGGAACAGACGCCGTTCGGTGTGGAGCAGAAAGGCGATACGGTGACGGTCGTTACTTCCGAGCTCCGTGCTTCCGTACTTGCATCGACCGGGGAGGTCTGGTTTACAGATGAAGAAGGGAACATGATTCTTCAGGAAAACAAGGGAGGCGGCAAGACGTTCACTCCTATAGAGGTAGAAGGGACCAAAGGCTATACTATCCGTCAGGTTTTTAAGTCACCGGACGATGAGGCTTTCTACGGACTGGGACAGCACCAATCGGATGAGTTCAATTACAAGGGAAAGAATGAAGAACTCTTCCAGTACAACACGAAGGTTTCCGTTCCGTTCATCGTTTCCAACAAAAATTACGGCGTGCTTCTTGACAGCTATTCGCTCTGCCGTTTCGGCAATCCGAACGATTATTCCCAGTTGGGGGATGTGTTCAAGCTGTATGACAAGGACGGAAAAGAGGGAGCGATAACAGGTACTTATGTCCCCGCTCCGGAATCGGGTGCCGGAACATTGGTCCGCCGGGAGGACTCGCTTTATTTTGAGCATCTGGTCAGAGGCGACCTGAATCATGTGGTGAATTTGCCGGAAGACTTTCCGCTGTATGGCTCAAAGGTCACTTATGAAGGGGAGATTGAGCCTTCGCAGAGCGGGGAATTCAAGTTCATCCTCTATTATGCAGGCTATACCAAAGTGTATATCGACAACAAACTGGTGGTTCCGGAGCGCTGGCGCACGGCATGGAATCCGAACAGCTATAAGTTCTCCGTGAATCTGGAGGCCGGAAAGCGTGTGCCGTTGAAGGTGGAATGGAATCCGGACGGAGCGGTTTCTTATTCCGGGTTGCGTGTGTTCAGTCCGGTTAACCCGAAAGAGCAGGGCAAACAGTCGTGGTGGAGTGAAATGACTCCTCAGCTGGACTATTATTTTGTCGCCGGTGATGATATGGATGATGTAATCAGCGGTTACCGTACCTTGACAGGCAAGTCTCCCATCATGCCTAAATGGGCGATGGGCTATTGGCAGAGCCGGGAGCGTTACAAGTCGCAGGATGAAATGTTGGGTGCGTTGAAAGGTTTCCGTGACCGGAAAATTCCGATAGACAACATTGTGCTCGACTGGAGCCACTGGCCGGAAAACGCATGGGGAAGCCATGAGTTCGACAAGGCACATTTCCCGAATCCGAAAGCGATGGTCGATTCGATTCATGCCATGCACGGGCGGATGATGATTTCCGTCTGGCCGAAGTTCTATACTACAACAGAACATTTCAAGGAGTTTGACGAGAAGGGCTGGATGTACCGCCAGTCGGTGAAGGATAGTCTGAAGGATTGGATTGGCAAAGGGTACACATACGGCTTCTATGACGCATACAGTGCCGAGGCACGCAAGCTGTTCTGGAAACAGATGTACGAACACTATTATCCGTTGGGCATCGATGCCTGGTGGATGGATGCCAGCGAACCGAACGTACGCGACTGTACGGATTTGCAGTACCGTAAGGACTTGTGCGGGCCTACGGCATTGGGTCCGTCGGCGGAATATTTCAATGCGTATGCGCTGATGAACGCGGATGCCATCTACAACGGACAGCGCAGTGTGGACAACAACAAGCGGGTATTCCTGCTGACCCGTTCGGGCTTTGCCGGCTTGCAGCGTTATTCCACCGCTACATGGAGCGGTGACATCGCGACCCGTTGGGAAGATATGAAGGCACAGATTTCCGCCGGTCTGAATTTTGCAGTCAGCGGAATTCCCTATTGGACAATGGATATAGGTGGCTTCTGTGTAGAGAACCGTTATGTGGCGGGACAACAGCAATGGAATGCTACAAGGACAGAAAATGCAGACTGCAAGGAATGGCGTGAACTGAACACGCGCTGGTTCCAGTTCGGAGCCTTCTGCCCGCTGTATCGTGCGCACGGGCAATATCCGTACCGTGAGCCGTGGGAAATCGCTCCGGAAGGTCATCCTGCATACAATTCCATCGTATATTATACGAAATTGCGCTACAACCTGATGCCTTACATCTATTCGCTTGCCGGCATGACCTGGTTCAAGGACTATACCATCATGCGTCCGCTGGTTATGGATTTCACGTCGGATGTGAATGTCAACAATATCGGTGACCAGTTCATGTTCGGTCCGGCGTTTATGGTTTCTCCGGTCTACCGTTATGGAGACCGCAGCCGTGAGGTCTATTTCCCGAAGTCAGAAGGCTGGTATGATTTCTATACCGGAAAGTTCCGGGAAGGCGGAGTAAAAGCAGAAGTGGAGGCTCCTTACGAACGTGTTCCACTGTATGTGCGTGCCGGTTCTATTGTCCCGTTCGGTGAGGACATACAGTATTCTGATGAAAAGCCCGCCGCACATATACGTCTTTATGTATATCAGGGTGCTGACGGCGAGTTTACACTTTATGAGGACGAAGGCGTGAACTACAACTATGAAAAGGGGATGTACGCGATGATTCCGATGGAATATGACGATGACAGCCGTACGCTGACTATTGGCGAACGTCAAGGCTCGTTCCCGGGTATGTTGAAGGAACGTACATTTACGGTAGTGGTGGTCAATAAGGACAGACCGCAGGCTTTTGATATAAAAGCCAAAGGTATTGATGTGCAATATACGGGTAAAGAAGTTTCAATAAAGATTTGATTGAGGACCTGTTTAAATAATGCCAGATTTATTTGGTGAATTGTTCCAGGGAAACAGACAGGAAGCAGAAGAAGTCTGATTGCGTCGTTTCACCGAAAAAAAATTTAAACAACTGCTGAAGTACGTTTGATTTTTTCAAAGAGAGAAAAATCCCGACAACAGGGATGATCTCGAGGGCTTTTTTGCCTTTGTAAATGACTGGGTAATATAATAGGTTTTCAATAGAAAGAGTAAAATATGAAGAAATTATTGCTTTTCTTACATGTGTTTTGTTGTTCCTGCTTTATGGTATTTAGTACAACTGTTAGTACCAGCCGTGAAAGGATAAACTTCGGTGATTGCTGGCGTTTTCACAATGGAGATGAACCTGAAGCTGTCGATGCAAATTTTGAGGATACAGGCTGGCAGTTGCTAGACCTGCCCCATGACTGGGCCATAGAAGGTAACTTCAGTAAGGACAATCCTTCCGGTACGGGAGGCGGTGCGCTTCCCGGCGGCATAGGGTGGTACAGAAAGACATTTGTCCCTGAAAAAGCGGATTCAGACATGAAGTTCCGGATTGTGTTCGATGGAGTCTATATGAATTCGGAAGTATATCTCAATGGTATCCTGTTGGGACGTCGTCCTTACGGCTATATAACTTTTAGCTATGATCTGACTCCTCATCTGAAATGGGGGGAGAAGAATGTGCTGGCGGTGCGTGTGGATAATTCGGAACAGCCGAACTCCAGATGGTATTCGGGCTGCGGCATTTACCGGAATGTATGGCTGGTGAAAACGAAAGCTGTGCATGTCGGCGAGTGGGGTACTTATGTAACGGCTCCTGTTGTAAACAAGTCGAAGGCTATTGTACGTGTGCAGACAACAGTTTCCAATGAAACAGATGTGGATGCAAAGGTGACCGTCTGTTCATCGCTGTTTGATGCGGAAGGTAAATGTGTAGCCAAGACTGATACTTTGTGCCAAGTCGGCGGGCAGGCGGATGCAGTGGCTGTCCAGCAGTTGAGTGTGGCAGATCCGCATCGTTGGGATGTTGAATCCCCTTATCTGTATACGCTTATAACGGAGCTGATGGATGGTGAACATTGTATCGACCGGTATGAAACTATCACTGGTATCCGTTCGTTCAAATTTGACGCACAAAAAGGTTTTGTGCTGAACGGAAAGCCGACCAAGATAAACGGAGTGTGCATGCATCATGATTTAGGTTGCCTGGGAGCTGCCGTGAACATGCGTGCTATCGAACGTCAGTTGGAAATTCTGAAGGAAATGGGCTGCAATGGTATACGTTGTTCACACAATCCTCCCGCTCCCGAATTGCTTGACCTGTGCGACCAGATGGGGTTTATCGTAATGGATGAGGCTTTTGATATGTGGCGCAAGAAAAAGACAGCGCATGACTATGCGCGTTATTTCAATGACTGGCATGAGCGTGACCTGCACGACTTTATCATGCGCGACCGTAACCATCCTTCGATTTTTATGTGGAGTATCGGTAACGAAGTGCTTGAACAGTGGAGCCATGCGGATGCGGATACGTTAAGTCTGGAAGAGGCGAACCTGATTCTGAACTTCGGCCATTCGGATGATATGCTGGCTAAAGATGGGGAAATGAGTGTGAATTCCCTACTTACGAAGAAACTGTCGGATCTCGTGAAGGCACTTGACCCGACGCGTCCTGTTACGGCAGGTTGTAATGAACCGGCTCCGGGCAATCATTTGTTTAAATCGGGGGCACTGGATATTATAGGTTATAACTATCATAATGCCAATATTCCGGATGTGCCGAAGAACTTTCCGGGAAAGCCGTTCATCATTACTGAAAGCAATTCGGCATTGGCTACACGCGGATATTACAGGATGCCGAGCGACAAGGAGCTTCTTTGGCCGGAGAGATGGGACAAGCCGTTTTATAATCCCAGTTTTTCCTGTTCTTCTTATGACAATTGTCATGCTCCGTGGGGCAATACGCATGAGGAGACACTCAAACTGGTACGTGACAATGACTTTGTCAGCGGGCAGTATGTATGGACAGGTTTCGATTATATAGGTGAACCGACACCTTTCGGATGGCCGGCGCGCAGTTCCTATTTCGGCATTGTGGATCTGGCAGGTTTCCCGAAGGATACATATTATCTGTATCAGTCAGAATGGTCGGAGGAGCAGGTCTTGCATCTTTTCCCGCATTGGAATTGGAAGTCGGGGCAGGTTGTGGATATGTGGTGCTATTACAACAAGGCGGATGAAGTGGAATTGTTCGTCAATGGAAAATCGCAGGGAGTGAAGTCAAAGACTCCGGACTGCCTGCATGCGATGTGGCGCGTGGAATATGAGCCGGGAAGCGTGAAAGTTATAGCACGGAAGAATGGCAAAGTTGTCGGAGAAAAAGAAATCCGTACGGCGGGTGAACCGGTACAGATTCGTCTGACTCCTGACCGTTCGCAGTTGACGGCCGATGGAAAGGATTTGAGCTTTATCACTGTAGAGATTCTGGATGAAGAAGGAAATTTATGTCCGAATGCGGACAATCTGGTGAACTTTGAAGTTGAAGGTGACGCATTCATTGCCGGTGTGGACAATGGAAGTCCAATTTCAATGGAACACTTCAAGGCCAACAAGCGCCGAGCGTTCTATGGAAAATGTCTGGTTGTGATTCAGAATCAAGGAAAGCAGGGTACGGCACATTTAGTGGCAACATCTAACGGATTACAATCAGCTAATGTAAAAATTACAATTGATTAGTTATACAAATTTATTTAAAAAGCCATGAATTTAAAAGCAAGAAAATTGTGGACCTCTATTGGATTATTGATTTTATGTCTTTCTGCATCAGCGGGAACAAGCAAGCAAAATGATGAATCCCTATTGAAGCCTCGTATTGTCGTCTTGACAGATATTGCTCCGGCTGATGTTGAGCCTGATGATATGGAATCCATGGTCCGTTTGTTGGCTCATGCAGATATGTTTGAGATAGAAGGACTGGTCGCTACAGGCGGATGGAATATCTGTGGCGGTACCTATCCCGAAAGTTGGATGGACAGTTTGTTGACGGTCATCGACGCTTATGAAAAAGATTTGCCTAATCTGATGAAGCGGTCGGAGCAGGAAGGTTTTTTACCGGAAAGGCAGGAGAACGGAAAACAGGAATTGGGCTATTGGCCCACTGCCGGTTATCTGCGCAGTCGGACGGTGTTGGGAAGCAGAGGGCTGGGAATAGAACGGATTGGTGAAAACAATGATTCTCCGGGAAGTGACTTGATAATCAAGCTGGTTGATGAAGAGGACAGCCGTCCGTTATGGATTACGGTATGGGGCGGTGCCAACACATTGGCACAGGCTGTGTGGCGGGTTAGAAAGGAACGGAGCGAATCGGAGGTGCATAAGTTTCTGGATAAACTGTGTGTATATACGATTACAGATCAGGACGTATGTGGGGGGCCTCCTGTAGATTATGCGTTCAGTTCCCATCAATGGCTGCGTAAGACTTGCGGAAAGGAGTTGCGTTTCTTCTGGGATGAAAGTGCCTGGATTGTGCAGAACACGCTTGGAAGTATGAATTGGAATGAATATGCCACCCATATACAGAGACATGGCCATTTAGGAAAGGTCTATCCGAAAAACAAATATGGAGTAGAAGGGGATACGCCTTCTTATCTGCATGTCTTTCCCAATGGGTTGAATAATCCTGCTGTGGGCAATCAGGTGGGTTGGGGCGGCTATTTCCGTTGGGCGCTTTCGCCTGACAGCCTGACGGAGTGTTACACCAATGCAGCTCCGGATGTTAAAGCTGTATCCGAGAAATACGAGAAATATTTTTATCCGGCCATATTTGCCGATTTTGCAGCCCGGATGGATTGGGCAGCTTGTGGCGAAGGAAATCATAATCCGTCTGTCTATGTAAATGGCAAAAAGGGTTTGGATCCTATCATCATTACTTCGAAAGTGGGACGAAGAATATGGCTGGACGCATCTGAATCAATTGATGTGGATAATGACTCATTAGCATATCATTGGTGGATATTGCCAGAAGCTGGTACCTATACAGGCCATATAGAGATTATGCAAACTGATAAGCCTGTCGCATTCTTTGATATACCACAAGATGCAGCAGGCAAGGAATTACATATGATTTGTGAAGTAATGGACAATGGTTCTCCTGCACTGACTGGATATAGAAGGGTGATTATACGCCCGGTTGATTAATTTGTGCGATTGCATATAGCAAGTTACTCCCATTTTAAAGACTGAAAAAACTTCATTGGCTTTGGAAAAAAGATAGTTACACTTACTATTCGTCTTGATATGCTGAAATCCTTTAATAACAGAAAACATGAATGACAAACTTAGTCTAGCAAGTTCAAGTTGTATATAGATACTTAATGAGACCAAATTTGTTTACGAATAAATCGTAAGTAAGTTTATAGCCAATTGGATTGAAAGGCCTGCTTTCTCGCTTTCAGTCCAATTTCGGTTATCGGACAAGATTTCAATAGAAGAAACAATGATTAGGCAATGAGGGAAAATGTATATTTACAAATATTGCAATCCGATAAAAACGATTAAATATAAAAATGTAGCGTTCGACCATTGTGTTTTCAGTGATCGAGTCTTATTCCAAGCCCCGTCAAAAGATGGATAGTTAATAATCTTCTTCCTGATTTACATTCAATAGTGCCTTCCAATCCTTTTCCGGGATGGTTGAACATACTGTAGAAATCCACATAATATATAAGTGTAATCCACATCGTGGTGACAAGTACGGAGAAACTCTAAGAACGTGTCAGTCCTTTTTCATTACCATCAGAAGCAGATTGGCTATAAGCGCACCCAAATCTGTATCTTGATGGCATTTGCACTTTCCCCATAGAAGTATTTCAACGGGAAGTTTTGTTTTATCTGTTTGAACGGCAGTTCAATTTCCCAGCGTTTACGGTAAATCTCTATAATCTCGTTCGAGTCTGACTCCATATCGTTTGTAAGCAATGCTATCAGTTTGTTCTTTTTGCATCGGCATAAGTGATGATAAGGGCATGATGAACGAGCAATCCACTTCCCTTCAGAACTTTTGAGAATGTGATATATTATATGCGCACTTCCATAAGGCCGTCTGTGTTCTTGTACATACAGTCCTCTATAATGCTGTATCTCAGTTTTTTTCTTCATTTTGTCACATACAATACTTCTCTTTATGTGAGAGTTTTCAGTTTCTCATAGTCAATATATGCACAATCCATGGCAACTATGTCTCCCTTGCCCAGTGTTGACGGCCTTAACATAAAAGAATCGTTGGTGACTGCAGATATAAACTTAATATCTGAAGGGACTCTCGCATTGGCGTGTATGACCCGTGTGCACCTTTATGCCCCCTTTCTTTTTGCCAGTCTTTGGATGACGACCCACACCCTTGAACAACAGATTGGAGAACAGTGTGATAGTAGTGGAGTCAATAATCCGAAGACGTTTCATCCAGACTGCATCCCTATTTTTGCGTCTGTCCGCTAAAATGTATACAGTTGGATTATTTATTTAGCGACAGAAATCTAACGGAAATGAGCTGACCTCGCAAATGAAATCAGCCCTAATTTTATACTCCCACACAATTTTTATCGGACAGCAATAATTTACAAACTAAATATCACTATACAGTTTAATTGCGCATTATATTTTAACGTATTTTTTTGCTAAAATATTTGCAAGTTCCAAAAGTTTGCGTACCTTTGCAACCGCAATCGAGAAACATTAGTTGCAAACATAAAAATGCTGGTGCCATAGCTCAGTTGGTAGAGCAAAGGACTGAAAATCCTTGTGTCCCCGGTTCGATTCCTGGTGGCACCACTTAAAAGCCTGATTCTCAAAAGAATCAGGCTTTTTTATTTTATTCTTGCAGATAATAAGCCGCAAATTGTGCGGTTAATAAGGCTTACTGTAAAAGCCCGAGAACTCCAATAGTGATAACAAATAAGTGCATACTAAAACAGGCCAACCTCAGAACTGAGATTAGCCTGTCTTTTTTAATTTTATCGTCCTCCTGCCGGAAGATTCTTCAAAAAATAATCTGTCATAGACTTGCGAAGGTGATACGTAGTACCTTCCCGCTCACTGATAGAATGTGAACGCATGGGATAGGACAACTGATAAAAGACCTTACCGTGCTTCACCAGTTCATTCACCAGCATCTCACAACTCTGGTAATGCACATTGTCGTCACCCGTACCATGAATAAGTAGCAGGTTACCCTTCAAGCCCTCTACGTATGTAATAGGAGAACCCTTACGATAACCTTCCGGATTTGCCTGCGGCGTATTCATGTAACGTTCTTGATAAATCGTGTCATACAACCGCTGGTCAGACACAAAGGCAATGGCAATACCCGTACAAAATACATCCGGATAGCGGAACATGCAGTTCAACGTCTGGCTGCCTCCTCCGCTCCAGCCCATAATACCGATACGGGAAGTATCAATGAATGAATACTGACGGGCCAAGTCCAGAATTCCCTGCGCCTGGTCTTGCGAAGCAAAAGTTCCCACCTCTCCATAGATACACTTTCTCCATTCCCGTCCACGAGGAGCTGCAGCCCCACGGTTCTCGATGCTGACTACAATATATCCCTGATTAGCCAGGTACTGATGCCACAGGTCACCTCCCTGCCATACATCCTGTACTGTAGAGCCTGCCGGTTCACCGTACACATCAATGATGACCGGATATTTCTTCGACGGATCAAAATTAACGGGCTTAATCATCCATGCATCCAGTTGCAGGTCTCCGGAACGGGTCTTGACAAACTCCTTCGGACTCAACTGAAGTTGCTGATACTGCGATGCAGCTTCCTCGTTATTTTCAATGACCGACACCGTTTTATGAGAAGGCAAGGCCACCATCTCTATCCGGGGAGGAGTCACAGAGTTGCTGAACGTATGTACCGCATATTTTCCTTCAGGAGACAAATCGTACCGATGCTGTCCCTGCTCATCCATCGGACTGAGGCGTTTCACTTCACCTTTTCCCAACAACTCGGCAGAATAAAGATACCGCTGGGTATAATTATCGGGTGAAGCAATAAAATA
>DWVR01000019.1 GCA_019120125.1 Candidatus Phocaeicola excrementigallinarum | reverse complement strand
GCTACCGTTCCGGGGCGCTTGCGTACCGTAGTCTTCTTCAGGTTTCCATCGGGCTGCGGCAAATACACTATCTCACTGTGATGTGAAGTGATGTTGATGTATTTAGGGTCAAACTCCCTCAACTTATCAATGATGTGATATACTTTTTGTATACTGTTTCCCTTTAACGGTGGCAAAATCTCAAAGGAAAACACGGGTTCCTTACTATTCTTTATCAAATCTATTACTTTCATAGTGCATTTGTATAATTTGTCGGCAAAGATACAAGCAAAAGTGCTATCCACCAACAATCGGAAGATATTTAGAAAAAACGGACTGTTTTTCCCATTAAAGACGGATAGAATTAGAATAATATTCTATGTTTTATTCTGTTTATGGAATAAATACATAGAAAAGGCTTTCCCGCTCCTATATGTGTAGTCCATAGTCATGCTTCACTTCATCCATGACAAACATACTTTCCAGCGAACCCAGACTGTCAATTGTTCCCAATACATTAATAATAAACTCCTGGTAATATTTCATGTTCGGAGCATGAATTTTCAGCAGATAATCGTAACTGCCGGAAATGTTATAGCACTCCGTCACCTCCGGAATGTTCTGAATGATACGGGTGAACTCCATAGCTATGTCTTTATTCATCCGACGCAATTTGACATTACAGAATACCACAAATCCCTGATTCAGTTTGTCGGCATCCAGCACGGCAATATACTTCTTGATGTATCCTTCCCTTTCCAATCTTTTCAACCGTTCAAATACGGGAGTAGACGACAGACTGACCTGTGCCGCCAGCTCTTTAGTGGTCAACCGGGCATTCTCCTGCAACGTACGGAGAATCTGCAAATCCACTTTATCCAGTTTTTCTGTCATAAGAATATTATTCTATTATGAATTGTTTTACGACAGCAAATCTACAAGTTTTTTCTTTTAAACCATCAATATATAGAACAATTCTCCATATTTTCAGCAAATATTGGACGATATAACCATACAAACTACTTTTGCAGTATCATTTAATCACTTTTACACACTTACGACTATGGATAGAACTAAGCTACACTTCGAAACCCTCCAGTTACATGTGGGACAAGAAAATCCCGATCCGACGACCGATGCACGAGCAGTCCCCATCTATCAGACGACTTCGTACGTCTTTCATGACTCGGCCCATGCCGCAGCCCGTTTCAGTCTGGAAGACAGCGGAAACATCTATGGCCGACTGACCAATCCCACCCAAAGTGTGCTGGAACAGCGAGTAGCTGCATTGGAAGGAGGCGTAGCTGCCTTGGCCGTAGCCTCCGGAGCAGCCGCCATCAGTTATGCATTTGAAAATATCACGCGCACCGGTGACCATATTGTAGCAGCCCGTACCATTTATGGGGGAACTTACAACCTGCTGGCACATACTTTCCCCAGCCGTGGGGTACACACCACTTTTGTAGACGCAGAAGAACTGGCAAACGTGGAACAGGCCATCCAGCCCAATACTAAGGCGATATTCATTGAAAGTCTGGGAAATCCGAACTGCACACTTGTAGACATCGCCCGCATTGCAGAAATAGCTCACCGTCATCAGATTCCTTTACTGATTGACAACACATTTGCTACTCCTTATCTGCTGCGCCCCATTGAACATGGTGCCGACATCGTTATACATTCTGCCACGAAGTTTATCGGAGGACACGGCACGTCATTAGGAGGTATCATTGTAGATTCCGGCAAATTCGACTGGAAAGCTTCCGGTAAATTCCCCCAACTGACAAGCCCAGACCCGTGTTATCATGGACTTTGCTTTGCCGATGTGGCAGGTCCTGCGGCCTATATCACCCGAATACGCGCCATTCTGTTGCGTGATACCGGAGCCGCCATCAGTCCGTTCAATGCTTTCCTCCTTCTGCAAGGACTGGAAACCCTCTCACTCAGAGTGGAACGCCACGTAGAGAATGCGCTGAAGGTAGTAGACTTCCTGCAGCACCATCCTAAAGTGAAAAAGGTCAACCATCCGTCACTTCCTGACCACACTTCCCCGGCCCTCTATCAGAAATATTTCCCAAAAGGTGCCGGCTCCATCTTCACGTTTGAAATCCAGGGCGGACGTACGGAAGCACACCGCTTCATCGACCACCTGGAGATATTCTCTCTGCTGGCCAATGTAGCCGATGTCAAATCGCTGGTCATCCATCCGGCCAGTACGACACACTCCCAGCTCAACGACCAGGAACTGGCGGAACAAGGCATCACACAGTCTACCATCCGCCTTTCCATCGGAACCGAGCACATTGAAGATTTGCTTGCCGACCTGAGTCAAGCCCTTGAACAAATCTAACCCAAAACACAAACGGAGAATGCCCATTTCAGTAACGCGCATTCTCCGTTTGACATATTCTCTATACGCCGAATTTATTCCAGTTCGTCGATATTCAATTCTTCGCTTTTCCGGTATCCGGAACTAGTCAGTACCGCAATCAACTGTTGTTGCTCATCCACCAGACGCACTTCAATGAAAGGTACCCTCCCATGATTAAACGTCTCAGTAGCCTCTGCATACACATACCCTTCACTGATCGCACGCAGAAAAGTGATATTGGCATTCAGTGACAAAGTCAGTCGTCCACGGCTATTGGCCACAGCGGCAAATGCCAAATCGGCCAATGTAAACAATGCACCTCCCTGACAAACTCCTCCGGCGTTCAGATGCTTTTCAGTCACCTTCATCCGGGCTTTGACATATCCCGGACTGATTTCCAGTAATTCCACTCCAGCCTCAGCCGCAAAACGGTCGGCCGACAGCATTTCTTTTAACGTTCCCATATCTTTTAGTGAATTGTAACCATCGTAGCTCCGAAACCGTATTCACGGAAAGAAGCATCCTGCCATTGATAAGTCTTGTATTTGCGTTTCAGCTCATCCAAGATAGCCCGACGCAATACACCATCTCCTTTACCGTGAATAAACACAATCCGCTGCCCTTTCTTCTGCTTGTATTCCTCCAATGTCTTGCGGAACACATCCAGCTGATAATTCAGCATTTCGGCGTTTCCCATACCGGTAGTGTCATCCAGCAGTTCATGGATATGCAGGTCGACCTCCACAATTTCATTCTTTACCACATGCTGCTTTTTCTGCAACTTTGCCGGTACGTCCTGCACGTTCTTCTGCAACAGTGCATTCTTGATATCATCGGCCGAAACATATACCTGCTTTACCGCTTCATCATCCTTGACAATCTCATAAATCAAGGCCGGTTCCTCAAAAAAGTCGGAAGACTGGAAAGTATGCAACTTGTAGAACTTCACGGTATCAATGCGCAACTCCTGATTCACCGCCTGTTTCAGTA
>DWVR01000018.1 GCA_019120125.1 Candidatus Phocaeicola excrementigallinarum | reverse complement strand
TTCAGGATGTCCGCCGTCATTAATCATTAACTGTCAATTGCATGTGGAATCTGATCAAGGAACTGAAGCGTAAGGACCACCAGCGTTATCTGGGCGGTCTGGACTTCTTCAAGTATATCGGTCCCGGCCTGCTGGTGACCGTCGGTTTTATCGATCCCGGAAACTGGGCGTCCAATTTCGCCGCGGGTTCCGAGTTCGGTTACACCCTGCTGTGGGTGGTCACCTTGTCTACGGTCATGCTGATCGTGCTTCAGCACAATGTGGCCCATCTGGGCATTGTGACGGGACTCTGTCTGAGCGAGGCCGCCACGCGCTACACACCCCGTTGGGTGTCGCGCCCCGTGCTGGGCAGTGCGGTGCTGGCCTCCATTTCCACCTCGTTGGCGGAGATTCTGGGAGGTGCCATCGCGCTTCAGATGCTGGTGGGGATGCCCATTGTCTGGGGTGCCTTGCTGACGGCGGCTCTGGTCGTGATTCTGCTTTTCACCAACTCCTACAGGCGCATCGAGCGTTCCATCATCGGTTTTGTGTCCGTCATCGGACTCTCTTTCCTCTACGAGCTGTTTCTTGTGGACATCGACTGGCCTCTGGCGGCCCGCTCGTGGGTGGTGCCGGATATCCCCGAGGGCAGTCTGCTGATCATCATGAGCGTATTGGGCGCGGTGGTGATGCCCCACAACCTGTTTCTTCATTCCGAGGTGGTGCAGAGCCGCGAGTGCAACAAAGGTGACGACCGTTCGATCCGCCGTCTGCTGAAATACGAATTTTATGACACCCTTTTCTCGATGGGAGTGGGGTGGGCCATCAACAGTGCGATGATTCTGCTGGCCGCTTCCACCTTCTTTGCCAACGGCGTGCAGGTGGAGGAGCTGCAGCAGGCCCAGTCGCTGCTTGACCCGTTGCTGGGAAGTCAGGCAGGCACCATCTTCGCGCTGGCCCTGCTCATGGCCGGACTTTCGTCGACGGTGACCAGCGGGATGGCCGCCGGTTCCATCTTTGCCGGCATGTTCGGCGAGTCGTACCACATCAAGGACATCCACTCGCGTGTGGGTGTGCTGCTGTCGTTGGGTGTGGCGTTGCTGGTCATCTTCTTCATCAGCGATCCGTTTCAGGGACTTATCATTTCGCAGATGATACTCAGCATGCAGTTGCCGTTCACCGTGTTCCTTCAGGTGGGCCTGACCTCCTCCCGGCGCGTGATGGGTGAGTACGCCAATTCCCGTTGGAGCACCTTCGTGCTTTACGCCATTGCGGTGGTCGTGTCGGTGCTCAATCTCATGCTGCTGTTCAGTTGACGGGATTCTTTTGTCATCGTGCGGCAACATTTCCTGTTCCGTTTTCCCTTTTCTCGGTCGCTTTTAAGATTTTTAGAGTCGAAAGTTAGGAAGAAGGACGAATATTTCGGAACTTTGCGCGTGGAATAAAAACAGTTTGAATTTATGGAGATGACAAAATGTGTGGCCGCTCTTTTTGATTTTGACGGAGTGGTGATGGATACCGAATCGCAGTACACCGTTTTCTGGGATGAGGTGGGAAGAAAGTACCATCCTGAGTGTCAGGATTTCGGAAAGATTATCAAGGGACAGACGCTGAATCAGATATACGACCGCTATTTTGCCGGAATGGATGCCGCGAGGGAAGAGATTACCGCGGGACTCGACCGCTTTGAGGCGAAGATGGACTATGGATATGTGCCGGGAGTGGTGGATTTCATGCATGAGTTGCGCGCTCATGGGGTGAGGATGGCCATCGTGACCAGCTCGAACGAGAAGAAGATGGCGAGTGTGTATGCGGTGCATCCCGAGCTGAAGGAGTTGGTGGACCGTATCCTGACCGCCGAGATGTTCACCCGCTCGAAACCGGCTCCCGACTGTTTTCTGTTGGGCGCGGAGGTGTTCGGTACGGTTCCGGAGAACTGTGTGGTGTTCGAGGACTCCTTTCATGGGCTTGAGGCCGGGAAAGCGGCCGGCATGAAGGTGGTGGGGTTGAGCACGACCAACACGAAGGAGGCGATTGAGGACCGGTGTGACGTGGTCATCCCCGATTTCAAGGGATTCGGCTATGAGGAGATGAGGAAGCTGTTGTAGCCTGCTTTTGTCTTGAACCGCGGATTCTTTTTTTCACCACAGATTACACGGATTATTTTAATTGATTTTTTTGTTTGAACCGCGGATTCACGCAGATTTCCGCGGATTCTTTTTTTTCACCACAGATTACACGGATTATTTCAATTGATATTTTTGTTTGAACCGCGGATTCACGCAGATTTCCGCGGATTCTTTTTTTTCACCACGGATTACACGGATTATTTCAATTGATTTTATGGTTTGTCTGTCCGGAAACGTCCGGATGGATTCATGTTATCTCTCTCAGCGGCAAAGCCGCGTCTCCGCTCCCTCTCAAAAAATGGAATCTCCGCGCCTTTGCGTCTCTGCGTTCGATTCTTTGATTTTTCCTGAAAATTTGTTTAGTTCGGAGATTTGCTTTACATTTGTCCGGTTTTTTTAATTAAGAAAGGAGAGAATTATGGCAGGATATTTGACAAGTGACACCCGCAAGGTGACCACTCATCGTTTGACGGAGATGAAGCAGCGCGGAGAGAAGATCTCCATGCTCACCGCATACGACTATACGATGGCACAGATTGTGGACGGCGCCGGAATGGACGTGATTCTGGTGGGCGACTCGGCCTCGAACGTGATGGCCGGAAACGTGACCACATTGCCCATTACGGTCGACCAGATGATTTACCACGGCAAATCGGTGGTGCGCGGCGTGAAGCGTGCGCTGGTCGTGGTGGACATGCCTTTCGGCTCTTATCAGGCCGACTTGTCCGACGGGGTGCGCAACGCCATCCGCATGATGAAGGAAACTCATGCCGATGCGCTGAAGCTGGAAGGCGGAGAGGAGTTTGTGGACGTGTTCCGCAAGATTATCGCCGCCGGTGTGCCTATCATGGGACATCTGGGACTGATGCCGCAGTCTATCAACAAATATGGTACCTACGGCGTGCGGGCCAAGGAGGAGGCCGAGGCTGAGAAGCTGGTGCGCGACGCGCATCTTCTCGAGGAGATAGGATGCTTCTCGGTGGTGCTTGAAAAGGTTCCGGCCGAGCTTGCGGCGCGTGTGGCCTCGGAACTGACCATTCCGGTAATCGGCATCGGTGCCGGTGGAGGGGTGGACGGACAGGTGCTGGTCGTTGCCGACATGCTGGGCATGACCAAGGGATTCAGTCCGAAGTTCCTGCGGCGTTACGCTGACCTGAATACAGTGATGACCGATGCCATTGGGAAGTATGTGGCCGATGTGAAGTCGTGCGATTTCCCGAACGAGTCTGAACAATATTGACAAGTGAAGAGTGAAGGATGAAGGACGGCCGTACGGCTGCGACATCCCTCACTCTTTGTTTTTTCATCGTGGAATCCTTCATTTCTCATATTTCATCTTTCATCTGAAAAATATGGGCGCAACGCTGACTAACCGCGGTTTGTGGAACCGCAATTTTTGTCTGATCATTCTGGCGGACATGCTGCTGTATGCTTCTGTCTACATGCTTTTCCCTGTCCTTCACGGGCAGATTATGGCGGCGGGTAAGTGTACGGACCTGCAGGCCGGGTGGGGCATTGCCGTATTCGGTCTGGGAGTATTCGTCCCGGGCATGCTCAACGCTTATCTGGTGGACCGTTTTCCCCGGAAAAGTGTCTGCGCTTACAGTATTCTGGCCCTGGGTGTCCTGACGTTGGCTTATCCTTATGTGTCCGGTTTGTGGCAGGTGGGACTGCTGCGCGGGCTTCAGGGAGCCTGCTATGGCATCGCGCTCATGTCGATGGGAAGTACGCTGGCGATAGACGTGACCCCCACTCATTTCCGTGACCATGCCAATGTGAATTTCACGTGGTCGGGACTCATAGGCATGTTTCTGGGCGTTCTTTTCGGACTGGACGGTCTGCAGTATGTCACTTTTCAGGAGTTTCTGTGGATCTCGGCCATTCTTTCTTTCGTGGCGGTCATGCTGGTGGCGATGGTCGATGTCTGTTTCCGCGCGCCTCTTGAAGTGCCTTTCTTCTCGTTCGACCGTTTTCTGCTTTTCCGCGCCTTGGTGCCCGGCCTGAACATGGCGGTTGTTCCCGTCATTCTGGGCATTATTCTGGGAACAGTGTCCGATAGTGGCTTCTATATTTGTATGTGTGGCGGATTTGTCGTATTTTTGCTGATAGGCGGTCCGCTCACATCGGCAGTCGGCGGCCGGATTCTCAACGGTCTGGGATTTCTGCTGGTGTTGGCGTCCATAGGTGTGCTGGGCACGTGTGAGGACGGTGCCAGTCTCTGGGGAGCCGGAATGATTGCCGGACTGGGCATGGGATTTTCCTTGTTCCAGTTCCTGCGGATGATGATCCTTCTCCCCTTGCATTGTGAGCGCGGAACGGGTTACCACACCTATCAGCTGCTTTGGTGTACGGGTGTCATAGGCGGTTATCTGCTCGGAAGGTGGCAGGCGTCGGCCACAGACACCAGTCCGTTCGTCACCGCCTTCTGCATCGGGACAGCCGGACTGCTCTTCTATCAGCTTTTTGTACACAGGTATTACATTGACAGGCTTAAAGAAAACAATATCATATAATCACATAAAAACGAAGAATATGGCAGACGACAAGAAGATTATCTTTTCAATGGTGGGGGTGAGCAAGTCATTCCAGAACAACAGACAGGTATTGAAAGACATCTACCTATCCTTTTTTTATGGAGCGAAAATCGGTATTATCGGTCTGAACGGTTCTGGTAAGTCGACGCTGATGAAAATCATTGCCGGACTCGACAGCAATTATCAGGGAGAGGTGGTGTTCTCTCCGGGCTATTCTGTGGGTTATCTGGCACAGGAACCGCAACTGGACAACGAGAAGACGGTGAAGGAAGTGGTGATGGAAGGTGTGCAGAACGTGGTGGACACCTTGGCTGAATATGAGGAGATCAACAACAAGTTCGGACTTCCGGAATATTATGAGGATCCGGAAAAGATGGACGCGCTTTTCGCCCGTCAGGCGGAGTTGCAGGATATAATCGACGCGACCGACGCCTGGAACCTTGACAGCAAGCTGGAGCGTGCGATGGACGCCTTGCGCTGTCCGCCGGAGGACCAGCCGGTGAAGAACCTTTCCGGAGGTGAGCGCCGCCGTGTGGCCTTGTGCCGCCTGTTGCTTCAGAAACCTGACATCCTGCTGCTCGACGAGCCGACCAACCATCTGGACGCGGAAAGCATCGACTGGCTGGAGCAGCATCTGCAGCAGTATGAGGGGACGGTCATCGCCGTGACACACGACCGCTATTTCCTGGACCACGTGGCCGGATGGATTCTGGAACTCGACCGCGGCGAGGGTATTCCCTGGAAAGGAAACTATTCAAGCTGGCTGGAGCAGAAGACCAGGCGCATGGAGATGGAGGAAAAAGTGGCCAGCAAGCGCCGCAAGACCTTGGAGCGCGAGCTGGAATGGGTGCGCATGGCTCCCAAGGCCCGTCAGGCCAAGGGAAAGGCCCGTCTGAACTCTTACGACAAGCTGCTGAACGAGGACGTGAAGGAGAAGGAAGAGAAACTGGAGATCTTCATCCCCAACGGTCCGCGTCTCGGAAACAAGGTCATCGAGGCACGCCACGTGGCCAAGGCATACGGCGACAAGCTGCTGTTTGATGACTTGAACTTCATGCTTCCTCCCAACGGGATTGTCGGGGTCATCGGTCCGAACGGTGCCGGAAAAACCACCCTGTTCCGCCTGATCATGGGGCTTGAGAAACCGGACAAGGGTGATTTTGAGGTGGGTGAGACTGTCAAGATCGCTTACGTGGACCAGCAGCACAAGGACATCGACCCGAACAAGTCGGTGTATCAGGTGATCAGCGGAGGGAACGAGCTGATCCGTATGGGTAACCGCGACATCAACGCCCGTGCCTATCTGAGCCGTTTCAACTTCTCCGGCGCCGACCAGGAAAAGCTTTGCGGCATGCTTTCAGGCGGTGAGCGCAACCGTCTGCATCTGGCCATGGCGTTGAAGGAAGAAGGAAACGTACTTTTGCTCGACGAGCCGACCAACGACATCGACGTGAACACGCTCCGTGCGCTTGAGGAAGGTCTGGAGGACTTTGCCGGCTGTGCCGTGGTCATCAGTCATGACCGTTGGTTCCTCGACCGTATCTGCACGCACATCCTTGCTTTCGAGGGCGACAGCCAGGTGTTCTACTTTGAAGGCTCGTACACCGAATACGAGGAGAACAAGACGAAGCGCATGGGCAACGTGGAGCCGAAGCGCGTGCGCTACCGCAAGCTGATGGAGGACTGATAAAAAACATGGAACTCTTTTCGGTCTGCACCCTGAAAGTTTATTATCAGACTTTTGGGGTGCAGATTACTTGTGAGTCCCGTATTTCCGTTTACACAAAAAAATATAGTGCCAAGACCTTGTTCACATCCTCATCCTGACCATATGAGGAATGTACTGGTTCTTCTTGTTTATATCACCTAATCCAAGCCGGGGGTAAACCATTCCTCCAATTCCAGGAATCACTTCGTTCCCTTGACGATCTTCATCCACAGCAAACTGCAGAAAATGGAACTTATTGCTTATCTCTTCGGGGAATTCCTTCAACAGATTAGGCTGAGCATCCTTGTACATTACAGGTGCCATGATAACAATCATTTCGGGGTGTATACGATCAATCAGTCGTGTCAGTTGGGTTCTTACCACACATGATGAACTGATGATTGACTTTACAATGACCAACAGACGGCACTTTGCTATCGGCTCTTCGTATGCTTTTATGATAGGTGAAATCTCAATCTTCTCACCATTCTCTGACTGGTACACAGTGTTACGGGTGCTCCAATAAATAGACACAGGCAGTTCTCCCTTGCCAAAACCGTTTTCCACACCTTTGGCCAACCAGTCGGCATCTTCCGATGCGCACACCAACATTGTCTCCTTGGCAAGCACATCGCCCACCTTCTGGGCCAATATGCGTCCTAGTTCTACACCAAGCGTCTCAAATGCGTTACGATACGCCTCCACTCCAGTCGTCTTGTCGGCCAGCGCATCCAAAGATTTGCGGATCACTTTCTCATCTCCATATTGCAGATTTTCATATCTTCTCATAACACAATTGCTTTTTATGACAATGCTGACATCAGTCCCCACTTGTCTGTCGGGTGCTGACGTATTATCTCTGCTTCCATTTCATCAGGCCAAGGACAACTGCCGTTCATACGGCCGATACTCCAATAGAACATTCTTCCGCTGATATGGTATTCAAAACCTTCAATGGCATCGAGTATTCTTTTGCAGTCCTCGCCCATCTCTTCATCGGGGTAAATCTTCAGATTTATATGCTTGAAGCTTTCCGCTCTATGAATAATCTCCTCCAGCGATATTCTATTCTTCGAGTCGCATCCCTTCCATACACCAAGAAATACAGAAGCGATATTCGATAAATCATCGGTCGGGGCTTTCTCACCATTTGGAGTAATTGCCATTAACGCACGTCTTAAGGGCGCACTTGTTATAACAAGACTGTTTAAGTCAGACGAATATTCAAAATATTCGGCCGAAGTCTGATCCTTTATTTCTTCTGGTGTCTGCTCACCAACCTTGCTATCCTTCAGCGAATAGATCAATTTCAGGGAAAATTTCTCACCTCTTTCCTTGCAGTCTTCAATCTGACGTGCAAAATCAAACGCAATATCTCCCTGTTTATCCACTTTACCCCACGACAAAGACTGAGTGTTCTTCAGCTGGTGGTAAATATTCTGTTCAGGATGAGCAATCAACATATCATCCACAAATGTGTCTTCCAATTGAGTCTGGAACTTTACATTGTCAAATGAATACTTGTGGTTGGCAATGTACGATACAATTTGATAGACGGCATAGAAGTCCTCGAACAAACCTCCTTTCTGATTGTTCTCGCCACCTTGGTGCTTGTTCTTTAAATACTGCCTTATATTATCAGTCCTTTCCATAGGCTTCTTCTTCCGTTATTTCTTTGAATCGTGAAAGCTCAATTCCGTCTATTACGACTGTGTCGTAAAACATCTCTTTCGGGCGTACCCACACTTTATGTTCGCCGTAGAGTGCTTGATAGACAACCACAGGAATCAATGACTCGCTATCCTGGCCCTCAGCTAGAACAATGTACTTACCACCCTTAAAGTGACGATAGTATTTTTTCGTTTCACTCATCAGTTTACAGACACTTTATTGAAAAGTATCTGTAAAGATAAGATTTCTTGTCCGGATACACAAAAAAAATCGCATATTTCAGAATTTTCATCGACACCGACGACTGTCTGGAGCTATCCGAAGATTTTCTCCACAAGTGTGCTGTCTCCGTCGTTGGGGGCGGGCTGGATGCCCAGCAGTCGGGCGATGATCAGATAGAGGTTTACGTTGGGCATGGCAGGCAGCTCCTTGTGTTCTTTGAACGAGGGGCCGGCCGCATAGAAGATGCCCTCCATTTCAGGAGTGAAATTGTCATAGCCGTGCGCTCCTCCGGCTTTCGCCTTGGGCCTGTTGCCGAATACGACGTATGTGCCGATGTGCGGAGCCACAATCAGTTCAGACACACGGGGATTGTTGCCGTAGACGAATCTTTCCGGCACTTCTCCCTTTCTCCATACCGTAACGTTTGGAACTTTCTTCAGAATCTCGTATGCCTTGTCCGCATAGCCTTTTTTCGGATAGAGCAGGGTCGGTACGCCGTCGAACACATGGTCGAAACTGTCGCGCGGAAGGTAGTCGCATAGGTCGACCGACTTTTCCGGCGTGTAGGTGGCCATGCCGTGGTCGGATACCACGAGAAAGTCTGTCTTGTCGAAAATGTCCAGCTTGCGGGCCTGGGCGAAGAAATATCCCAGCACGCTGTCCACTCTTTCTATGGCCCGCGTAGTGGCCGCCGAGTCCGGTGTGCAAACATGTCCGCTGTAGTCCGGTTCTTCCAGATACCACATCACCAGGTGCGGGCGTGTCTCCGCAGGGCGCCGCAGCCAGGCGATGACCGAATCCGCACGGTTCTTGAACGGCACAGACGAGTCGAATTTCTTCCAGGTGGAAGGCTGGCGTCCGTTTACGGCGATCTCGCTGCCTACCCAATAATAGGTGGCTGTGCGTACGCCCTGCCGTTCGGCGGTGTTCCATATCGGCTCGCCTCCGAAGAAGCGGGGGTCGGTGCTGCGCTTGGTGTAGACGCTGTCGAGCGCCGGGTCATAGAATGAGTTGTGTACAAGTCCGTGGTGGTCGGGATGGAGTCCCGTGGCCATGCTGTAGTGGTTGGGGAAGGTGACGCTCGGGTAGCAGGGACGGAATGCGGCTTTCACTCCGGCCTTTCCCAGCGAGTCCAGTACCGGGGTATGAGCCCGTCCGGGGTAGTCGGAGCGGAACCCGTCCATGGAGAGCACTACTACATAGCGGTCAGCAGCCGGAGCCGAAGGGCGGCATCCGGCCATCAGCAGGCAGCAGAGAATCCATGCGGCCTGTATCATCTTCTTTGTCTTTTGCATATCGGTAAAGTCTTTTTTTTCGTTTTGTGTGCAAAAGTAGGGACAAAAAAGCATATTCCCCGTGAAATGCGGATTAAAACTGTGTTACAATCCTTTTTTTCCGGCTGTAACAAAAATGTAACCTCTTTATAGGGCCTGTGTAATGCTTGGTATCTAAAAAATCAATACTTTTGCACAGAATTTTAATTCTTTAAACATTTATTTTTATGCAAAAACAAGTAAAAAGTTTGGTTATCTGTACGTTGCTGAGTTTCTTGTGCACGCTTGCCACGTGGGCGCAGGTGACTACAGCGAGTATGAGTGGTGAAGTGTCCGCGGCAGGAGAGCCTGTCATCGGCGCTACTGTGATGGCTGTCCACAAGCCTTCAGGAACAAATTACGGGACCATTACCAACATGGACGGACGTTTCGACCTCCAGGGTATGCGTACCGGTGGCCCTTATGAGATAACGGTGTCGTACATCGGTTATCAGACATCTGTATATAAGGATGTCACACTTCAGCTGGGTGAGACTTACAACCTGAACGTAGATATGAAAGAATCGTCGGAACTGCTGGATGAGGTGGTGGTGACGGCCGCCCGCACCAAGTTCGTGACTGAGAGAACGGGGGCTTCCATGAACATCTCCAACAGCCAGATCCAGAATCTTCCTACCATCAACCGCAGCATCTCGGACATTGCCCGCCTGTCGCCTTACGCTTCGGGCATGAGCTTTGCCGGAGGTGACGGACGCTCCACGAACTTCTCGGTGGACGGTGCGAACTTCAACAACAACTTCGGTCTGAGTTCCGACCTCCCCGGCGGCGGTAATCCGATTTCAATGGATGCCATCGAGGAGGTGCAGGTGGTGGTCGCTCCGTTCGACGTGCGCCAGACCAACTTCATCGGCGGAGGCATCAACGCCATCACCAAGTCGGGTACGAATACCTTCAAGGGGTCGGCCTACACGTATCATTACAACCAGAACATGCGCGGCAACAACATTGACGGCGAGGATCTGGGCGCGCGTCCCGAAGAGGCCAAGCACATCTACGGTGCCACGCTGGGCGGTCCGATTGTGAAGAACAAGCTTTTCTTCTTCGCCAACGTGGAGTTCGAGAAAGTGCCGCAGCAGGTGGTCGACTGGCGTCCGAGCACTGACGGCGTGGCCGATCCCGACAGCTATATCTCTCAGGCCAGTGTGGCCGACATGCAGCGGGTGGCCGATCATCTGAGAAACCACTACGGATATGATCCGGGCTCGTACGATAATTTCCCCGCCGACGAGACCAACCTCAAGGTGTTGGGCCGTATCGACTGGAACATCAACGACAGCCACAAGCTGGCCGTGCGCTACAACTACACGAAGAACAAGGCATGGAACCCGACCAACGGCTCGTCCGGTAACTTCGGCTACCGTCTGAACCAGAGCCGTATCTCGCAGTACTCCATGGCTTTCTCCAACAGCCTGTATTCTCAGGACAACAAGGTGATGTCCGTATCCGCCGATCTGAACAGCCGTTTCACGGACCGCATGTCCAACCAGTTGCTGTTCACTTACACCAAGATCCAGGACATCCGTGACACGAATTCCGATGTGTTCCCGTTCATCGACATCATGCAGGGACTTGACGGTGACGGCAACCAGATCCTGTTGCCTTACATCTCGGCCGGTTATGAGCTGTTCACCTACAACAACCAGGTGAACAACAAGGTATGGAACGTGACGGACAACATGACCTATTATCTGGGCGACCACAAGCTGACCGCCGGTATCAGTTACGAGCATCAGATGGCCAATAACGCCTACATGCGTAACGGTACGGGTTACTACCGCTACCGCAGCGTGGACGAGTTCCTGAGCGGCGCCGCTCCCGAGTCGTTCGCTCTGGCCTACGGTTACGAAGGCAATCCGACTCCGAACGCGCAGGTGGCCTTCAACCAGTTGGGCATCTACCTGCAGGACGAATGGAGCATCCGTGACAACTTCAAGCTGACCTATGGTCTGCGTCTGGACGAGCTTTTCTTCAACAATGACGACCTGATTGCGAACAAGGCCATCAACGCCCTCGACTTCGGAGGCCGTTCGGTGGACACCGGTTCATGGCCGGGAGCCAAGATGCAGGTGTCTCCGCGTGTAGGATTCGTGTGGGACGTGTTCAATGACAAGACCTTGAAAGTGCGTGGAGGAACGGGTCTGTTCGCGGGCCGTTTGCCGCTGGTGTTCTTCACCAACATGCCGACCAACACCGGTATGATCCAGAATCTGGTTTCCATCACCACCACTTACAACAACGACGGAACGGTGGCCAGCCGTGACCCGCGTCTGGACAAGCTGGCCGGCGGCATGATCACCGATGTCAACCAGATGGTCTCCACTTTGGGCCTGCCTACCCAGCCGGGCGACGGTGTGGTGCCGAGCAGCATTGCCGCCATCGACCACGACTTCCGCATGCCGCAGGTATGGAAGACTTCCATCGCGGTGGACTACCAGTTGCCTGTGTCGTTCCCCTTCACCATCACGGGTGAGTTCATGTATACCAAGAACATCAATGCCGTGATGCTGGAAAACTGGAACATCAAGTCGTCCGAGGCTGCCAACTGGCAGCGTTTCAACGGTGCCGACAACCGTCTGATCTATCCGTCGACAGGTTACGAATATTATGACAACATCAGCGATGCCTGCGTGCTGACCAACACCCACAAGGGTTACGGATGGACCGGCAACATCACGATGATGGCCACTCCGGCCAAGAATCTGGACCTGATGCTGGCCTATACGCACACGGAGTCGAAGGAGGTGTCCGGTATGCCGGGCTCGAACGCCACTTCCGCATGGACCAACCTGATGACCGTGAACGGACCGAACTTCGCCGACGTGCAGCGTTCCCGTTATGTCGTGCCCGACAAGGTGATCGGCTCTCTTTCCTACTATGTTCCGTTCACCAACAACAAGGTGACCAACGGCCTGCACTTCAACCTGTTCTACACGGGTTATTCTCCCAACAGCACCTCATTCGCCTATACCAACGACATGAACGGCGACAACAGCGCCAACGACCTGATGTACATCCCGAGAAACGACAGCGAGATCCAGTTCGTGAGCGAGGCTGACCGTGCCGCTTTCTGGAACTTCGTGGAACAGGACAAGTATCTGAGCAGCCACAAGGGACAGTATGCCGAGGCATACGGCGGACGTGCTCCGTGGGTACACCGTTTCGACTTCCGTATCGCGCAGGATTTCTCCATCAAGGCAGGAAACACGACCAACACGCTCCAGCTCAGCCTGGACTTCATGAACGTGGGCAACATGCTGAACCACGCATGGGGTGTGACAAAGACAAACACCGTATCCAACGGCGGACGTATCCTGAAATACGAAGGTGTTGACCAGAACAACACTCCGACCTTCTCGATGTGGAAGAACTCGGCAGGTGAGTATCCTACGGAGACTTACTCGCTGAACCGCAACTACGGTGAATGCTGGAGCTTCCAGGTAGGTGTGAGATATATTTTCAATTGATTATATAGTACAAAGTTTGCTGAGAAAAGGATGAGGCCGTTCCCCGTTTTCCGGGGGCGGCCTTTTTTTTCGGTCGGCAGCCGATGGTCAGGGGTCGGGCGTGACATCTTCAAAAAAATAATCCGTGTAATCCGTGGTGAAAGAAAAGAATCCGCGGTTCAATGCAACCTGTGGCGGAACAACAGGCCGGTTCTTTGCGCCTCTGTGTCCGGTTGAATGCGCTTTTTTTGTAATTTTGCGGCCGGAAACAATAAACGAGAAGTATCATGCGACAGACACTGGTGGAAAACGGGGGAGTGCCCGCCCCGTTGCTTTGGACGCTTGCCGTCATTGCCGGCCTTTCGGTGGCCAACCTCTATTATAACCAGCCTTTGCTGAACCGTATCTGCGTCGACCTGCAGGTGTCGGAGTTCGCGGCCAACCTCATCCCGATGACCACCCAGATAGGATATGCCCTCGGGCTGCTGTTCATCATTCCGCTGGGCGACCTTTACAAGCGGCGCACCATCATCGTCACCAATTTCGTGCTGCTCACCGTGGCCACCTGCTGCATGGCCCTCTCGCCGACCTTACACTATGTGCTTGCCGCCTCGCTGGTGACAGGCATCTGCTCGGTGACTCCGCAGATCTTCATACCTCTGGTCTCCCAGTTCTCCCTTCCGGAAAACAAGGCGCGCAATGTGGGACTGATGCTGAGCGGACTGCTTACGGGCATTCTCGGATCGCGCGTCGTCAGCGGCGTTGTAGGCGAGTACTTCGGCTGGCGCACCATGTATTATGTGGCGGCCGTCATCATGTTCCTTTGCATTTTCGTGGTGCTCCGTCTGCTGCCCGACATGCCGTCCAACTTCAGGGGGAGTTACGGAGGACTGATGAAGTCGCTCGTCAGGCTTTGCCTCAGAAACGCCACATTGCGTCTGGTATCCGTGCGTGCGGGACTGTGTTTCGGCAGTTTCCTCGCCCTTTGGGCGTGTCTGGCCTTCAAGTTGAGCGGTGAGCCTTTCCATGCGGGCAACAATGTCATCGGCATGCTCGGGCTTTGCGGCATAGCCGGTGCCCTGACCGCCTCGGTGGTGGGGAGCTACGTGCGCCGTTACGGGGTGCGCCTCTTCAACTACGTGGGCGCTTCCTTGATGATTTCCGCATGGATCTTCATGTATTTCCTTCAGGACAGTTACCTCGGCTACATTGTGGGCATCATCCTGATGGACATCGGCATGCAGTGTGTGCAGATCAGCAACCAGACCTGCGCGCTCTCGCTCGACCAGCACGCCTCCAACCGCATCAACACCATTTTCATGACCATCTATTTCGTGGGCGGTGCGGCCGGTACCCTTCTGGCCGGCACGTTCTGGCATGCCTTCAGTTGGGCGGGTGTCGTTTTTACGGGCATTTTTCTGGCAGGAATCTCGCTTGTAATCACTATCTTTGCGAGAAAGTAAATCATGCGTTATGGGAAAACAGAACATCTATCTGAACGACTGGCTGGCAATCCACCCCTATACGGCGGTGCAGCAGTCGGACACTTATTTCGTGAAGCTGGCCAACCGTCTGTACGACGAGACAGCCGCCAGTATACCTTATGAAGTCCGTATGGACCTGAGCCTTTATGCCGCCGCCTATCTGGAGGACATCATATCCGGGCTCGGACTGTGGAACGCCTTTGTCGAGGGACACCGGCGCCTGTACGGCAGGCCGCTGCCTTTTTATAGGCCGGGCGGCGATTACGAGCCGGGCTTTGTGAATGTGGAGGACCTGCAGTTCATCATCTGGAACACTTGCCAGAAGGCGGTGAAGCGCGGTCTTTATCTCGACCCGTTGTCTGACGAGGTGAAGGCACATGCCGGGAGGTTCTTCCGGATATTGGACGAGGCGTATGAGGAAGCTCCTGAGAACCCCGTGCTGGAAGGTTATTTTTCCGGATTTTCCGGTCCCGATGAGGCGGAAATCAAACTGGAGTGGCTTTTCGAGGAGACATATCTCACGGAACCTTCCGTGCGGATGTATGCGGCAGACATCACCCGCTCCGACCTCATGACCGTTCCGGTCGGTCCGCTGGCCCTTTTCCTGCATGAGTGGATGGATTTGCTGACAGGTGGGGGAGATACGCCATGGAAGCAAGTGGACGGCCTTTACTGGCAGGCTCCCGAGCTGCCCGGGGCGGTGAGGGAGAAGAATGCGGAGATGTACCGGCTTTTTACCGAAGGAACGGGAGGGAAGCGTGTCGTGTATCTCGACGGTTACGACCGGCTGCGCGGATTCCTGACCGGTGTGCTGGGATGGCCCGACGATGACGACCATACCTTGCCGCAGATGAAGTCGGCCCGCAACTTCGTGCTGATGGCCGATCCGGAGAAAGGCATCCTGCTGGCAAAAGACGTGTGCGGATGCATTGCCGACCCGGAGAATCCGCTTTATCATAAGGAAGAGGCGGAACACGGCGCTTTCCGTCTGCTGACGGAGGAGACTCTTTGTCCGCCCGACCTGCTGGCTTACTGCATACGCAACGGTTATCTGCCCGACGCACGGATTCCGGGAACGGACAACCGGGAGCTTGTGTCGGAGAACGCCGATTTCATCGCGCGTCATGCCCTGCTGTATTATTACCGTGGCGACTGAGGGGGCAAGGATGACACATGCTGTCCGTCTTATCCGAAAAGTTTCCCGAGGAACCCTTTCTTTCCGCTCTTTTTCTGTATCTTCTGATATTCCAGCTCCCCGAGTCTCTCCTCCAGCGCGTCCGCTATCAGGTCGGCGAACTTGATGCGGTAGTGGATGATCCTGTAGATGCTTCCCCAGTCGAGCATTCCGCCCACATTGCGGTCGTCGATGAACACGTCCGCCTTCAGTTTCCGCGAAAAGTTCTGATGGTCCGTCTGTTCCTCCGTATAGTTCGAGTTGACCGAATAGAATTCCAGTCCCCTTTCCCGGCAGAAATCCACGGCGTCCTCCAGCAGTTTCCCTTCGCGCACGCTCCATAAAACCAGGCGGTGTCCTTCCTTCTGGAGCATTTTCAGCGTTTGGATGGCGAATGGAATCTCCGGACCGATTTCCGGGTAGCGGTGTTCTACGATTGTTCCGTCAAAATCTACAGCTATCAGCATACCTTATTCCGATTGAGATTAAAAAACTTTGTAAAGTTATCAAGAATCATCGTTTTCCCGGAATGCGGTTAACTGTTTTTAACGGAATGCCCTTCCTTTTTCTGTCAGTACGCCTTTTTCTCGCCGTGTATGGCGTTCATCACCGTCTTGTAGATGATGAAAAGGTCAAGTCCGAAGCTCCAGTGCTCGATGTACCAGATGTCGCCCCGTATTCTTCCTTCCATGTCCTTCAGCTCCTTTGTCTCTCCACGGAATCCGGTGACCTGGCTCCAGCCCGTGATTCCCGGTTTCACCAGGTGGCGTACCATGTATTTGTTGATGAGTTTCGAATATTCTTCCGTGTGTTTCAGCATGTGCGGACGCGGACCCACGATGCTCATGTCGCCTTTCAGCACGTTGATGAACTGCGGCAGCTCGTCGATGTTGGTCTTCCGCATGATGTTTCCCCATTTCGTCTTTCTGGGGTCATTTTTCGTGGCCTGCAGGGTGTCCGCCTCCTTGTTCACCCTCATGCTGCGGAACTTGTAGCAGTAGAACTCCTCGTCGTTCAGTCCGTTACGCTTCTGTCTGAAGAAGATGGGTCCCGGCATCGTGACTTTCGTGATGACGGCCACAATCACGAAGATGAAGGGGAAGAGGGTGCAGAGGAAGGTGAGCGAGAAGATGATGTCGAATGCCCGTTTCAGCAGCTTGTTGCCCAGACGGCTCAGGGGGTCGCGCCGCAGGCTCAGGAAGGGCACGTTGCCCATCATGTTGAAGTATACCCGGTTGTGCAGGTAGTTGTAGAGGTTCGGCACGCTGAAGAAGCGTACCACATTGTTCTCGCAGAAGTCAATCAGTTTCCTGATGATGTCGCTGTATCTCGACGGCAGGCTGCAGAACAGGTAGTGCGTGTCGTGGTTGCTCTTCAGGTATCCGACGACTTCTTCCGGCCGTCCCAGATACTGGCAGTCGGTGGGGAACATGGGATTGGGCTCGAAATCGAAGTATCCTCTCACCCGATAGCCCGTGTAGTCCTCGTTGGTCAGCTCGTAGTAGAGGTCCTGCATGTTCTCCGTGCTTCCCACCAGTACGACGTAGCGTATGTTTCCGCCCTTTCTCCGGTATATCTTGAGGATGTTCCTCAGGGTCAGCCGGAACAGGGTGATTGCCACGAACAGTCCTATAAGGTAGTAGAGGTAGAACCACGACCATGTGTCCATAAAGTCGCCCACGTACAGGATGATTCCCGCCAGCAGTCCGAAACCTGTTATGTTCTTGAATATTTTCGTGACGATCTGGAAGGCGTAGATCTTCCGCTTGTAAAGCACTACGCCCACCTGCATGGCCGCGATGAAGTAACACAGCATCAGGATGAGCACGATCTGCATCATCGGTGATTCTGCTGACTTATGTAGCAGGGTGTCCTGCATCAGGTTGTAATAAAGCGTGAACACGCTTCCTGTCAGGACTGTCTCACATCCCACCACGAACAAACTAACCAGTTGATTATAAGAATCAAATGATTTCCTTCCCATGTATGTCGAAATTCAAATTGCTTTTAATTGTCTGCAAAGAAATGAAATATTTGCATTAAAACCAAGCTTTCATTCCTTTTTTTCTGAATTCCGACGGGCTTCCTTTCTGTTTTGTCCGCGGGTGTTACGTCTTTCTTACAGGAGTCCGGCCTTTCTGCATATCAGTCCGTGTATCTCGCTGATGCTCATCAGATTCCCTTGCGCGTCGGCGCAGTCCACCTTCTCGAATCCTGTTTCTTCCTCCAGCAGCCTCAGATACATTGCACGCACGTCTTTCTGGAAACCGATTGACTGCTCGTGGATGTCCTCTTTCCCGTTCAGGTAGTCGCGGTCGCCGCCCGTCCGCCGTGTGGAGAGTGACTTTTCCGTGAAACTGAAGGGCACGTCCAGCAGCAGGGTCCGGTCGGGCCGGGGCAGGGCGTTGTGTCCGAACTCATAGTCCAGGATCCAGTCCTTCAGCCGGCGTTTCTCTTCCTCCGTTTTCAGCTTGGCGCACTGGAACGCGATGTTCGAGTACACGTAGCGGTCGGCAAGCACGCAGCATCCTTCTTCCAGCCATCCGCGTATCGTGTCGACATGCTCCAGACGGTCGTTGGCGAAAAGCAGGGCCACCAGTTTCGGGTGGACTTCCTCCAGCGTGCCGAACTCGCCTCTCAGGAACTCGGCGACCAGGCTGCCGTAGACTCCTTGGTTCAGCATCGGGAAGTGTATGAAGCGGTGGGGGACTCCCGCGGCTTCCAGCCTTTCCTGCAACAGGCGGACCTGTGTGGACTTGCCACAGCCGTCCAGTCCTTCTATCACGATGAATTTTCCTTTCATGGTTCTCTTTTGCGTTTCTTTTTGGTTCTTGTTGGTTGTCAGTAAGTTGTCTGTCCCTGTGCATGGGACGGAAAAACGCCTTGGCGTTTTCATGAAAACGTCAGGACGTTTTCCACGAAACGTCAGGGCGTTTTATGTCGAACGTCAAGGCGTTTCAGGGGCGTCCGTTGTTGTGCCGGAGCCTCCAGAAAAAATGCCAGAGCTTGAAGTATGGCGACCAGCATGCCTCATCGGGATAGTCCTTGACAAAGCGGGCGATGCGCCTCATCCTTTCGTAGAACCGTCCTCCTTCCGTGTTCAGGCGGTCGTGCCTGATCCGGGGGTCATATTGCCCGAAGTTTCCGGCCCTCATGATTTCCTCCAGCAGTCTTTCGCCGTATTTCTCTGAGGGCGCGACAGGCATCCGCTGTCTTTCGAGTCCGAACACTTTTCCGAGCACGTGCATCACGGCGGAGGCGAAGCGCTCCATTCTCAGCCTATGCACCTGTTCTGTGAACGTTTTCTTTTCCGTGGCGTCCATCTCCAGTCGCATCACGCAGTAATAGTCCATCAGCTGCTTCAGTCCGATGCCTTCCGTCATCAGGTGGCGGTAGATGTGTACCAGCAGGTAGATCCGGTTCATTTCCAGCGTGGGCGTGCGGACGCTTCCGTCGGTGTCGGGAAGCGCTGTCTCCGTGCCGAATCCCGTGTCCTTCCATTGCCTGAACATCCGCTGCAGTCTCGCGTTGGTCAGCGGACTGTTCATCCACGAGGGGGTGGTGTGCACTTCCACCGGAAAGTGCGCCGCCAGTCCCGACATGTCGATGTGGTGGTACACCATTTCCGCTTTCGGATCGGCCGATCGGGCCAGCCGTGCCAGTTCCCTTCTCGGCGCGTCCACCCAGATGTCGATGTCGCCCGGCATTCTCCAGAGCGGCCTCGGATAGAACTGTGCCACTCCCTGTCCCTTCAGGATCATCGAGCGGTAGCCTTTCTCCTTAAAATAGAGCGAAACCGCCACAGCCTCATTGTTCAGCTGGCGGTTCACGCTCTCGATGTTCTTTGTCCATCCTATCCATTGCAGAAGAAGCGGTTTCGGCGGCCTGCTGTCAGGCGGCAGCTTCTCGATGGCCTGCATAAGGATGCCCCCCAGCGCCTGTTTCTGTGCCAGTTCCGCCATTCCGGCCCATTCTTTTCCGGTCAGTCTCAGGCCTTCCGCCGTTCCGGTGCCCAGAGCGGTCCGGAGCAGTCTGAAAAAAATCTCCTCTTCCTTCATGGATGCCTCCCGTCTTTATACCGTCTGATGGTTGATGCAGATTCCCTTCAGGTACCACTCGTACAGGCGGTGTATGCCCTCGTCGATTTCCACCTTGTGGTGCCATCCCAGACCGTGCAGCTTTGTCACGTCGGTCAGCTTGCGCAGGGTGCCGTCGGGTTTCGACGCGTCCCACCGCAGCTCGCCCTTGAATCCGATCTCCTTCATGATTTTTCCGGCCACCTCCTTGATGGACAGTTCCTTGCCCGTGCCCACGTTGATGTGGCAGTTGCGGATTTCCCTGTCGCCTTCCTTGTAAGTGTCCTTGAAGTCCACGTTGAGCAGCACGTGTACGCTGGCGTCGGCCATTTCCTCGCTCCACAGAAACTCGCGCATCGGCTTGCCCGTGCCCCAAAGGGTGACCGCTTCCGGAGTGATGCCGAACTTGGCCAGCTTGTCCAGTATCTCCCGGTCGGAGGCGCTTCCGTCCACGCCTTCTACGGGGCGCAGGCCGATGTCCTTGCGCACGGCCTCCCAGTCGCCCTCGTTCAGGCATTTGGCCAGATGGATCTTGCGGATCATGGCAGGCAGCACGTGGCTGTTTTCCAGATGGAAGTTGTCGTTCGGTCCGTAGAGGTTGGTGGGCATCACGGCGATGTAGTTGGTGCCGTACTGCAGGTTGAAGCTTTCGCACATCTTCAGTCCCGCGATCTTGGCGATGGCATACGGCTCGTTGGTGTATTCCAGCGGCGAGGTGAGCAGCGCCTCCTCCTTCATAGGTTGCGGAGCCTCGCGCGGATAGATGCACGTGCTTCCCAGGAACAGCAGTTTCCTGACTCCGTGGCGGAAGCTCTCGCCGATCACGTTTTGCTGGATCTGCAGGTTCTGGTAGATGAAGTCCGCGCGGTATTGCAGGTTGGCCATGATTCCCCCCACGTGGGCCGCCGCCAGCACCACGGCTTCCGGCCGTTCCTCGTCGAAGAATCTCTTTACGGCCACCGGATCCAGCAGGTCCAGTTCTTTGTGCGAACGTCCCACCAGATTGGTGTATCCCCTCTGCATCAGATTGTTCCAGATGGCGGAACCCACCAGTCCGTGGTGTCCCGCCACATATATCTTGGTTGATTTGTCGAGCACTTTTCGATAATTAATAGTTAATAATTAAGAGTGAAGAATGAAGAATTAAGAATGAAGAATGGCCATACGCGGTGTGATTCTTCATTCTTCACTCTTCATTCTTCACTTTTCATTCATCATTCTTCATTCAATCAGAGTTCTTGTCCAGTTCCGCCTTCAGATGGAGTTTTTTCACGAAGCGCATGTCGTGTTCCACCATGATGCGCACCAGTTCCTGGAATGAGGTCTTGGTGGGGTTCCAGCCCAGTGTCTCCCTGGCTTTGGTCGGGTCGCCCAGAAGCTGTTCCACCTCACAGGGGCGGAAGTATTTCGGGTCCACTTCCACCAGCGTGCGGCCTGTTGCCTTGTCGATGCCTTTCTCGTCCACGCCGCTGCCCTGCCATTCCAGTTCGATGCCCAGATAGCTGAATGCCAGTGTGCAGAACTCGCGCACGGTGTGCATCTCGCCCGTGGCGATCACGAAATCCTCCGGAGTTTCGTTCTGCAGGATGAGCCACATGCATTCCACATAGTCCTTGGCGTATCCCCAGTCACGTCTGGCGTCGAGGTTGCCCAGATACAGCTTGTCCTGGAAACCCTGCCTGATGCGTGCGGCGGCCAGTGTGATCTTGCGGGTCACGAAATTCTCGCCGCGCCGCTCGCTTTCGTGGTTGAACAGGATGCCGTTCACCGCGAACATGCCGTAGCTCTCGCGGTAGTTTTTCGTGATCCAGAATCCGTATTGCTTGGCCACGCCGTACGGGGAGCGCGGATAGAAGGGAGTGGTTTCCTTCTGCGGAACCTCCTGCACCTTGCCGAACAGCTCGGAAGTGGAAGCCTGATAAATGCGGCAGGTTTTCTCCAGTCCGCAGATGCGCACGGCCTCCAGCAGGCGGAGCGTACCCACCGCGTCGGCCTCGGCGGTATATTCAGGCACGTCGAAAGACACCTTCACGTGGCTTTGCGCGGCCAGGTTGTAGATTTCGGTAGGATGGATGTCGCTGATGATACGGATAAGCGAGCTGGAGTCCGTCATGTCCCCCCAGTGCAGGTTCACCAGGCGCGACTTCTTCATGTCCCTTACCCATTCGTCCAGGTACAGATGCTCGATGCGTCCTGTGTTGAACGAGGAGGAGCGGCGCAGGATGCCGTGTACCTCATACCCTTTCTCAATCAGGAACTCGGCCAGGAACGATCCGTCCTGTCCCGTGATTCCGGTGATTAAAGCAACTTTTCTCATGAGTCGATGGTTTTATTGAAAATTAATGCGTGATTTTGGCGCAAATGTATTGATTTCCGTCTGATTGTCAAAATAAAATCCTTTCTTTCGCCACATTCCAGATGAAGAGCGCGTTGTAACAGTCAAGACTTGTTTTTGACATACTTGTAATATTTTACGTCACAGGGCCTTATATGGCTTTTAGTTCAAATGCCGTATTGAAGTCTACCAACTGCGCGGTTCCAACATACCGTTTCCATGCTTCTTCGTCATGGCTGACAAGCGATATTTCCTTGGCAGTCATATGGACAAATGTTTCTGCAATTTTTCTGAGCGTGTTCTTTTCGCTTTCGGAAAACAAATCCATATCCGGTTGGGATGTCGCCACCAGTCTTGTACCGGTAAATCCCGTTTCAAATTCCACTATTTCCTGCCGCACATCATCGAACAGGCTGTATGCCCTGTCCCAATGGACGGGTACGGGGCCGTATTTGATTGCCTTATACGACAATCCGGATATGGCCTGGCCGTGTTGGCGGTAATGGTAAAAATCAGCATAGAATAGCAGTTTGTTCATTTTGGTGTTGAACACGTCGCCACATTCATGGATGAAAAACAGCAGGACGTTACGCAGCCGTTCCAATGACATGGGGGCAAAGCCATTGCTTCCTGTCCGGTTGCCTTCTCCGAATATGAGTGTTTGGCGCACGTCCGTAGGCTGTTTCTTGGCAGCGGCCAGTTTATCCATGATTTTTGCGTATGCCTTCTCGCCAAGCTGCACTCGTGAGTTCCGCACGAATGTTTCGAATATCATCGGGTTCTGGCAGGCTTTCAATATTTTCCCGTTGGTTTCCGAAGGCATGTATCCTTCTTCGTATTGCCGGTACTGGTTGTCACCGAAACCAAGGATGGCCGACATTTTTAGCGCCGAAAGGCCGTATTTTTCACGCAGGGCGATGATCTCATCCACAAAAGGAACGGAATAGGCCGCCCTGTATTGATTGTAGACCTGGGCAAGATTGGCTTCGTCCATCTCTGTCGTGGTGAACTGTTCGTGGGTCTCGTCATCTTCATAGAATTGGGCGACATAAGGGTATTTTTCCTTTCGGTACTCCAACTCCCTGTTTTCATATTTCAATGTGGCGTGGCCGCCTGTAAATGGGCTTATCATTGTTTGCCTCCTTTCTTTTTCTTGCCTTCAGTTATTTTTTCTGTCCGGTGAGGATATTGTATGGGATGTTCAGCCACATGGAATGAGATGCAGATGGTTGAGCTGTTCGGGTAGCCTAATGAAATCTTGATATATATCTCATGTTTGGCCACATCTTTGCCGAATACCCATATCTCACCGATTTTGTTCAGTGTGTCGATTATCGGCCCCTCGCTATAGTCTTCCACCGTGATTTCCTTGATGACCTTGGTACGTGCCGACGGGGGCATATCGAGCAATGCCAATGTCGCCAGATTTTTACCCCGGTCATCACGATACACGATGTCGTATATCTCCAGTTTCTGATGAAACTGTTTTAAGAATTGCTTTACTTCCTCTTTGGATGCCATATATTTATCCCTCTTGCTGCAAAGTTAAGGATTTCGTTTGGATTTCAAGCTGATTTTCCTGCAAAAAACGGAGCAGACTGTTACAGCAAAAACGGCGATGCTGTTACAGTTCTGACGTGGCAAAGTTAATGTTTTCTTCTTAAACTATCACCTTTTAAGGTAAATCTCGTGGCTGTGTTGATAACACGGT
>DWVR01000017.1 GCA_019120125.1 Candidatus Phocaeicola excrementigallinarum | reverse complement strand
GCATGTTAGTTTGTGTTTCCGAGATCCTTCACTCCGTTCAGGATGACAAAATAAAAGCCCCATTCCATAATGGCGACAGAGGCCGTCCCGATTCGTTCGGGGCGGCCTCTGTTGTTCTTATTCCAAATCAGTCATTAGTATTTCTCAGTGTCGTATAGCAATGAGGCTACCAAGAGTCTTGAACTTGAAAAATGGTCATTTCCCTGTCGCCACAGGGTAAGAAAAAAGCTCCCTAATTGTTGGATTAGAGAGCTTTATCTTTATTTGTCAGGAGCTTGCCTTTCCCCTCAGTGATTCGCTTGGGGCTCGAACCCAAGACCCCAACATTAAAAGTGTTGTGCTCTACCTGCTGAGCTAGCGAATCAAACCTGTTTTCGCAGTCATTTTCTGAATGCGTGTGCAAAGGTATACACTTTCATTGAAACAACAAAATTTTACCGAATATTTTTTCCTGCCCGTAACTGCTCCTTCAGTACTTTCTGATAGCAGCACCTGCACAACGGCTCATACTCTTCCTTCTCACCCAGCAACACACGCTTGTCATTATTGACAGTGCGGTGCGAGACATAAGCCAGATTCCCACACCTCACACAAATGGCATGCACCTTGGTCACCTCATCGGCAATGGCACACAAGGCAGGCATCGGACCGAAAGGCATACCCTTGTAATCCATGTCCAGCCCCGCCACGATCACCCGTACCCCTCTGTTGGCCAACTCATTGCAGACGTCCACCAATCCCTCATCAAAGAACTGTGCCTCGTCAATGCCCACCACATCAATTTCTGAGGTAAACAGCAGAATGCTGCCCGAAGCGTCGACAGGTGTGGAATGAATCGCATTGTTGTCATGTGAGACCACTTCCTCTTCCGAATATCGCGTGTCAATGGACGGCTTGAAGATCTCCACATGCTGGCGCGCGAACTTCGCCCGTTTCAACCTGCGGATCAGCTCCTCGGTCTTTCCGGAAAACATAGAGCCACAAATCACCTCCACACGGCCCCGTCTGCAGGTCTCTTCCTTAATATCTTCTGAAAACAGATTCATCTTGTCACGGTTTTTACCGCAAAAATACAACTTTACTTTGAATTGACGCGCACGACCGTCCAAAAGCGGATGAAGAAAAAACATGAAACATCTGTTAAATATTACATGAATATCATCGGCCGAACCAAATTCTTTTTACCTTTGCTCATATTAGAACTGACGAATATGGGTAAACTATACGTGGTACCTACACCTGTGGGAAATCTGGAAGACATGACATTCAGAGCTGTCCGCATACTGAAAGAGGCGGATCTGATATTGGCCGAAGACACACGCACTTCCGGTATACTTCTGAAGCACTATGAAATCAAGAATGCCTTGCAGTCGCACCATAAGTTCAATGAACACCAGACCGTTGACGGGATAGTCAGCCGGATAAAGGCCGGCGAGACAGTGGCATTGATCTCGGACGCGGGCACACCGGGGATATCCGACCCCGGATTCCTGATTGTCCGTGAATGTGTGAAAAACGGTATCGAAGTGCAATGCCTTCCGGGAGCGACAGCTTTCGTACCGGCATTGGTCGCATCCGGACTTCCGGACGAACGCTTCTGCTTTGAGGGATTCCTTCCACAGAAGAAAGGGCGCATGACACGGCTGAACGGACTGAAAGAGGAAACACGCACGATGATTTTCTACGAATCACCCTACCGGCTGGTCAAGACGCTGACCCAATTTGCTGAACTTTACGGGGAAGAACGTCATGTTGCCGTATGTCGGGAAATCTCGAAAGTGCATGAGGAATGCGTACGGGGCACTTTGAGGGAAGTTATCACACATTTTACGGAAACCGCCCCAAAAGGTGAGATCGTGATCATTCTGGAAGGAAAAGAAAACTAATTATAAACTCAAAAACAGACAAACCTATGAAAAAAATTGTTTTATCCGCTTTTTGCGTAGCCGCATTATTGGCATCCTGTACCAACTCAGGACAGAATAAGGAGACACTGCAGGCACAAAACGACTCGCTGATGACAGAGCTCTCGAACCGGGATGCGGAACTGGACGAGATCATGGGTTCATTCAATGAGATCCAAGAAGGGTTCCGCGAAATCAACGAAGCGGAAAACCGTGTCGACCTTCAGGGAGGCACTCTCGAAAGCAAGTCGAACACAGAAAAAATCAAGGAAGACATCCGGTTCATCAGTGAAAAGCTCAAGTCGAACCGTGAACAGATCGCCAAACTGGAGGAACAGCTGAAAAACAGCAACTACCAGTCGGCACAACTCCGCAAAGCCATCAAGAACCTCACCGCGGAACTGAACGCCAAACAACAGCAGATCGAAACACTGCAGGCGGAACTTGCCTCAAAGAACATCCGTATCGCAGAGCTTGACGAGGCTGTCATGGACCTCAACAAGAACGTAGACGAACTCAGTGCCGAGAATGAGGCCAAGACCAAGACCGTGGAAGCCCAGGACAAAGCGCTGAATACGGCATGGTATGTGTTCGGAACAAAATCCGAACTCAAGGACCAGAAAATCCTGAAACGGGGAGATGTCCTGAAAGACAACGAGTTCAACAAAGATTACTTTACTCAAATAGACATCCGTCAGGACAAGGAAATCAAGCTCTACTCCAAACGTGCGGAACTGCTGACCACCCATCCGGAAGGTTCCTACGAACTTGTGAAGGATGACAAGAACCAGCTGACACTGAAAATCACGAATCCGAACGTATTCTGGAGCGTTTCACGCTATCTGGTCATCCAAGTGCGATAAAAAGGCCTGTCTTAAAGGAAAATCAAAAAAGCGCCGGGACACATTCTCAGATGAAATATGTCCCGGCGCTTTTCTGCCAATAAGTATCAAAACAGCTTCGACGGGTATTCTCCGGCATCGACAAGCGACTTGATTTTATCAACAACACCCTGACGGTCGGCCGCATAAGTCACGCCAAACCATTTCGAGGTGGTATCAAGCACTTTTACTGTAGCGGAACCTTCGTTGATCAGCTTGTTCACCATCAGCGGAATAAAGAACTCTGCTTTCAGATTGCCGATATTCTCTTTCAGGAAGTCCACGAAATAATCCTCGGAATACTTGAAGTAATCAGGTGTGAACCCCCACATGTTCATGGAAACAGGAGTATTGTCGGCAATGCCTACCCACTCACCCTTCTCATCCTTATAAGAAACCACTCCGTCCACACGCATGATCTCTGTGCGCTCAACGACAGTGGTCAGATGCGCGTCCTCGTCCGTTGAACAGATGCCGCGGGCAACCGTACCGCTTTCGGACAATGTGTTACCGACACGGAAACCTACCATACAATACTTATTTTCCGCGTTCTCGGGCAGTTCAGACAAATACTTTCCGATTACGGCAAAACTGTCGCGTCCATAAAAGTCATCCGCATTGATCACGGCAAACGGCTCCTTGATCACATCCTTACCCATCAGAACGGCATGATTGGTTCCCCATGGCTTCACACGGCCTTCCGGACAAGCAAATCCGGCGGGCAGGTCATGAATGTCCTGAAACACCACCTCCACGGGAATATGGTTCTCATATTTACTGATGATCTTTTCACGGAAATCCTTCTCAAAGTCCTTGCGGATTACAAAGACAAGCTTTCCGAAACCGCCACGGATGGCATCAAAGATAGAATAATCCATGATAGTCTCTCCGTTGGGACCCAGTCCGTCAAGCTGCTTCAAGCCACCGTAACGGCTTCCCATACCGGCAGCCAATACAAATAAAGTTGGTTTCATAACAGGTATTATAAATTTTAGTAACTTCCACAAAGGTAGGAAAATATTGCGAGTATCGTCAAATAGTTTTCCAACAAAATATTGTTTTCCATTGTTTTTTTATATATTCGCAAAGGCTAATCGAGATTATAGGAATGAGAAAATACGTAAAATGGGGCGGAATCGCACTGGCAACTCCTGTCCTTCTGTTCATTATAGTATGTATTTTACTTTACATACCCCCCATACAGAATTTCATTGTAGGGAAAGCCACCCAGTATGCCGGCGAAGCGACGGGCATGGACATTCATATCCGCCGCATTTCATTGTCGTTTCCTCTCAATCTGGTGGTTCACGATACCCAGGTCATAAAAGGGAATGACACGATTCTCGACGTACACGCGCTCACCGTGAAGGTACAGATGCTTCCGCTACTGAAGAAACAGGTGGAAGTGGACGGCATAAGACTGGAGGGCGCATCCGTAAACACACTCAACCTGATTGAGGGAATGCAGCTGAAAGGGGACCTGGGAGAACTGTTCCTCAACTCTCATGGAATCGAACTTACTCCGGAAACAGCCATACTCAACAGCATGAGCCTGAAGGACACGCATCTGTCCCTCACGCTCGCCGACACGACCGCTGCGGACACAACGGAAAGCGGGTCGGTATATTGGAAAATCCGACTCGAAGACATCGCGCTTGACAATGTGTCATTCCGGCTGATGATGCCTCTCGATACGCTCGGCATGAATTTCGAGATAGGAAAAGCATCCCTGAGCGACGGTCTTGTAGACTTGCACAAGGAAGCCTATACTGTAGGGAAACTTCAGATCCATGACAGCAGGGTCGCCTATGACTCAGGAAACAGCCCGCGAATGGAAAGCGGACTTGACCCTTCACATATTTTCCTCACGGATATAAACATAGACATTGATTCCATCTACTACGCAGGAAACGACATCCGCGCCCTTATCCGGGAATTCAACCTGAAAGAACGGTCCGGATTGCAGATCGTATCGACAGAAGGCGAGCTGCTGGCCGACAACCAGGCCATCCACGTGCCTTCTCTCCAGATCAAGACAGCCAACTCCTCACTGGAATTCAACGCGACGGCCGACTGGAGCGTCACCGAACAAAACAAGGACGGAAAACTGAGCGCACGACTGATGGCCGAACTGGGAAAGACCGACCTGATGAAACTGGTTCCCGACCTTCCGGAAGAACTGATGAGTCCTTTTCCCTCGGCCCCACTACAGATACGGCTGGGTATAGACGGGAATCTGGACAGCCTGAGACTGACAGCCTGCTCCATGAAAATACCAGGGCACTTCCGTCTGGAAGCCAAAGGAAACATTCTTCATCTACTTGACAGTCTGGACAGACAGGGGACAATCAGCCTCAACGGCGACTTCATGCAGATGTCGTTCATTGAAAGAATGACAGGAGGCATCACCATCCCGTCGGGGACCATCCTGAACGGGGATGCGCACATCCACGGAAATTCACTGAGAACCGACACCCGCATCGAAAAAGGAGAAGGACTGCTTGAACTGAAAGCCGCATACGATATGGCAAAAGAGGCGTACAAGGTCGCACTGACAGCTGACAAACTGAATCTCCATGACTTCATGCCCAATGACTCGCTGTTCGGAATCACCGCTTCAGTGAACGCCGAGGGGGAAAAGTTCGACTTCTTCTCACCCACGGCCAATCTCCGGGCCGACGCCTCACTCAACTATCTGGAATATGGTTCAAAAGTCCTGTCAGGAATCAATCTTGATGCCAGACTGGAACAATCGGAGGGCACCCTTCATCTGAACGCCAAAGACAAAGTGATGCATATCGTGTCCGAACTCAACGCACAACTGAACCCGAAATATATCCGGGCCAAAGGAAACATTCACATCCTCAATCTTGACTGGTACGGCATGGGACTGACCCCCACCCCATTCAGAACCACACAGGAAATCGAACTGAATATGGGTACGGATATGAAGAAAAGCCATAGCGCGCGCGTTTCCATGCGTGACATCCACCTGATCACCGACACGCAGAACTTCACGACTAAAGACCTGCACGTGGGAGGGACCACCGCACGCGATTCCATACACTGCTTTGTCAATGCCGGCGACCTCACCTTCCTTTTCCGGAGCAAGGGAGGCATCGAAGAACTTACAGACCAGGCAAACAAAGTGGCCACACTGCTGGCGGCACAATGGGAAAGAAAAAAATTCAATCAGGAAGAACTGAAAAAAGTCCTTCCGAAAGCCGAGCTGCGGATTTTTGCAGGAAACGACAATCCCGTCTCAAACACACTGGCTCTCAAACGTCTGTTCTTTGACCGTCTGAGAGTAAATGTCACCACAGATCCGGAAGCGGGCCTCAACAGCACGGCCTATCTGTACGGATTGCGTACCGACAGCCTGTCGTTCAACACAATCCAGTTCAACACCACCCAAATCGAGGATGCCATCACCCTGAAAACAGAAGTAAAGGCGAATGACAAGCCATATCAGGAAGCTTTTGACATTGTGCTCAACGGAAAAGCCGACTCAACTCATTTCAATGTCAATATCGGCTATTTCAACGGTAAAAAAGAATGCGGTGTCGACATCGGCATGACGGCAGGTCTGCAGAAAGAGGGTGTCAGCCTGCATATCACACCTTTCGACCCGACTCTGGTATACCGGAAATTCCGTGTAAACAAAGACAACTATATCTACTTGAAAGACAATGGGGAAATCCAGGCGAAACTGGCCATTTACGATGAGAGCCGGACAGGACTCCACCTTTATTCCACGCCTGACAGCTTGTCAACACAAAACCTGACATTGTCTGTAAACAGACTTGACATCGCCGAATTCCGCAGAATTGTCCCCTATATGCCCGATATTGCCGGCACCATCAATCTGGAGGCTCATTACGTGCAAGCCGACGGGTCTGACCAGATCGCCCTGGAGGCAAGTGTGGACAGACTGGAATATGAGCAAGACCCGATGGGAGACTGGGCCCTGAGCGCCGTATACCTGCCAAGACAGTCAGGCGTACAGAGCATCGACGGTTTCATCATGCGGAATGATCAGGAAATAGCCGCACTGAGCGGCTCCTATTTCCCGGCCCGACACAAAGAAGAACCCGACCGGATAGATGCCAGCATGTCACTGTCCCATCTTCCGCTCGACATCGCCAACACCTTTGTCCCCGACCGTATGGCCATACTCAGCGGTGACCTTGACGGTACCATGTCAGTAAAAGGTCCTGCCGACAATCCACGGCTGAACGGAAGTGTCAACCTTGACAGCGTGAATGTATTCGTACCGCAGGCATCACTGAACCTGCGCTTCGACAACCGGCCGATAGAAGTGAAGGACAGCAAGATCATGTTCGACAAGTTCAAGATATTCACAAAGGGAGAGACACCTTTCACCATCAACGGCAGCGTAGACATCGCCGACATGGCAAACATGCAGATGGACCTGAAGATGGACGCCAACCACTTCGAGCTGTTGAACGCCAAGAAAACCAAGGAATCACTGGTGTTCGGAAAACTGTATGTGGATTTCCACTCCATCCTGAACGGCACTCCGGACAGGATGGTTATGCGAGGAAACATGAACATATTGGGAGGAAGTGATTTCACCTACATTCTGAAAGACTCCCCACTGACCGTGGAAGACAAACTGGGAGAAACAGTCACTTTCGTAAACTTCAGCGACACGACCAATGCAGGCAACAACGAACTGCCTGTCCTTACACTCGGAGGCATAGACATGCTGATGACCCTACACATTGACGAAGGTGTGCAATGCCGGGTGAACATAGACGAACAAGGTGAAAACTACATGCTGTTCGAGGGTGGCGGTGACCTTTCATTCCAATACACAATGGAAGGGAACATGGTGCTCAACGGACGCTACACCCTGCTGAGCGGAGAAATGAAGTATGAACTTCCAGTCATCCCGCTCAAGACATTCCACATCAAGGAAGGAAGCTACATAGAGTGGACCGGCAACATCATGAACCCGAACCTGAACATCCAAGCCACGGAAAGAATGAGAGCCTCGGTAGCACAAGAGGGCCAGAACGCACGTACAGTGAACTTCGATGTAGGAGTAAACATCACCAACCGTCTGGAAAATCTGGGATTCACTTTCACCATTGACGCCCCTGAGGACGGAAGTGTACAGAATGACCTGGCTGCCATGTCGCCGGAAGAAAAAAACAAGCTGGCCGTCACCATGCTGGTCACAGGCATGTATATGGCAGAAGGAAACACGGCCGGCGGAGGAGGACTCAGCGCGAACAGCGTGATGAACTCATTCCTGCAAGACCAGATCAACAAAGTGGCGGGCAGCGCATTGAAAACCATTGACATCAACTTCGGCATCGAACAGACCGATGACGGAGAAACCGGCGGAACGAGGACTGACTATAACTTTGAATTCGCCAAGCGCTTCTGGAACAACCGTATCCGCGTAATCATCGGAGGAAAAGTATCGACGGGAAACAATGTACAGCAGGACGAGTCATTCATCGACAATATCTCACTGGAGTACCGCCTCGACAACAGCGGCACGCGCTACATCAAGGTTTTCCATGACAAGACATACGAAAATGTGCTCGACGGAGAAGTGACAGAAACAGGAGCCGGTCTCGTATTGCGCAAGAAAGTGGGGAAACTGAGTGAACTGTTCATATTCAGGAAAAAGAGGAAAGACCTTAACGCAACCAAAAAGGAAGAGGATGAGGAAAATGAAGATAAGAAAAAACTATAACCTGCTGCTGGCAAGCTTGCTGCTCATACTGACAGGAGCATGTTCCACCACCAAACATCTGGCTGAGGGCGAGGTGCTGTATATCGGTACCCCCACCCCGGAAATCGTCAACTATGAGAAATGCGATGCCGGAGACAAGACACTGGAGGAAGTGATGGGAGCCATCAATGTGGCCCCGAATAACTCATTCTTCGGAAGCCCTAGCAAACGCATCCCGTTTCCGTTTGGATTGTGGATATACAACCGCTTTGAACGCTACGAAAAAGGTATTGGGAAATGGATATTCAACAAACTGGCGGCCGACCCGATTTATATTTCAACCGTCAACCCGGACACACGAAGCAAAGTAGCCACCAACCTGCTGAAGGACTACGGATATTTCAACGGGGAAGTAACGTATAAGGTAGACACGACGGACAACCCCAAGAAAGCCAGGCTCAATTATACCATTGACTTCGGCCACGGATACCTGCTCGACTCAATCAGATATGTAGGATTCACACCCAGAACGGACAGCCTGATCCAAGCAAGCAGAAGCGAATCCCTGTTACACAGAGACAATCCTTTTAACGTGAACATCCTGAACGAGGAAAGAGAAAGGTTGGTAGAGCTGTTCCGGAACAACGGTTATTATTATTACCGCTCCGACTTCATCACTTTTCAGGCGGATACCATCATGCGGCCCGGTTATGTCAACCTGAAAGTGATGCAGCAAAGCAATGTACCCGAAAACGCGTTGCAGACTTATTATATAGGTAATACTACAGTCAACCTGATCGGACAAAACGGGGAACTTCCGACCGATTCGGCTGATTTCCATCATTTCAAGGTGAAGTACTCCGGTGACAAGCCAGGAGTACGTTTCGGCGTATTACGCAGGAAGTTCTTATACAGAAACGGAGAGATGTACTCTTTGTTGCGCCAGAACTATTCCCAGGAAGCCTTGTCGAGAATGGGAGTGTTCAAGTTCAATGAGTTCAGATACGAACCACGTCCCAATACACAAGACACGCTCGACATCACGGTCAACGCCATGTTCGACCTGCCGTACGACAGTGAGCTTGAGCTGAACGTCAAGACCAAAAGCACGAAACAGACCGGTCCGGGAGCCATATTCAAATTGTCCAGAAAGAACTTCCGCAGAATGGGAGCCTCACTGAATCTGGAATTGAAAGGCTCGTACGAATGGCAGACAAGTTCCACCGTCGATGGTGAAAGCTCAGTGATGAACTCCTACGAACTGGGAGCCGCCCTGTCGCTGACTTTCCCGCGACTGATTCTTCCATGGCAACAGAACCGTATGAACGCATTCCGCTTTCCCGCGCAAAGTGACTTCAAAATATATGCAGACCAGGTAAACCGTGCCCGCTATTTCAAGATGCTTTCATTTGGCGGCGAGGTGACCTACTCTTTCCAACGCCGGCGCGGGCTGAGACATACGGTAACCCCGGTCCATCTGGCATTCAACACCCTGCAACGACGCACCGCACGCTTCGACTCGATTGCCACCCAGAATCCCATGTTGTTCCACAGTCTGGATGACCAGTTCATTCCGTCGTTCACCTACACGTTGACCTACGACAATACATACCGGAAAAGACGTGGCCGTATCTGGTGGGAAAACTCATTCACATCGGCCGGCAACGTCACTTCCATGATTTATGCGGCCTTCGGAAAGAGTTTTAAGGAAAAAGAGAAGAAACTGCTGGGAAATCCGTTCGCCCAATTCGTGAAATACTCGACCGAATTCCGCTACCTGTTTAATATAAACGAAAAACAACAGATTGCGACACGAGTCATGGGTGGAGTAATCTGGGCATACGGCAACAAGACCATCGCCCCCTATAGCGAACAATTCTATGTAGGAGGCGCCAACAGCATCCGTGCGTTCACTATCCGCTCCATCGGTCCGGGCCGTTTCCATCCGGTAACCAACCCCAACTACTCATACGTAGACGAGACGGGCGATATCAAACTGGAGGCCAATCTGGAATACCGCTTCCGTATGTTGTCGAATTTCTTGGGGGGAAACCTGAACGGTGCCATATTTCTGGACGCAGGCAATGTATGGCTGATGCGGAAAGACGAGGCACGTCCGGGAGCTGAATTTACGCTCAACCACTTCTTTGACAGTATCGCCACCGGCACAGGTTTCGGCATCCGCTACGACCTGTCATTCCTTATCCTACGCCTTGATTTCGGAATCGCGCTTCATGTGCCCTACGAGACAGATAAAAAAGGATATTACAACATTCCGAACTTCAGGGACGGAATGGGCATCCACTTTGCCATCGGCTATCCGTTCTAAGAAAATCCAAACAGCATCCAAATATTTTAAGCGTTTTTACCAAACAATTTTCCTATAAATAGGAATAATTATCTACCTTTGTGCAGTTTTTATTGGTTGTTAACAGAATCTTGCGGTTCCATCCCTATGCGATACGCATGGCATTTGGCAATTTCGAGACACTTTGCGGCAGAAAAACACTGTCCGAAAAAGCAATCAATGCGCATAGAGAAACATCATTTAAAACACTTAATATATGTTTTTTACGTTTATTGTTGTCGTTATTCTAACGGCTGTTGTATTGGTAACGGCGGCTATCTGCATAGCCAAGCTTTTAGCCCCCCGTTCATTCAACCCGCAGAAAGGCGAACCTTATGAATGTGGTATTCCTACCCGAGGACAATCATGGATTCAGTTCAAGGCGGGATACTACCTCTTTGCCATTCTGTTCCTGATGTTCGACATCGAAACCGTATTCCTCTTTCCGTGGGCTGCAGTAGCCCGGAACGCGGGACTCGTTGCGGTGGCGAGCGTCAGCATTTTTCTACTCATCTTAGTGCTGGGCTTGGCTTACGCCTGGCGGAAAGGAGCGCTGGAATGGAAGTAAAAAAACTTGCGCCCATACGTTCCATGAAGTATGAGGAGTTCAAAAACAACGATTACCTGGAAGGACTGGTACGCCAGTTGAACGACGAGGGAGCGGGAGTCATCCTTACCACCGTCGACCGTCTGATCAACTGGGGACGAAGCAATTCGGTATGGGGTCTGCTGTTGGGTACGAGCTGCTGCGCCATCGAGTTCATGGCATTGGGAGCCGGACGCTACGACATGGCACGTTTCGGGTTTGAGGTGACACGAAACTCCCCCCGTCAGGCCGACGTGCTCATCGTGATGGGAACCATTACCTATCGCACCGCACCGGTAATGAAACGTCTGTACGACCAGATGGCCGACCCGAAATACGTGGTGGCCGTGGGCGGATGCACCATCTCGGGAGGTCCGTTCATCAAATCGTACAATGTGGTGAACGGTATCGACAAGATTATCCCTGTAGACGTGTTCATCCCGGGATGCCCGCCGCGTCCGGAAGCCTTCTTCTACGGACTCATGCAGCTGCAGCGGAAAATGAAAGTAGAACGCTTCTTAGGCGGAGTGAACCACAAGCAATCCAAAGAGGAAGCGGAAGACACCGGAAAGAAAGGAGGTGACGAATGAAACGTGACGATATTTTGAAGACGATAAAGGGAGCCGAAGAATGCCCGGGCAACGCCGGAGTGATCAAAGTGCCCCTGGAAGTATTCCACCAGACAGCGGAAGCGTTGAAAAACGACCCGCAGAGTCCGATGGACTTTTTGCGTGACATAGTAGGTATGGACTGGGGCGAGGAAGGCCTCGGAGCCGTGTATTTCATGGAATCAACCGCCACGGGCGAACAAGTGGCCCTGCGCACGGCTACGGCCGATCGCGAGACGCCGCTGCTGCCTACGGTGAGCGACCTTTGGAAGACAGCCTTGATAAAGGAACGCGAGGTGTACGACTTCTTCGGAATCCGCTTTACGGGGCATCCTGACATGCGCCGCCTGTTCCTGCGTGAGGACTGGATAGGATGGCCGCTCCGCAAGGACTATGACATGAAATCGAACCCGCTGCGTCTGGACAACGAAATCAACGCCGATTTCACAAAAGAATACCGCCTGCGCAAGGACGGCACACTGGAAGGTGTGAACCACCGCATCTTCGGCGAGAACGATTTTGTGGTGAACATGGGACCGCAACACCCATCAACCCACGGCGCACTCCGCATGCGCATCGGACTGGACGGCGAGGTAATCACCAAAGTCGACCCGGTGCTGGGATATATCCATCGCGGCATCGAGAAAATGAACGAGAGCCTCACTTATCCGCAGACATTGGGCATGACCGACCGTCTGGACTACCTGAGCGCACACCAGAGCCGCCACGCGCTGTGTATGTGTATCGAAAAAGCCGCAGGCATCGAGGTTTCCGAACGCGCCGAGTACATCCGTACCATCATGGACGAGCTGCAACGTATCGACTCGCACCTGCTGTTCTATTCGTGTCTGGTGCTCGACATGGGTGCGATGACGCCGTTCTTCTACGGATTCCGAGAGAGAGAGATGATTCTCGACATCTTCGAGGAGACCACCGGAGGCCGTCTGATCCAGCACTACAACGTAATCGGAGGCGTACAGGACGATATTCATCCTACTTTCTGCCAGAAAGTGAAAGAGTTCATTGCCCACCTGAAGAAGGTATTGCCCGACTATCACCGCATCTTTACCGGAAACGTCATCGCCGACACCCGTCTGAAAGGCGTGGGCATCCTGTCGAAGGAAGACGCCATCTCATTGGGATGCACCGGAGGTACGGGACGTGCCGCAGGATGGAAGAACGATGTGCGCAAACGTATGCCTTACGGAGTGTATGACAAAGTGGACTTCAAGGAAATCACTTACGACACCTGCGACTCTTTCGCACGCTACATGGTGCGTATGGACGAGATCGTAGAGTCGTGCCACATCATCGAACAGCTTATCGACAACATTCCGGAAGGAGAACACCGCGTGAAGACAAAACCTATCATCAAGCTGCCTGAAGGCATCTGGACTTCGGCTGTGGAAGCAAGCCGCGGTGAGTTCGGCGTGATGATAGAAAGCCACGGAGACAAGACACCGTACCGTATGCACTTCCGCTCCACGGGACTGCCGCTGGTACAGGCCATGGACACGCTCTGCCGCGGATGGAAGTTTGCCGACCTGATTGCCATCGGAGCATCAGTGGACTTCGTGATTCCGGACATAGACCGGTAATTAATAATTAACAATTAAGAATTAATAACGAAATTGATAGCGAATAATGGAAATTGGCTGCAATCCGCGCCAACCGTTAATTATTGACTATTAATTATTAACTGAATAACATGAACAATTATTATAACCTGGAGTCGCTCACTTCCGCCATCCACACCGCCTTGTGCGGAGTGATGCCCGAATGGGCGGCCCTCACGATTGAAGGCATCGCGGTGGGTGTGATCATCATCCTGCTCTATGCCGCATTGGCCGTGGTTATGATCTACATGGAACGTAAGGTGTGCGCCGCTTTCCAGTGCCGTCTCGGCCCGAACCGCGTAGGCGGCAAGGGAGGTCTGCTGCAGGTGCCGGCCGACGTATTGAAGATGCTTATCAAAGAAATCTTTACCCCGGCACATGTAGACAAATTCCTCTACAGCCTCGCGCCGTATCTGGTGATCCTGGCCTCGATATTCACGTTCTCCTGCCTGCCGTGGCACAACGGCGGTCTGATCCTGCACATGAACATCGGTATCTTCTTCGTGCTGGCGGCTTCGTCAATCGGTGTACTGGGCATCCTGCTCGCCGGATGGAGTAGCGACAGCAAATATACATTGATGGGTGCCATGCGTAGCGGTGCCATGATCATCAGTTACGAACTCTCCATCGGTCTCTCGGTGCTTACTATGGTGGTGATGGCCGGAACGATGGACATCCATGAGATTGTGATGGGACAGGCAAACGGATGGAACCTTTTCAAAGGACACATTCCGGCCATCCTGGCCTTCATCATCTATCTGATTGCCGGCAACGCCGAAGCCAACCGCGGTCCGTTCGACCTTGCGGAAGCTGAACAAGAGCTTACAGCCGGTTATCATACCGAGTATTCGGGCATGCACTTCGGCTTCTTCTATCTGGCTGAATACATGAACCTTTTCATCACTGCAGGTATCGCCGTCACGCTCTTCCTGGGCGGATGGATGCCGCTCCACATCCCCGGGCTTGACGGTTTCAACACCGTGATGGACTACATCCCGGGAATCGTATGGTTCCTCGGAAAGACGTTTGTCATCATCTTCCTGCTGATGTGGATCCGCTGGACTTATCCCCGTCTGCGTATCGACCAGATCCTGACACTGGAGTGGAAATACCTCATGCCGTCGTCACTGGTAGTGCTCGTGCTGATGACATTCTGCACACTGATGGGATGGACTTTTTAAGTTGTGAAACACTAAATGAACGATAAGATGAGTAGTTTGAAAGAATACTTGGAAGGCTACGCCAGCGGTGTGAAAAGCCTGCTGACGGGTATGGAGACCTCAATGAAGGTGTTCTGCCAGAAGAAAATCACTGAGCAGTACCCGGAGAACCGCCATACCACTCTCCACATTCCTGAACGCCACCGCGCCCTGCTGACCATGCCCACCGATGAGGAAGGCAACCACAAGTGCATCGCGTGCGGTCTCTGCCAGATGAACTGTCCCAACGGCACCATCAGGCTCACCACAGAAATGCGCGAGACCGAAGAGGGAAAGAAAAAGAAAGTACTGGTGAAGTACGAGTACAACCTGGGTTCCTGCATGTTCTGCATGCTTTGCGTGAACGTCTGCCCGCACGACGCGATCAAGTTTACCAACGACTTCGAGAACGCCGTGTTCGAGAAGGACAAGCTCGTGCTGACACTCAACAAAAAATAAATGAAGAATTAAGAATTAAGAATGAAGGATTAAAGAACCAGAAATGAAGATACAATCGCGCCACAGGGCCACTCTTCATTCATTATTCTTCAATCTTCATTCAAAAAGGATTATCATATGAGTATATCACTTCAAGAAATAGTGTTCTACGTCGTGGCCGCGTGCATCACCGTATTCTCGGTGATGGCCGTGACGACCGGACGGCTTCTGAGAGCGGCCACCTACCTGCTGTTCGTGCTTTTCGGCACGGCGGCAATCTACGGAATCCTGGGCTACACGTTCCTGGGTGCCGTGCAGCTGATGGTCTACGCCGGAGGTATCGTTGTGCTCTACGTGTTCTCGATCATGCTCACACGCTCGAACAAGGACATGAAGTACCGCATCGGCTGGGCCAAACTCTTCAGCGTGCTGGCATCCGTCATTGTGGGCGCAGGCCTCATGCTGTTCCTCGTGCTGAGCAACGGATTCGCACTGAACGTAATCCCTCAGGGAGAGGAGCTTCCGGTAGAAAAGGTCGGAATGGCACTGATGGGTATGGACAAGTATCAGTTCCTGCTGCCCTTTGAGGCTGTCAGCGTGCTGCTCCTTGCCTGCATGATCGGCGCGATACTGATTGCGAGAAAAGAAAAATGAATGACTTAAAAACTTAGGAAATGGAAATACATGTCATACACTATCTGGTTGTCAGTACAGTGATGCTGTTCTGCGGAATCTACGGATTCTTTACACGCAAGAACCTGCTGGCTATCCTCATTTCGGTGGAACTGATGCTCAACGCCACGAACATCAACTTCGCGGTGTTCAACCGCTACCTCTTCCCCGACCAGCTTGAGGGACATTTCTTCAGCCTGTTCGGTATTGCGGTTGCGGCAGCCGAAACGGCGGTAGCCATCGCAATCATCATCAATGTCTACCGTAACATGAAGCAGATCCTTACAGACGACATCACAGACCTGAAAGGATAAAAAAGTTAACAGTGAATAATGAACAGTTAACAACAAACACTGCTACATTCACTGAACAACTATTAATTCTTAATTACTAATTATTAACTGAAGAATAATGGAATATACAATTTTCATACTCGCGTTGCCGATGCTCAGCTTCCTGCTGCTCGGACTGGCAGGCATGAAGATGCCCCACAAGGTGGCCGGTGCCATCGGCACCCTCTCGCTGGGTATCGTGACCGTGCTGAGCTACATGACGGCATTCAGCTACTTCACGGCTCCGCGCACGGCTGAAGGTACGTTCGAGACGCTCGTGCCGTGGAACTTCGAGTGGCTGCCTTTCACCGAGTCGCTCCACATTGACATGGGCATCCTGCTCGATCCGATTTCGGTGATGATGCTCGTGGTGATCTCGACCGTGTCGCTCATGGTGCATATCTACTCTTTCGGCTATATGAAGGGAGAGGTGGGATTCCAGCGCTACTATGCGTTCCTGTCGCTCTTCTCCATGTCCATGCTGGGACTGGTTGTGGCCACCAACATCTTCCAGATGTACGTGTTCTGGGAGCTCGTGGGCGTTTCATCCTACCTGCTCATCGGCTTCTATTACACCAAGCCCGAGGCCATCGCGGCCAGCAAGAAAGCGTTCATCGTAACCCGTTTCGCTGACTTGGGCTTCCTGGTCGGTATCCTCATTTACGGCTATTACATGCAGACTTTCGAGTTCGACCCCGCACAGGAACGCCTGATGCAGGCAGGCATGGTACTGCCGCTGGCATTGGGACTGATGTTCGTCGGAGGTGCCGGTAAGAGTGCCATGTTCCCGCTGCACATCTGGCTGCCTGACGCGATGGAAGGTCCTACCCCTGTATCTGCACTTATCCATGCGGCTACCATGGTCGTGGCAGGTGTTTATCTGGTCGCACGTATGTTCCCGCTGTTTGTGGGCTTCGCTCCTGAAACCCTGCACATCGTGGCATACGTCGGTGCGTTCACCGCATTCTATGCAGCCAGCGTAGCCTGCGCACAGAGCGATATCAAGCGTGTGCTCGCCTTCTCCACCATCTCACAGATCGGCTTCATGATGGTGGCACTGGGTGTCTGCACCTCGATGGATCCACACGAAGGTGGCCTCGGCTACATGGCCGGCATGTTCCACCTGTTCACCCACGCCATGTTCAAGGCGTTGCTCTTCCTGGGTGCCGGATGTATCATCCACGCCGTACACAGCAACGAAATGTCAACCATGGGTGGTCTGCGCAAGTACATGCCCATCACTCACATCACCTTCCTCATCGCGTGTCTGGCCATCGCCGGCATCCCGCCGTTCTCCGGTTTCTTCTCGAAGGATGAGATTCTGGCGGCCTGCTTCCAGTTCAGCCCGGCAATGGGTTGGATCATGACCATCATCGCGGGCATGACGGCATTCTACATGTTCCGCCTGTACTACGGTATTTTCTGGGGTACGGAGAACAAGGAGCTCCACGAGCATCACACACCGCACGAGAGTCCGCTCTCGATGACGTTCCCGCTGATGTTCCTGGCACTCATCACCATTGTCTGCGGATGGATCCAGCCGTTCGGACACTTCGTCTCGTCCAACGGACATGCATACGACATCCATCTTGACATGAGCGTAGCCGCTACCAGCGTAATTGTGGCACTTGTCGCCATCGCACTGGCTACATGGATGTACGCCCGCGACCGCCAGCCAGTGGCAGACATGCTGGCAAAACGCTTCGCCACACTCCACCGTGCGGCCTACAAGCGTTTCTACATGGACGAAGTCTGGATGTTTGTGACGAAAAGAATCATTTTCCGCTGCGTGTCCAAACCGCTTGCCTGGTTTGACCGCCACGCCATCGACCAGTTCATGAACTTCATGGCATGGTGTACCAACGCAGCCGGAGGAACTATCCAGCCGCTGCAGAACGGTAAGATCCAGACATATACCCAATGGTTCTTCGGAGGTATCATCGTACTGGTGATTATACTTCTACTCAGTTAATAATGAATAATGAATACCCCATACGGTTCATTACCAACCATTAACTGTTAACTATTAACTATTAATTCAAGAAAAGATGAATATATTAAGTCTATTTGTACTGATACCTCTGCTGATGCTGCTGGGACTGTGGATGGCCCGCAACGTCAACCAGGTAAAAGGAGTGATGGTGGTCGGCTCGTCAGCCCTGTTGGTACTCGCCACATGGCTCACCTTCACTTATATCGGCATGCGCCAGGGGGGTGCGACCGAAGAGATGCTGTTCACCGACAGCATCATGTGGTATGCCCCTCTCCACATCTGCTATTCAGTAGGAGTCGACGGAATTTCGGTAGTGATGTTGCTTCTGAGTGCCATCATCGTATTCACCGGAACATTCGCATCCTGGAAACTGAAACCGCTCACCAAGGAATACTTCCTCTGGTTCACTCTGTTGAGCACCGGAGTGTTCGGGTTCTTCATCTCCACGGACCTGTTCACCATGTTCATGTTCTATGAGGTGGCGCTTATCCCGATGTACCTGCTCATCGGTGTATGGGGAAGCGGCCGCAAGGAATACTCCGCCATGAAGCTGACGCTCATGCTGATGGGTGGTTCCGCATTCCTGCTGATCGGCATCCTGGGAATCTATTACGGTGCCGGTGGCGAAACAATGAACATCCTCGAAATCGTAAAACAGAAGATACCTACAGAAATCCAGCAGATTTTCTTCCCGCTCACATTCCTGGGATTCGGTGTACTGGGGGCCTTGTTCCCGTTCCACACATGGAGTCCCGATGGTCATGCCTCGGCCCCGACAGCCGTAAGTATGCTGCACGCAGGAGTATTGATGAAACTGGGAGGTTACGGATGCTTCCGCGTGGCCATGTACCTGATGCCTACCGGAGCGGCTATCTGGGGGGACTTCTTCCTGATTCTGACCACCATTTCAGTAGTGTACGGTGCGTTCAGCGCAGTCGTTCAGACCGACCTGAAATACATCAACGCATATTCTTCTGTAAGCCACTGCGGCCTTGTGCTCTTCGCCCTGCTGATGATGACACGCGTGAGCGCGACAGGCGCCATCCTGCAGATGCTGAGCCACGGACTGATGACAGCCCTCTTCTTCGCCCTCATCGGTATGATCTACGGACGCACGCACACGCGTGACATCCGCGAGCTGAGCGGTCTGATGAAGATCATGCCGTTCCTCGCCGTGGGCTACGTGATCGCCGGTCTCGCCAACCTGGGTCTGCCGGGTCTGAGCGGATTCATCGCCGAGATGACCGTGTTCACCGGCTCGTTCCAGGTGAACGACGTGTTCCACCGCACCTGCACCGTAATCGCGACCACCAGTATCGTGATCACGGCGGTCTACATCCTGCGCGTTGTCGGCAAGATCCTCTACGGAACCTGCCAGAACCCGGAACATCTGAAACTGACTGATGCTACTTGGGACGAACGCTTCGCGGTGGTCTGCCTGATTGCGGCCGTTGCCGGACTGGGTCTTGCACCCTGGTGGGCAAGCGACATGATCAGCGGCAGCGTAGAACCGATCATCAGCCAATTAATGCGTTGACAATTAATAGTTAACAGTTAATAATTAACAACGGACGCTTCGGATGTTCCCTAACTGTTAATTGATAACTGTTAACTAAAAAAGAAGCTTTTAATTATTAACTATTCATTATCAATTATTCATTCATATCATGAACGGATTCTTATCAATGCAGGCCGAGTTCGGAATGGTGGCGGCAATCGTGGTAATGCTGCTGGCGGACCTCATCCTGAAACGGCCCAACCACAAGCCGCTGCAGACCTTGGCCGTTGTCCTGACGCTCGCGCTGACAGTGCTCTGTCTGACCGAGCCCGCGGGAGAGGCCTTCGGAGGAATGTATGTAAACACCTCCATCGCATCGGCCGTCAAAGCCATACTTACCGCAGGAACCCTGCTGGTATTCACACTTGCCGGACGCTGGCTTGAACGTGAAGACACCGCCCACAAAGCGGGCGAGTTCTATACGCTTACATTATGTACGCTTTTCGGAATGTACCTCATGGTCAGCTCCGGAAGCTTCCTCACATTCTACATCGGACTTGAAACGGCCAGCATCCCGATGGCCTGTCTCGTGGCACTCGACAAGTGGCGCCGCCAGAGCGCCGAGGCCGGAGCGAAGTTCATACTCAGCTCCATGTTCTCATCGGCACTGATGCTCTACGGCGTGTCGATGCTCTACGGGACAAGCGGAACGGCCTATTTCGCCGATGCCGCCGCCATGCTGACGGGCACGCCGCTGCAGATCGCAGCCATGGTGTTCTTCTTCGCCGGACTGGGATTCAAACTCAGCCTTGTTCCTTTCCACGCATGGACACCTGATACTTATCAAGGAGCTCCGACACCGGTTACTGGATATCTTTCAGTCGTATCTAAAGGTGCAGCGGCTTTCGCTTTGACCGCCATCCTGATGAAAGTATTCGGACAAATGGTTGAAGACTGGAGCCTGATGCTGGGTATCATTATCGTGGTTACGATCACCGTAGCCAATCTCTTTGCCGTACTGCAGAAGGACATGAAGCGATTCATGGCTTACAGTAGTATCTCGCAGGCCGGTTATCTCGTGCTGGGCACACTGGCCGGCAGCGGACAGGGAATGGCTTCGTTGGTCTACTATCTGGCTGTTTATGTAGTGGCCAATCTGGCAATCTTCGGAATCATCGGCATCGTGGAGCAACAGACCGGACGCACCGGCCGCGACGCGTACAACGGATTCTACCGCACCAACCCGCATCTGACTTTCATCATGACGCTGGCATTGTTCTCACTGGGCGGTATTCCGCCGTTCGCGGGATTCTTCTCGAAGTTCTTCGTGTTTGCTTCCGCATTCCACACAGGACACTGGCTGGTGGTATTCCTTGCTTTGGTGAACACCATCATCTCACTCTACTACTATTTGCTGGTAGTAAAGGCAATGTTCATCACGCAGACCGATTCGCCCGCACCGGCGTTCAAGTCTCCGGCACTGGCCCGTACCGGACTGGTCATCTGCCTTGCAGGTATTCTGGTATTGGGTATATGCAGCGGTGTATACGACTGGCTGACGGAACTGTCAATGCAGTTTTAATGAAAATTGAAGCCAAATATGAAAGGCGGACTTGCATTATGCAAGTCCGCCTTTTTATTGAAGCCGCAGACAGAAAACAGAACTCTGTTTTCCTCTCCGGCGGATCTTATTCCGACACATCCTTGACTACAATGTCACAGCAACGGAAGTAAAGACTCAAGATCCATGCTGTGAGAGCCTTTCAGGAGAATCAGACAACCTTCGGGATTCATTTCCCGAAGCATTCCGCCTACAGCCCTCGCATCAGTGCCACATGAAGCGGAAACACCTTCCGCCACCAACGCCGACGCGAATTCCGGCCCCACCAATACCAGACGGTCAAAACCGAGTGAGACCGCGAGCCTGAGAATACGCCGGTGCTCATTTTCCGAGGCCTCACCCAGCTCTTTCATGTCGCCCAAAACGGCCATTTTGTACGGAGCATCCATTTGGGCAAAGTTCCGCAATGCGGCCTCCATACTTGTCGGATTGGCGTTATAGGCATCCGCCACGACACGGTTGCGTCCCGTATCCACCAGGCGCGAACGGCCCTGGATGGGCACATAACTCTCGATGCCCACACAAATATCCTCGTCCGGGACTCCAAGACGGACACCTGCCGCACATGCGGCCAGCACGTTCGCAAGATTATACCCTCCGATCAGATGTGTACGCACATCATGGATCTCCTCCGGAGAATCCGCCCTGTGCCATCTGAACGAGAAACAAGGGCCGGATGTGTCCATCGTTTCACCACACACGCCTGCCTGCTCCGTCGTACCGTAGGTCACGGCCGGCAAACCGGCCGCCATACCACACAACCGCACGTCATCCGCATTCAGGAATACTTCCGCCCCTTTCCGCGTGCGCAGAAAATCATACAATTCACCTTTTGTACGTGCCACACCCTCTATCGAGCCGAAACCTTGAAGATGCGCCTCGCCCACGTTCGTGATGACACCGAAGTCCGGCTCAGCCACCTCGACCAACCGACGGATGTCACCCGGATGACTTGCGCCCATCTCGATGATCCCGAGCTCGTGCTCCGGGCGCAGGCGCAGCAGCGTAAGGGGCACGCCGATGTCGTTGTTCAGATTGCCCTCGGTAGCGAGTACACGGTATTTCCGCGAGAGCACCGCGCGGAGCAGCTCCTTTGTGGTGGTCTTCCCGTTGGTACCCGTCACCCCTATGAGTTTCGTCCCCAATGCCCTGCGGTGCTCGCGGGCCAGCATGCGAAGAGCCTCCAGCCCGTCATCTACCAGCAGGAAACGGCCTTCCTCCCCCGGAGGAATCACGCCAGGATCATCCACCATCGCGTAACTGCACCCCCCTTCCAAGGCCGCGGCCGCGAAAAGGTTGCCGTCGAAATTCCCGCCTTTCAGGGCGATGAACATCGCCCCGGGCACCAGGCGGCGGCTGTCCGTCACCACCCCGCCCGGACAGGAAAGGAACGTACGGTATAAAGTGCCGACATCCGTCATGTCACTCCTCCTTTCCGGCACTTTGCCATTCGTCAATCAGGCTCATGTCCTCGAAATAGTTGATTCTCATGGCGCGGCGCACGTCGCTCATCGTAGCGGCCGCCACCTCACGCGCCTGTTCACATCCTTTGCGCAAGATCTCATATACCGACGGAATGTCTTTCTCAAACTCCGCGCGACGCTGGCGGATAGGCTCAAGCGTCTCCTGCATTACGGCTGCAAGCAGTTTCTTCACCTTCATGTCGCCCAGCCCTCCGCGGCGGTAGTGCGCCTTGAGTTCGTCGAGCGAGGCGTACTCGGGCAGGTAGCGTCCGAAGTGTTCCGGACGGCAGAACGCGTCAAGGTAAGTGAACACGCAGTTGCCCTCTATCTTTCCAGGGTCGCTCACGCGCAAATGACCCGGGTCGGTATACATCGACCTCACCTTGCGTTCCACCTCATCCGCACTGTCCGACAGATAAATGCAGTTGCCCAGCGATTTGCTCATCTTCGCCTTTCCGTCAGTTCCCGGCAAACGCATGCAGGCCGAGTTGTCCGGAAGCATGATTTCCGGCTCCACCAGTGTGGGTCCGTAGATATGGTTGAAGCGGCGCACGATCTCACGGCACTGTTCGATCATCGGTTCCTGGTCCTCACCGGCGGGCACGTGCGTGGCACGGAACGCGGCAATGTCGGCCGCCTGGCTCACAGGATAGGTGAAGAACCCGGCGGGGATCCCCTCGCCGAAGCCGCGCATGCCGATCTCCGTCTTCACTGTGGGGTTGCGCTGCAGACGCGCCACGCTCACCAGGTCGAGGAAATAGAACGACAGCTCACAAAGCTCGGGCACCTGGCTCTGGATGAACAACGTAGTGCGCGAAGGGTCAAGCCCCACGGAGAGATAGTCGAGCGCCACCTCCATCACGTTAGAGCGCACCTTTGAAGGGTTGTCGATATTGTCGGTAAGAGCCTGTCCGTCTGCCTCGAACACGAAGATACGGTCGTAGAGTCCACTGTCCTGGAGCTCCACCCGGCGGCGAAGCGAGCCCACATAATGACCGATATGAAGCTTGCCTGTGGGACGGTCGCCCGTCAGAATGATCTTTTCTTTTTTCATTTCCTTATTGCAAATTTATTTTTAAATTGTGGCAAAGATAACTAAATCCTTTGTTTTCTTCAAAATAAATCGTTCCTTTGCATAAGGCAACTCCTTTGACAAATCAACCAAAAGTCTACATAAACACATGAAGAAAAAATTGAAAAAAGTCCTGGTATTAGGTTCAGGCGCATTGAAAATCGGTCAGGCAGGTGAATTCGACTATTCCGGCTCACAAGCCTTGAAAGCTCTTCGTGAAGAAGGTATACGTTCCGTTCTGATCAATCCGAACATCGCAACGATCCAGACATCGGAAGGCATTGCCGATCAGGTGTATTTCCAGCCGGTTACGCCTTACTTCGTCACTGAGATCATCAAGAAGGAACGCCCCGACGGCATCCTGCTGGCTTTCGGCGGACAGACCGCACTGAACTGCGGAACAGAGCTTTACAAGTCCGGCGTATTGAAGGAATACGGTGTGGAAGTGCTGGGCACTTCCGTAGAGGCTATCATGAACACGGAGGACCGTGACCTCTTTGTCAAGAAACTGAAAGAAGTGGACCTGAAGACACCGGTCAGCCAGGCTGTGTGCAACATGCAGGAGGCTCTTGAGGCCGCCCGTAAAATCGGCTATCCTGTCATGATCCGTTCCGCATACGCTTTGGGAGGACTGGGAAGCGGCATCTGCCCCAACGAGGAGAAATTCATCGAACTGGCGGAAAGCGCCTTCACCTTCTCTCCGCAGATTCTGGTGGAAGAATCCCTGAAAGGATGGAAGGAAATCGAGTTCGAGGTGATCCGCGACGCCAACGACCATTGCTTCACAGTAGCCAGCATGGAGAACTTCGACCCGCTGGGCATCCATACAGGCGAGTCCATTGTGGTGGCACCGACCTGCTCACTGACCGAAGAGGAAGTGACCTTCCTGCAGGATCTGTCCAGACAGTGCATCCGCCATCTGGACATCGTAGGCGAATGCAACATCCAGTATGCGTTCAACTCCGACACCAACGACTACCGCATCATCGAAGTCAATGCACGGCTCAGCCGTTCATCGGCCCTTGCATCAAAAGCGACAGGTTATCCGCTGGCTTTTGTGGCTGCAAAAATTGCATTGGGATACACATTGGATGAAATCGGCGAAATGGGCACTCCCAATTCAGCCTATGTAGCTCCGGCACTCGATTACATCATCTGTAAGATCCCCCGCTGGGATTTGAACAAATTTGCAGGTGTATCCCACCGTATCGGCTCCAGCATGAAGTCCGTAGGCGAGATCATGTCCATCGGACGCACCTTCGAGGAGATCATCCAGAAAGGTCTCCGGATGATCGGACAGGGCATGCACGGATTTGTAGGAAACGACCACACCAAATTCACCAACCTCGACGACGAGCTGGCCAACCCTACCGACCTGCGTATCTTCGCCATCGCACAGGCACTGGAAGAAGGCTACACCATCGAACGCATTTACGAGCTGACCAAAATCGACCCGTGGTTCATCAGCAAGCTGAAGAACATCGTTGATTTCAAGAACAAGCTTCTCGCTTACAACTCTTTGGAAGAAATCACTCCGGAAACCATGCGAGAGGCAAAGATTCTGGGATTCTCCGACTTCCAGATCGCGCGGTTCGTGCTGAAACCGAAATCAGGCAACATGGAGAAAGAAAACCTGGCCGTACGCGAATACCGTAAGAAACAAGGCGTACTGCCGGCCGTGAAACGCATCAACACGGTGGCCTCCGAACATCCGGAACTGACCAACTACCTGTATATGACCTATTCGGTGGAAGGCTACGACGTAAACTACTACAAGAACGAGAAATCGGTGGTGGTTCTCGGCTCCGGCGCCTACCGCATCGGCTCGTCCGTGGAATTCGACTGGTGCTCCGTCAACGCCATACAGACCGCGCGCAAGCTGGGCTACAAGTCCATCATGATCAACTACAATCCGGAAACCGTATCCACCGACTACGACATGTGCGACCGCCTGTACTTCGATGAGCTTTCCTTCGAGCGCGTACTCGACATCATCGATCTGGAACAGCCGCGCGGTGTCATCGTCTCCGTGGGAGGACAGATACCGAACAACCTGGCCATGAAGCTGTACCGCCAGTCCGTGCCCATTCTGGGAACCTCTCCAGTCTCTATCGACCGTGCCGAAAACCGCAACAAGTTCTCACTCATGCTCGACCAGCTCGGCATCGACCAGCCGGCTTGGCAGGAACTGACCAGTCTGGATGACGTGAAGGGATTCATCGGAAAAGTGGGATATCCGGTACTGGTACGTCCGTCATACGTGTTGAGTGGCGCCGCCATGAACGTATGCTACGATGAGGAAGAGCTTACCCGCTACCTTCAGATGGCCAGTGAGGTGTCGAAAGAATATCCGGTGGTCGTTTCCCAGTTCATGCAGAACACGAAAGAGATCGAGTTCGACGCCGTGGCACAGAACGGAGAGATTGTGGAGTATGCCATTTCAGAACATATCGAATATGCGGGAGTCCATTCCGGTGATGCCACACTGGTGTTCCCCGCACAACACATTTATTTCTCTACAGCACGCCAGATCAAGAAGATCAGCCGCCAGATCGCCAAGGAACTGAACATCTCCGGCCCGTTCAATATCCAGTATCTGGCCCGCAAGAACGAGGTGAAGGTCATCGAGTGCAACCTCCGCGCCTCACGCAGCTTCCCGTTCGTATCAAAGGTGCTGAAACGCAACTTTATCGAGACGGCCACACGCATCATGCTCGACGCCCCGTACACCCGGCCGGACAAATCGGAGTTCGACATCGACTGGATTGGCGTAAAAGCCTCACAGTTCTCATTCGCCCGTCTGCAGAACGCCGACCCGGTACTTGGCGTGGACATGTCATCCACAGGTGAGGTGGGATGCCTGGGCGACGATTTCAACGAGGCCCTGCTGAACGCACTGATCGCTACGGGCTACAAGATTCCGCAACAAAGCATCCTGTTGTCATCAGGAGCCACGAAATCAAAAGTGGACCTGCTCGACGCAAGCCAGATGCTCAGCAAGAAAGGCTACAAGATCTATGCTACCGCCGGAACGGCAACCTTCCTGAACGCTCACGGAATCCCGACCACACCGGTGTTCTGGCCCGATGAGCGCCCGCATGCGGAAAACAATGTCATGAAAATGATTGCCGGACACAAGTTCGACCTGATTGTCAACATCCCGAAAAACCATTCAAAACGAGAGCTGACCAACGGGTACCGAATCCGTCGTGGTGCCATCGACCACAACATTCCGCTGATCACGAACGCACGTCTGGCCAAGGCCTTTATCGAAGCTTTCTGCGAGATGAAGCCGGAGGACATCCAGATCAAAAGCTGGCAGGAATATAAATAACTGATTGTAAGCATATTCCACAGAGAAGAAAATTCCTGAAAAAACGTCTTGACGTTTCACTTAAAATGCCTTGACGTTTTATCCAAAACGCCTTGACGTTTTAAGTGAAACGTCAAGGCGTTTTTTTTACCTCCTGAAACACCGTCCGGACAACCTCTCACTTCCCTACCCTTCCCGTAGACTTTATACCTCTACGTGAGTTCGGGATAATAAAGTTCTAAAAAAGATAGGTAATCACAAGTATTTTTCGTAACTTTATATCTGACAAATAACAAGTTAATGAAATAATGCCATATGATTACCCAAGACAAAATTACGAATAT
>DWVR01000088.1 GCA_019120125.1 Candidatus Phocaeicola excrementigallinarum | reverse complement strand
TGCGTACGGGACTCGAACCCGTGACCCCATGCGTGACAGGCATGTATTCTAACCAACTGAACTAACGCACCATTCTGTTTTGTCTTGTCGCTTTCTCTCTCGATTGCGGTTGCAAAGGTACAACTATTTTTCATTTCCACAATAGAAAAAGCATTATTTTTTGAAACTTTTTTCAATGACATATCCCGAAAGAAGCGGATACGTGTGCTTTCCTGTCAGAAAATAAAGGGAGCGGACAAACTTTATGTCATGAATATTAGCATATCAATTATAATTCGTTATTTTTGCAACGTCAAATTAGTTATACGGAAAGTTTATCAATATGAAGGTAGCCATCATAAAATATAATGCGGGAAACTTGTTTTCCGTGGACTACGCGCTGAAAAGGCTCGGCATCGTACCGGTAATCACGGCCGACAAGGAAGAACTGCTGGGAGCCGACAAGATCATTTTCCCCGGTGTGGGCGAGGCGGAAACCACCATGAAGCATCTGCATGCAAACGGACTGGACCGGCTGATCAGGGACTTGAAACAGCCTGTATTGGGTATCTGTCTGGGTATGCAGCTGCTTTGCCGCCATTCTGAGGAAGGCGATACGGACTGTCTGGGCATATTCAACGCCGGGGTAAAACGCTTCCAGCCTCACCGACATGAGGAGAAGGTACCCCACATGGGATGGAACACCCTCACGGGCACTTGCAGCCCACTGTTCAAGGGCTTCGGCAAGGACGAGTATGTCTACTTCGTCCACAGTTATTATGTGCCGGTAAACGAGTGCACCGCCGCCGTCACCGACTATATACACCCGTTCAGTGCCGCACTGCATAAGGATAATTTCTACGCCACGCAGTTCCACCCGGAAAAAAGCGGACAGACGGGGGAACGGATACTCAAGAACTTCCTGGACCTTTAACCCCTCAACCTAAAAAGCCATGATAGAACTGATTCCTGCCATAGATATCATCGACGGAAAATGTGTGCGCCTCTCACAGGGCGAATACGAGTCGAAAAAAGTATACAATGAGAACCCGCTTGAGGTAGCCAAAGAGATTGAGGCGCACGGACTGAGACGCCTGCATGTGGTCGATCTGGACGGGGCCGCCTCAAAGCATGTGGTCAACTACCCCACCCTTGAGCGTCTGGCCGGACACACCTCACTGACCATCGACTTCGGCGGAGGTATAAAGACCGACGACGACCTGCGCATCGCGTTCGAATCGGGCGCACGGATGGTGACCGTGGGAAGCGTGGCCGTCAAAGAACCGGAGCTGTTCAGGAAATGGCTCGCCACCTACGGCAACGAGAGAGTCATCCTGGGAGCGGACACGAAGAACGGGAAAATCGCCGTGGCCGGATGGAAGGAAGACAGCCGGGAAGAGCTGATGCCGTTTCTTGACCGCCATGTCAAGGACGGCGTGACGCAAGTGCTCTGCACGGACATCAGCCGCGACGGGATGCTGCAGGGACCGGCTACGGAACTCTACCGCGACATCATGCAGGCCTATCCGGACATCCGCCTGATTGCCAGCGGAGGAGTAAGCCACATTGATGACATCTACCGTCTGGAAGAAGCCGGAATCCCTGCCGTGGTTTTCGGCAAGGCTCTTTACGAAGGCCGCATCACACTCGGACAGCTCACCCCATTCATCCCTTAAACCCCACTGACTATGCTAGCAAAAAGAATCATACCCTGTCTCGACATCAAGGACGGACAGACCGTGAAAGGTGTCAATTTCGTCAATCTCCGCCAGGCTGGCGACCCGGTGGAACTGGGAAAAGCCTACAGCCGACAAGGAGCCGACGAGCTGGTCTATCTGGACATCACCGCCAGCCATGAAGGCCGGAAAACCTTCACGGAACTGGTCAGACGCATCGCCGCGGAAATAGACATCCCGTTTACCGTGGGAGGCGGTATCCATGAGCTGGCCGACGTGGACCGACTGCTGAATGCCGGCGCCGACAAAGTGTCGGTCAACTCGGCCGCCATCCGCAATCCGGAACTGGTGGACGAGATCGCGAAACACTTCGGGTCGCAAGTGTGCGTGGTGGCCATCGACGCGAGACAGACACCGCACGGATGGAAGTGTTACCTCAACGGGGGACGGGTAGAGACTGACCGCTACCTGTTTGAATGGGCCGCCGAGGTAAGCGATCGCGGTGCCGGAGAGATCCTGTTCACGAGCATGGACCACGACGGCATGAAAGACGGATACGCCAACGAGGCACTGGCCCGGCTTTCCGGACAGCTCCCCATCCCGGTCATCGCATCGGGTGGGGCCGGAAGGAAAGAACACTTCCGCGACGCCTTCCTGAAAGGAAAAGCCGACGCCGCACTGGCCGCCAGCGTTTTCCACTTCGGAGAGATTCCGATACCCGAACTGAAAGAGTATCTTTGCAGAGAAGGCATCAATGTAAGACTTTAACTTTTTAACAGATATACAATGGAACTGAATTTCGACAAGATGAACGGCCTTATTCCGGCCATTATACAAGATAACTCCACACAGAAAGTGCTGATGCTGGGCTTCATGAACAAGGAAGCCTACGAAAAGACAGTGGAGACGGGACAGGTGACCTTCTTCAGCCGCACCAAAAACAGGCTGTGGACCAAAGGCGAGGAAAGCGGGAATTTCCTGAATGTGGTATCCGTCAAGGCCGACTGCGACAACGACACCCTGCTCATCATGGTCAATCCCTGCGGCCCCGTCTGCCACAAAGGAACCGACACCTGCTGGGGGGAAAAGAACGAGCAGGACGTGATGTTCCTGAAGGAACTGCAAGACTTCATCGACAAACGTCATGAGGAGATGCCCGAGAAGTCGTACACCACCAGCCTGTTCAAGTCGGGCGTAAACAAAATGGCGCAAAAGGTTGGTGAAGAGGCCGTGGAAACCGTCATCGAGGCATGCAACGGCACTGACGAGCGGCTCATCTATGAAGGGGCCGACCTGCTTTACCACCTCATCGTGCTGCTGACCTCCAAGGGATACCGCATCGAGGACCTGGCACGCGAGCTGAAAGAACGCCACAGCGGAAGCTGGACCAAACACTGACGGAAAGGACCCGCTTATGGAAGGGAAAAAAGCAATCATCTCCTATAAGGACGTGGAGATTGACATCCAGGCACAGATCATCCTGTCGGAAGTCAACTTCGAGCTGCAGCCGGGTGAGTTTGTCTACCTCACCGGCAAGGTGGGAAGCGGAAAATCCACCTTCCTGAAAACCATCTACGGAGAAGCGGACATCAGGAGCGGAAGCGCTGAGGTGCTGGGCTACAACATGAAAGACATCCGGCAAAAGGACATCCCTACCCTGCGCCGCCGGCTGGGGATCGTGTTCCAGGACTTCCAGTTGCTCACCGACCGCACGGTCTACGACAACCTGAGATTCGTGTTGCGCGCCACCGGCTGGAAAAACAGGAACGAGACAGACAACCGCATCCGGGAAGTGCTGGCACAGGTAGGCATGGAAAACAAAGGATACAAGATGCCCAACGAACTGTCGGGAGGCGAACAGCAGCGCATCGTCATCGCGCGCGCCATCCTCAACAAGCCGGACATCATCCTTGCCGACGAACCGACAGGCAACCTTGACGTGGAGACGGGGCGAAAAATCGTGGAACTGCTGCGCGACATCTGCGCGCAAGGCTCGGCCATCATCATGACCACCCACAACCTGAACCTGCTGACAGAATACCCCGGCAAAGTGTACCGCTGTGAGGGACACCGCCTGTCACCGGCAGGAAACGGGTGAAAAAAGCGGGCCCCCTCACGTTTTTCTGCCAAAACATCCGGCATTCAGCGATTTATTTATAACTTTGCACAAATTATAATCATAACCAATTAAAATTCGGAACGTAAAATGAAAGTCTTGAAGTTTGGAGGAACATCGGTAGGTTCTGCCCAGAGAATGAAGGATGTTGCCAAATTAATCACTGACGGCGAGCGGAAGATCGTGGTTCTTTCCGCCATGTCAGGAACGACCAACACACTGGTCGAGATTTCGGATTATCTGTACAAGAAGAATCCGGAAGGAGCGAATGAAATCATCAACAGACTGGAGGCAAAATACAAACAGCACATCGATGAGCTTTATTCGACAGAAGAATATAAACAGAAGACACTGGAATTCGTAAAATCAGTATTCGACTATATTCGCTCATACACCAAAGACATCTTCACGCTGTTCGAGGAGAAAGTCATCCTGGCCCAGGGTGAGATCATCTCCACCAATATGGTGACAAACTACCTGCTCGAACAGGGAGTGAAGGCGGTGCTCATCCCCGCGCTGGAGTTCATGCGCACGGACAAGAACCGCGAGCCGGACCTGAACTACATCCGCGAGAAACTGGACGCGCAGCTTGAGGCCAATCCGGGATATGACATCTACATCACCCAGGGCTTCATCTGCCGCAACGCCTACGGAGAAACCGACAATCTGGAGCGCGGAGGAAGCGACTACACCGCCTCGCTGATCGGAGCCGCCGTCAACGCCTCGGAAATCCAGATATGGACCGACATCGACGGCATGCACGACAACGACCCGCGCGTGGTGGACAAGACCTCGCCGGTACGCCAGCTCCACTTCGAGGAAGCCGCAGAACTGGCCTATTTCGGCGCCAAGATCCTGCACCCCACCTGCGTGCAGCCCGCCAAATACGCCAACATCCCGGTCCGCCTGCTCAACACGATGGAACCGAGCGCCCCGGGCACACTGATTTCCAACGACACGGAAAGAGGAAAAATCAAGGCAGTGGCCGCCAAGGACAACATCACGGCCATCAAGATCAAGTCAAGCCGCATGCTGCTCGCCTACGGATTCCTGCGCAAGGTGTTTGAGATCTTCGAAAGCTACCAGACTTCCATCGACATGGTCTGCACGTCGGAAGTGGGCGTATCGGTCACAGTGGACAACACCAAGCACCTGAACGAGATCGTGAACGACCTGAAGAAATACGGCACGGTGACGGTGGACCACGACATGTGCATCATCTGCGTGGTCGGCGACCTGGAATGGGAGAACATCGGATTCGAGGCGAAGGCCCTCGACGCGATGCGCGACATCCCTGTCCGCATGATCTCTTACGGAGGCAGCAACTACAACATCTCGTTCCTGATCCGGGAAGCGGACAAGAAACGCGCGCTGCAGGCATTGAGCGACATGCTCTTCAACAACAAGTGACCGACAATTCCGGAAGCAAACAAGACAAGGCGGATAATACGGTGGAATATACCGCATTGTCCGCCTTTTTCCGCCTCCGCCGGCACAGAAACCGGACAAGCGGAAACCGACTTGTAACAACGTTCTACATCAAACCAACAAAAAAAAGCAAAATCATGAAAGGAACATTCCCCATAAACAAATTCCGCGAGCTGGAGACCCCATTCTACTACTACGACGCGAACCTGCTGCGCGAGACCCTGAGAACCGTCCGGACAGAGGCAGACAAATACGGAAAGTATTGCGTACACTATGCCGTCAAGGCAAACGCCAACCCCAAGGTGCTGGGCATCATCCGTGAATACGGGCTGGGAGCCGACTGCGTGAGCGGAGGAGAGATACAGGCAGCCGTCAAGGCCGGATTCCCCGCCAGCAAGATCGTGTTCGCGGGTGTGGGAAAGACCGACAAGGAAATCAGTCTGGGACTAGACTACGACATCTTCTGCTTCAACGTGGAATCAGTGCCTGAACTGGAAGTCATCAACGGACTGGCCGAGGCCAGACAGAAAATCGCCCGTGTGGCCTTCCGCATCAATCCCGACGTAGGCGCGCACACCCATGCCAACATCACCACGGGACTGGCTGAGAACAAGTTCGGAATCAGCATGCGCGACATGGATCAGGTGATAGACCGCGCGCTGGAGCTGAAGCACATCAAGTTTGCCGGCCTGCACTTCCACATCGGCTCGCAGATTATGGACATGGGAGACTTCGTGGCACTCTGCAACCGCGTCAACGAACTGCAGGAAAGACTCTACGCACGCCAGATCATCGTGGAACACATCAATGTGGGCGGCGGACTGGGCATCGACTACATGCACCCCAACCGTCAGCCGATACCGGCATTCGGCGAATACTTCCAGACTTACCACAAGCACCTGCGTCTGCGTCCCCAACAGACACTCCATTTCGAACTGGGACGCTCGGTGGTAGGACAGTGCGGAAGCCTCATCACAAAAGTCACCTATGTGAAGCAGGGCACCAACAAGCAGTTCGCCATCGTGGACGCGGGCATGACCGACCTGATCCGCCCCGCCCTCTATCAGGCATACCACAAGATAGAGAATATCACTTCAGAGGAACCGACGGAAGCGTATGACGTGGTGGGACCGATCTGTGAGTCGTCGGACGTGTTCGGCAAGGCCATCGACCTGAACAAGGCCCGTCGCGGCGACCTCTTTGCCATCCGTTCGGCCGGCGCATACGGCGAGATCATGGCGTCAGGCTACAATTGCCGTCCGCTACCGCAAGGCTATACCTCCGACGAGCTGGTCTGACCCTCAGAAGGGCATTCCCTTTCCAACCGCCCCGGAAACCTGTCACTTATTGAACAACTCGAAGGTAAATTTGCATCCTACCGATGTGAATTTACCTTTTTCATTTCCGACGAACACACCCGCATCGAATATATGGGTGGCAAAGCCGTAGCCCAGTTCAATATACGGATTGAGATGCGGCATGAAAAGAATGCCGGCATAGATACGCTCCTTCTGCACGAAAGAAAGAAGCTTGCCCACCGGATAAAGAAGCATGAACGGTGCCTCGTATGTGAGGTTCGCACGCATGTAGTGGCTGGAGGCATTATACCAGCGGCTGTCAAGCGTCTGGAAGGTCCCCCCGATGTCATCGTTCCATCCCTGCGGAAGATTCAGGTTCGAGAAATGCGCGTAGTCCACGAAATACATGTCCGACTGGTTGGTGAACAGTCCTCCGCCGATATGATAGGAAAGCGAGCGGACATTGCGCAGACGTATGTTCTGCTCTACCGACAACTCGAGACGCTCATAGGTTCCGGAATTCTCCAACAGCCGGATTCCCCTCTCGTAGTCAACCAGAAAAGTCGGATAACGCGAACCGACATTGATCTTGCGCCGCCCGTTCATGTAATAATACATGCCGGGAGTCCACTCCAGACGCACACGGGGGGCGAAACTGTTGTAGCGCGACCTTACACGGGCCTCCACCTCGGGCGTACTCTTCGTGTAACGCCAATGCATGGAAAGTCCCGTCCACAGGCGCAGGCCGTTGATGATTTCTATATTGTGGGAGACATCCACATAGATGTCCTTGAAATAATCCAGGTCGAGACCATCGAACGAGAAAGTACTGTCGGGCATCTGTTCCAGCTGGTCGAGCACCACGCTGCTGTATATCCGGTTACCGTTTCCGGCATGTATCTCAATGGAGCCATGTTTCTCTGGGTTGTATACATATTCCATGTCCACTTTGGCATACAGTTCTTTCTTGGTGAAATTATAGCCGATTTGCGGAGCGATACGCAACAGACGCTCGTTGTGGAAAAGCTTGTTGTACTTGAATACCTGCCGGTACGAGATGCCGTTACGGTGGCTGTAGCTGACCAGAAGCGGGTTGATCAGAGCCGAGCAGGAAATATTCCCCACCTTCGACAGGTCAAGATTATAGTCACTGATGAGCGCGTCACCTATCTGCCCCCAGAACACCCGGTTTTTCTTCCGGGGGCTCATCTGCTCCAAGGTGTCCGCCGCGTTGATCCACCGCCGGTAGTCGAGTGTCCTGTAGAGCGAGTCCTCCTCTTCCGTCAGAGGGATGGGGCGGATACGGGCGAAAGAGTCCCGGTCGGACACCAGCCGGCTGGTGTCACACATCAGGGTATAGGAGCCTGTCAGGTCAAAGTCACTTTTTCCCCTGCGTGGCGACATCTCCTCTCCGGGCTGGAAGAGCTCCACATCCGAATACCTCATCCACCCCGTATAGTTCATCTCCAGATGGTTGCGCAAGAACCTGAAGTCCAGGTCCAGACTCAGCATCGTCGGAAGCAGCTTGGTCTCCTCGGTCTGCCCCATGTGCATGACCAGATGAAACCCGACCACGCCGTATCTTCCCGAGATTTCGGCATACCGGACGGACCAGTCCTTCGAGGATACCCAGATCACTCCTTCCACCAGTTGCGTGCTTTTATACCTGGGAGAGATCCGGATCTTGTAGACGGTCTCGCCCAGCCGGTAGGTCTCATCCTCCAGCAGATAACGGTAATGCCTTTCGGCATTCCAGTTCAACGGAGACACCATACGGTCGCGCATGAGAGAAGGCGAGTAGATGTTGAAATGAATGTAGTCGATGACATCGAAGATTTCCCCCTTCCGGGCATTGGGGAAAGTGGACGACAAAGCCCTTATCTTTCTGTCCACAATGTCCGGAGCCGTATAATGGATGTCGCTCACCGACTCGTAGATGTAGTCGTCCACCCCTTTCTCCAGACGGAACACTGACGGAAGATAGCGCACGATGCGGTTCTGCTTGTGCACCTTGAAATGCCCCTTCAGATACAGTTCCCCCCGATAGTCCTTCACGCTGACCGCATGCTTCAAGGCCGCGTCAAAGAGACAGCCCATTATCGAGTCGGATACTGTCCGCAACCGTCTGCCATGGCTTCCGGCAGTCTCTGCAAGGGTGGAACTCACAGCCATCGGCAATAAGAAAAGCGCCACCGACAAAAACAATATGTGAATGACTTTCTTTTTCCACATAGATGGCAGCAAATATATAACAAAGCCACATTTGAAGGGCATTTTTTACACTTAAAAAAAGAATTTTTTCAAATATTCTTGCTACCTTTGTGCTCAATAACATGGTTTTATAACATTATATGGTGAAGAAGGAACTAACAGAAGCTGAGATTGCCGAAAGCATACCCGACTTGTGGCAACCGCTGACTCCGGATCAAAGGGAATTTCTCGCGAAGAATTTCACAATACAGAAGTACAAGAAGAACGAGACGATTTATTGTGAAGGGGAAACTCCCAACAACCTGATGTGCCTGCTCAACGGCAAGGTGAAGATATACAAGGACGGAGTAGGCGGACGAAGCCAGATTATCCGTGTCATAAAGAACAAGGAATACTTCGCATACCGGGCATATTTTGCCGGCGAGAATTTCGTGACTGCCGCGGCCGCTTTCGAACCCAGCACCATGTGCCTGATTCCCATGCCTGTAATCGTACAGCTCATTCAGGAAAACCCGCAGCTGGCCATGTTCTTTCTCAGACAGCTCTCGAAAGACCTGGGCATCTCGGACGAGCGTACCGTAAACCTTACCCAGAAACATATCCGCGGACGCCTGGCCGAATCATTGCTCTTCCTGAAAGACACCTATGGCGTGGAAGAGGACAAATGCACGCTCAGCATCTATCTCTCGCGCGAGGACCTGGCGAACCTCTCGAACATGACCACATCGAACGCCATCCGCACGCTGTCGAACTTCGCGGCAGAAAAGCTCATCACCATAGACGGACGTAAAATCAAGATCATTGACGAGGAGAAATTGAAGAAGATCAGCAAGATCGGATGATTCCCTGCCCGATGGGACATTGTAGTGCACTGGATAAGTTGGGAAAACAATCTATTCAGTACACTACAGTACCGTGAGGCGACCTTTCCATATTCCGGCATCCGCCCCGTGCCTCAGACCTCCACACATTGCCTCAATGCCTGGCAAAGCTGGTCGGGACAGGAAGTCGCCTTGTTGCCGCAACGGATTCCTTCAAGTCTCTCTATCACATCCTTTACAGGCATTCCTTTCACCAGTGAACTGATGCCTTTCAGGTTGCCGTTGCAGCCTCCCGTGAAACGCACGTCATCCACTATTCCATTCTCCACATCCACTTCAATAAGAGAACTGCATGTTCCCTGTGTCTTATAACTGATTCTCATATTTCCCGTAATTCAAGAAAAGCTGCCCCGGGAAACATATCCTGAGGCAGCCTTCATTCTTAATGCATAATATATTATAACCGCCGGTATTATTCTTCCTCCGGCTTCATGTTGGTGTAAACAGTCTGTACGTCGTCAAACTCTTCCAGACGCTCCACCATCTTATTGATCGTCTCCCGCTGTTCCGGAGTCACATCCTTCAGGTCGTTCGGAATGTAGGTGAACTCGCCGCCGACATCCTCGAAGCCACACTCTTCCAGATGCTTCTGGATGGCCGCATAACTCTTCGGGTCACCATAGATGGTGATTGTGCCTTCTTCCGGATCCTCATCGTATTCGTCGTCCACGTCATAGTCAATCAGATCCAGGATAAGCTCTTCCATGTCCAGTCCGTCTTTCTTCTTGAATGTGAACACGCATTTGTGGTCGAACAGGAATGCCAGCGAGCCTGTGGTTCCCAAGTTGCCGCCGAACTTGTTGAATACGGAACGCACGTCGGCCACGGTACGGGTGGTGTTATCCGTCAAAGTATCCACGAATACAGCCACCCCGTGAGGACCGTATCCCTCGTAGGTCATCCCCTTGTATTCGCTCTGGTCCTTGCCCATTGCATTCTTGATGGCACGCTCGATGTTGTCCTTCGGCATGTTCTCGCGCTTGCAGGTAGCGATTACCGAACGCAGTGCCGGGTTGTTCTCCGGTTCCGGACCGCCCGCCTTTACGGCAATGGCAATCTGTTTGCCCAAACGCGTAAATGTCTTGGCCATGTGGCCCCATCTTTTCAGTTTAGTTGCTTTTCTATATTCAAACGCTCTTCCCATTGGATTGTAATGTTTTAATTATTTTTATGTGATTGATTTCCATTGTCATTCGCCGTCCTTTTCCGACGGCGCATATGCGGCAGGGCTTTCTTCCTGCCCCATGGTTATCTCAGCTTCGCTTCCAACTTGCCTTCAAGGTTCTGCACCAGTTTGTGCATGAACTTGTCTATCTGCTTGTCATTCAGCGTAGCGTTCTCGTCCTGAAGCATGAAGCTCACCGCATAGCTCTTCTTCCCGGCTTCCAGGTTCTTCCCTTCATACACATCGAAGAGTTCCACGCTTTTCAGCAGCTTCCTGTCGGTTTCATATGCTATCTTCTCAATATCGGCAAACTGGACCTTCTTGTCAATCAGCAAAGCCAGGTCGCGTTTCACAGCCGGGAACTTGGAGATTTCCTTATACGACACCACCGCATTCTTCACCGCCTTCATCAGTTCGGTCCAATTGATGTCGGCATAATATACCTCGTGGTCGATATCGAATTTCTTCTGAATCCTTTTATGGATCACACCCAACGTAGCCAGGAGTTTTCCGCCACGTGTGTGTACTGACAAGGCCGCCGAATAGATGTCATCGGTCAAGGTCCCGAACACTACGGCACCGAGGTTCAGTCCAAGACGGCGGAACACGTTCAGCACGTATGCTTTCAGCTCGTACACCGACGAATCCTCGTCCGGATGCGCCCATGAGTTGCTCACCCGCTTGCCCGTCACCCACATTCCGAGATGGAACTCTTCGGAATACGGAGCCAATGCCTTCTCCGGATTTTTCTTCTCCGCATGATAATGATAGCAGTTGCCGAACTCGAAGAATCTCAGGTCCGCGTTCTTGCGGTTCGCGTTATGGCAGATGCTCTCCAGTCCGCCGAACAGCAATGTTCCCCTCAGCACATTCAGGTCGTTGCTCAACGGATTCATGACGTGCACCAGATTCTCCGGCCTATACGTTTCCAGACCCTCGTAGTAAGCGGAGGCTGTAAGCGAATTGTTCAGAATCTCGTTGAACCCGCATCCCACCAGCTGTTCGGAAATCAGGTTCTGCAGCTTGGCGGACTTGTCGGATTCGCCTTTGACATTCAGGCTGGACTTCAGGCAGGTGGGAATTTCCACATTGTTGTAACCGTATATGCGGAGAATGTCCTCCACCACATCACACGGACGGGTCACATCCACGCGGTAAGGAGGCACCATCAGCGACAGGCCGTTTTCCGTTTCGCCCACAACCTTCATATCCAGACTGCGGACAATGCTCTTGACGGTTTCTTCCGGAATCTCCTTTCCTGTCAGTCCGTTCACGTAACCGTATGTCAGTTCTACGGGGAAGTCGGCAATCGGGTTCGGATAATTGTCTTTTATTTCAGAAGCAATCTCTCCACCCGCCAGCTCCTTCACCAGCAAGGCCGCCTCCTTCAGCGCATAGATGACACCGTTAGGGTCTATCCCCCGCTCGAAGCGGAAGGAAGAATCAGTGCTCAACCCCTGACGGCGGGCCGTCTTGCGCACCCATGTCGGATGGAAATAGGCACTTTCCAGGAAAACGTTCTTCGTCTCCTCTGTCGTTCCGGAATCCAGCCCGCCGAACACACCGGCGATACACATCGGCTCTTCCGCATTGCAGATCATCAGGTCACGGTCAGACAATGTATGTTCCACCTCGTCCAGTGTAACGAACCTGGTACCTTCGGCCACCGTCTTCACCACAATCTTTCCGCCCTTTATCTTGTCCGCGTCAAAACAGTGCATCGGCTGTCCATAAGCATGAAGGATATAATTGGTAATGTCTACAATATTGTTGATGGGACGCAGTCCGATGGTCCGCAGCTTGTTCTGCAACCATTCAGGACTTTCCTTTACGGTCACGTTCCTGACGGTCACTCCGGCATACCGCGGACATGCCTCGGTGTTTTCCACTTCCACCGCGATGTCCAGTCCGTGATTGTCCACCTTGAAACCATCCACCGACGGACGTTTCAAGACAGCCTGGTGTCCGTTTTGCACGAGCCACGCATACAAGTCACGCGCCACGCCATAATGCGAGCAGGCGTCCGCACGGTTCGGAGTAATGTCCACCTCCAGCACATAATCGCTCTTGATGTTGTAATAGTCCTTCGCCAATGTTCCGGGCACCGTATCCTGAGGAAGCACGATAATGCCCTCATGACTTGTGCCGACTCCTATCTCATCTTCCGCACAGATCATTCCGTTGGATTCCACACCGCGCAGTTTCGATTTCTTGATGGTGAAACACTCGTCGCCGTCGTATAGCTTCGTACCAAGGGTTGCCACGACCACTTTCTGGCCGGCGGCCACATTGGCCGCGCCGCACACAATCTGCACAGGTTCACCCTGCCCCAGATTTACGGTCGTGACATGCATGTGGTCTGAATTGGGATGAGGAACGCAGGTCAGCACCTCGCCGACCACCAGACCTTCCAGTCCTCCTTTTATCGATTGAACTTCCTCCACTCCACCGGTCTCCAAACCGACAGAGGTCAGGGCGGCTGCCACTTCATCGGGTGTCAGATTAAAATCGACATACTCTTTCAGCCAGGTATAAGAAATATTCATATCTGTAAAAATTTATATTGTCCACGATTGATGCGCAAAGTTAATACAAATATTTGGAAGATGAAACAACTTGTTTATATGTTTGATTTTCATCAGATACAAAAAAACGGGAGGAAACCCTCACTGCTCCCTCCCGTTCCTTTCTTGTCTGAATCGTATCAGCAAAGCTTGCGTGAGCCGTCGCTGATGACCACGTCGTAGACTTTCGGACTGCGACCGAATTTCTCCTTATATCTTTCCTTCGCCGTAGAGATGAATGTCTCATACAGCTCATTCTTCACGAGATTGATGGTACAGCCGCCGAAACCGCCACCCATCACACGTGAGCCTGTCACGCCGCAGTCAAATGCCACGTCGTTCAGGAAATCAAGTTCCTCGCAGCTTACCTCATACAGCTTGCTCATGCCGTGGTGGGTCTCATACATCTTCTGGCCCACTGTCTCGTAATCGTTTCTTTCCAATGCGTCGCAGACATCAAGCACACGCTGGATTTCCTCGATGACATATTCGGCACGCATATAATCTTCTTCCGAAACCTGACCCTTCACCTCGTCCAGCATCTCCTTGTTGCAGTCTCTCAGGTATTCCACATGCGGATGGATCTTCTGGATAGCCGCCACTACATTCTCGCAGCTCTGACGGCGTTTGTTGTAGGCGGAAGAAGCCAACTCATGTTTCACTACGGAATCCACCAATACCAGGCGGTAGCCTTCCGGCTTGAACGGATAATACTGATACTCCAGTGAGCGGCAGTCCAAACGGATCAGCTGTCCTTCCTTGCCGAATACAGACGCGAACTGGTCCATAATGCCGCAGTTCACGCCGCAATAATTATGCTCGGTCGCCTGACCCACCTTGGCCAGTTCAAACTTGTCAATCTTGTTTTCTCCGAACAGGTCGTTCAGCGCATACGCGTAAGTCGACTCCAATGCGGCAGACGAGGACATGCCGGCACCCAGAGGCACATCACCGGAGAATGCGGTATTGAAACCTTTCACCTCCACACCGCGTTTGATCATCTCACGGCAGACACCGAAAATATAACGTGCCCAGCTGGCTTTTGGAGCATCCTCCTCATTCAGGCCGAACTCTACATAATCTTTCAAGTCGATAGAATAGGCACGTACCTTATCAGTACCGTTAGGCTTGATTTCCGCAATCATGCCCTTGTCAACCGCACCGGGGAATACGAAACCGCCGTTATAATCAGTGTGCTCGCCAATCAGATTAATTCTACCGGGAGATGCGTAAACAGACCCCGTCGTGCCATCGAAGTGCTTGATAAAACGACTTCTTACATATTCTATATCCATAATGATAAAAAATTAAAGGTTAATATATTCAAGAAACAAAAATGATGAAGAACGGCACTTGCGCGCATTCTTCATCATTCTATGGTGAGGATCAATCTACAGGAATGTCCTTGTTCACATTCTTGCAGCCTACAAGTCCATAATAAAGGATATATGCCAGCATGGCGACAATCAGCCAATAGCTTGCCATGTATCCGGCTGCGTCGGAGATAACCTGCTGCAACAACGGGAAGATTCCGCCACCCACAACCATCATCATGAAAATGCCGGATGCCTGTGCCGTATATTTACCCAAGCCTTCCACAGCCAGATTGAAGATACCTCCCCACATCACCGAAGTGCAAAGGCCGCAAAGGACAAGGAAGAGGGCGCTTACGGGGACTTTCGGGGTTTCCATGGATCTCATCACATCGGCCGGAGTCAGACTGGCGGCCTGCAACACTTCGGCATGGGACGCCAACGCCTCTTCTGACGGATTCGCGATGAATGTGGCCACCTGGTCGGCGGGAACTCCCGCATTCTCCAGAATCTCCGTAGTCTTTCCAACCGGATCGTACACCATGGTCGGCACGTTGAAACCTACGCTCTTCGGAGTGAAGATGGCGATCACCACAAAGATGATGGCGATTCCTGAAGCTGTGATCAGCTGTGCGCGGGTGGAAACCTTTCCACTGATGATACTACTTGTTAGACGACCTACCAGCATGAGCAGCCAATAGATTGCGGCGATGGCTCCACCGATGGCCGCACCGTTCATCAGAATGCCCGCACCTCTTTCACTGGAGTCAGCCAGATAGAAGTTCAATGTGCCCGGGATACCGATCTCAATACCCACATAGATAAAGATACCTACCACACCAAGCACGAGATGGCGGAAGCTCCACGGGGAGTGGGAGAACTTCTCTTTTTCCACCGTCTCTCCCTTCTTGCGCATGTGCGGTTCGGGGATAGACACAAATGAAATGACGATGAAGGTGAAAGCGAACACACCCATTGCGATGAACAGCAGGGGAGCCACATCCGACATCGCCGTATCAGGAGTCACCGTACCGATGAGCACACCTACGAAAAGCGGAGTCAGCGTACCTGCCAGTGAGTTCAGCGCGCCACCGGTCTGGATCAGCTGGTTTCCCCGGTTGCCGCCTCCACCAAGCAGGTTCAGCATCGGGTTCACCACCGTATTCAACATACATACGGAGAAACCGCAGATGAACGCGCCCAGCAAATAGATGATGAAGTTCCACATAATCACGAACTCACCCATGGAGAACACTTCGGAGTTCGAGCCGAAAAGACTGGAGAAATACTGGATGAGCAAGCCAAAGAACCCTACCGCAATGGCGGTCAGCGCTGTCTTCTTATATCCGATGCGGACAAGCATGTTACCCGCCGGGATACCCATGAACAGATAAGCCAGGAAGTTCATCATATTTCCCATCATTCCCAAGGTGTTCGATCCGGCATATTCGTTTTTCCAGATCGTACCGAAAGGAGCCGCAAGATTAGTCACGAATGAGATCATCGCGAAAAGGAAGAACATCGTAATGATTGCGACCACATTAGTGTTCTGTTTTTGTTGATTCATGTCTGTAAAAGTATTTAAGTGTAATGAAATTGGTTTTCACCGTAGTGGATTATTTCTCGACGCCGAACTTGTACACCGTCACCTGATGGTAAACGCTTCCAGGCTCCAGCACCACCGAGGGGAAATGTCCCTTGTTCGGCGAGTCAGGGAAATGCTGCGCCTCGAAACAGATGGCGCTTCTTGCAGGGAAGGTGGCTCCGTGATACCCCTTGAAGCCATTGTGCCAGTTCGCGGTATACACCTGCACGCCCGGTTCCGTAGTATAGACCTCCAATGAGCGGCCGCTTTCCGGTTCCACGCATTTGGCGGCAAAAACCAGCGTTCCGGCCTCTTCCTTGTTTATCACATAGCAATGGTCGTATCCGGCTCCGTAAACGAGCTGCTGGAAAGGCTCGTTGATGCGGCTTCCCACCGTATGGGGGGTACGGAAGTCCATCGGCGTGCCTTCCACCTTGAGGATCTCGCCTGTGGGGATGGACACCTCGTCAATCGGCGTATAGAAATCCGCGTTCAAGGTCAGTATGTTGTTCTCCACGGAAGGAGTCGGGTCCGCAAGTCCGGCAAGGTTGAAGAACGCATGATGTGTCAGATTGACAATCGTTTTCTTGTCACAGATGGCATTGTAGGTCAACACCAGCTCGTTCTCGTCGGTAAAGGTATAGGTGACCGTCACATCCAGATTTCCGGGGAAGCCTTCCTCGCCGTCTTTTGACAGATAGTGGAGTGTCAGGCTCTGCCGGCTGGTCTGTTCCGCTTCCCACACGCGGCTGTGGAAGCCTGTAGGTCCTCCGTGCAATGAGTTGGGACCGTTGTTGACGGCCAGTCCGTATTCCACTCCGTCGAGCCGGAACCTTCCTTTCGCGATACGGTTGCCGTAACGGCCTATCAGGGTGCTCAGAAACGGTTCAGGACTATTGATCACATGGTCGATGCTGTCATGCCCCTGTATCACATTCGCCGGTTTCCCGTTCTTGTCCGGTACCATAATGGCCAGAATGGCTCCTCCATAGTTCGTCACGGCCACTTCCGCCCCCGAATCGTTTGCCAGGATAAATAAATCCGTCTCCCGGCCGTCGACAGTTTTCTGAAAATCGGCTCTTTTCAAGCCACTTAGATTGTCTTCTTTGTAGAATGTGTTATTCATATATTAAAATCTTTTTATTTGCACATCAAAATTCATATGCAAATAAAAAGATTTTATTCAAAAAACCCAAACATTTCCGATAAAAGATGTTATGCTATTTGTTTAAAGAAAGCAAATCTGCCACGATAAAACTGCTTCCGCCGACAAAAATAAAATCATCGGGACCCGCCTCACCCAAAGCGGCCCGGTATGCCTTCTCCACGTCCGGGTAAGAGTCCCCTTCCAGACCGTAGGCGGAAGCCAGCTCCCTCACCTTGTCCGCATCAAGGGCACGCCTCACACTTGCCTGGGTAAAATAATAACGGGCGTTTTTGGGGAGCATCGACAACACTCCTGAGATGTCCTTGTCGTTCACCATGCCGATCACGATGCGCAGCGTGTCATATTTCTGAAGCCTCAGCTGCTCCACGATATAACTGATTCCCCCTACATTATGGCCTGTGTCACAAACCACCGCGGGACGGTCGCCCAGCTTCTGCCAGCGTCCTCTCAAGCCGGTCATCTCACAGACATGGGCGAAACCCTTACGCACATCCGCATCGCCGATGTGGTAGCCCGACCGGATGAGAATCTGCAGGGCGGTAAGGATCGTGTTCGTGTTCTTTTCCTGGCACAGCCCCCGCAATTCCCCTTGCAGATTCCTGTAACGGGTGGTCTGATAAAGGTAGTTGCCCTCCGCGTCATGCCCCGTCTCTTGCAGCGGTCTTTCCTCTTCGGCAAAGAATACGGGCGCCTTCATCTCTTCCGCTTTCCTGAGAAAGACAGGCCTGGTCTCGGGAGTCGTCTCCCCGACAACCACCGGCACGCCGGTCTTGATGATACCGGCTTTCTCGGCCGCGATCTTCGCCAGCGTGTCGCCCAGAAACTGCACATGGTCGAAACTGATGTTGGTGATGACACACAGGTCGGGACGGATGATGTTCGTGCAGTCCAGACGGCCGCCCAGCCCTACCTCCACGACAGCCACGTCCACTTTCCGCTCCGCAAAATACGCGAAGGCCATCGCCGTGGTCAACTCGAAGAACGACGGATGGAGCGGCTCGAAGAAATGGCGGTGCTTCTCCACGAAGCCGACCACGTAATCCTCCTCCACAGGCTGTCCGTCCACCCGGATCCTCTCCCGGAAATCCGTCAGATGGGGCGAGGTGTACAGCCCCGTACGGTAACCCGCCGCCTGAAGAATGGCCGCCAGCGTGTGCGAGCATGAGCCTTTCCCGTTGGTCCCCGCCACATGGATTGTGTGGAAACGGGTATGAGGATGGCCGAAATAGTCGTCAAGCGCATACGTGTTTTCCAGTCCTTCCTTATAGGCGTCCTTGCCTATCTGCTGGAAAAGAGGCGCACTGTTATATAGATATGTAAGTGTTTCCTGATAATTCATAAGTCCAGATGTTTTGTCACCACCAATAATAGCCGTTCCGGCATCTCACTCCTTCCACGCCGAAGCTGACGGAAGCGCTCTCACCCAGCTTGAAGTTGACCATCCCTCCCAGACGGTCGGGAGCGAAGTCCGGCATGGGGTAAGAACGCGGCGGACGTTTCGGCACAAACGATTTGTTCCCGTAGGCATACACACTGATACGGTCGCTGACCTTGAAGGCGGCCACACCGGCAAAGCCCACATTCCTGTAGTTGATGAATCCCCAGTTGAAATTGGACGCGTAAATGCCCGCCGCCACGCTCAGACGGTCCGTCACCGGCACCGCGTACATGAACGCCGCGTTCTGTCCGAACCCCACTCCCGACGGAGCGTACTTGTCCGGACTGAATGTCACATTCATGCCTATCGAGGCGTTGAAGCCTTTGTGGAGATTCCAGCCCATATATCCGCAGCCGTAAGGCGATATGCCGTACATGCTGAACGGAGCCACATCCATGACCGGTATGGGAGCAGCCAACGGCACGCTCAGCGAATCACCGGCCACAGCCGTCTCCGCACGCAACGAGTCCGCCGCCACGACAGTGGGTTCCGATGCCGCCACCTCTTGTGCCGACACCCGTCCCGCAAACACAGCCAGGACAGTGACCAATAGATATACCTTTCTCATTTCACATTCAAATTTGCATCCAAATATAGCGATTATTCCCATGTCATCGTCCGCAAGCACGGCCGCTTTTTAATATTATTCAGCAGAAACACCGCTTCTGAATAAAATTTAACCTATGGGCCTGGCGTATCAATGAAAAGGCCGCCCGGAATGACATGCATTCCTTGCGGCCTTTTGTCAACTTGTATAATTATGGTGACTTGAATGAATCAGTCGAACAGACTTCTGAATTTCTTGAAGATCTTTTCCTTCAGGGTCATGTTGGGCTTGAAGTGCTCCGCTTCCTGCCACTTCTCAAGTGCCTGACGCTCCTCTTTCGTCAATGTTTCCGGGATATAGACACTCACGTTGACCAGCAGGTCGCCCGTGCCGGTGCTGTAGCCATAGCTGTTGATGTTCGGCAAGCCCTTGCCTCTCAGCCGCAGCACCTTGCCCGGCTGTGTGCCCGGCTCTATCTTTATCTTCGCCTTCCCGTCAATGGTCGGGATCTCTACCGTACCGCCCAGCGCGGCTGTCGGCACGCTCAGCAACAGGTTGTAGATCAGGTCACTCTCGTCACGGATCAGTTCCGGATGCTTCTCTTCCTCGATCAGCACCAGCAAGTCGCCCGGCACACCGTTGTGCTTGCCCGCGTTACCCTTGCCGTTGATGGTCACCTGCATCCCCTCGGCCACACCGGCAGGAATCTTCACCGTCACGACCTCCTCACCATAGATGACACCTTCGCCGTCGCACTCCTTACACTTGTTCTTGATGATCTTTCCCTCACCTCCGCACTGGGGACAAACCGTCTGCGTCTGCATCACCCCGAAGATGCTCTGCTGCGTGCGGGTCACGCTTCCCGTGCCGTGACAGGTAGGACATGTCTCCACGCCACCGTTGCCTTCCGCCCCGCTGCCGTGGCAATGCGGGCACTGCACGTATTTCTTCAACTTGAACTTTTTCTCCACACCGGTAGAGATGTCCTTCAGCGACAGCTTCACCTTCACGCGCAGATCCGAACCCCGGAACTTCCGCTGGCGCGGCTGTCCGCCTCCGCCGCCGAATCCTCCGAAGCCGCCACGTCCGCCGAAGATGTCACCGAACATCGAGAATATGTCATCCATCGACATGCCTTGTCCGCCGAACCCTCCGAAACCGCCGCCACCGGCCGCTCCGTCCACTCCGGCAAACCCGAACTGGTCATATCGGGCACGCTTGTCCGGATTGCTCAACACCTCGTACGCCTCAGCCGCTTCCTTGAATTTCTCCTCCGCCTCCTTGTCACCCGGATTCCTGTCAGGGTGATACTGGATCGCTTTCTTGCGGTATGCCTTCTTTATCTCGTCCGCCGTGGCTGTCTTGGCC
>DWVR01000087.1 GCA_019120125.1 Candidatus Phocaeicola excrementigallinarum | reverse complement strand
ACCCATTTACCCAAACCGGACTGCCGACAGGCTTCTCTCAGGATGGCAGGATGTACTTCTGTATGCCATTTGTCACATGAAAGGGCCAGGTCGCACAGTTGACGCAGCCCGATGCCCCGTCCAAGGGCATGTTTCAGGATATGCGCGTATTGCAGCAACAGATTCAGCGAAGGAGCCGGCACTGTCACTCTCAAGCCGGAAGCAGCCGGCAATACCGTGTCCCGGAATCCCCAGGCAGATCCTGTTTTTGGGTGGCGATGATGCGGATGGTAAAGGTCAACCAACCGGATATGATGTTCCACAGGCACACCATGCCAGGAGTACATAAGACTGCCGTCCGCTTTTCGCACAAGGCGGATACCTTGTGCCTGAATGCTATCGGATGCAGACTCAAACTCCTTTTCGTCCACAAAATAAAGATCTATGTCACCACATTCCCGTAGGAGAGGATATGCGTACAGGGAGGCCAAGCCCTGCCCTTTTTGCAGGATAGGATGTAAGCCATGACGGGCAAACAAGGTCAAGAGGCTGTCCAAAGCCAAATTCATCTCCTTGTTTTTACGCTCTATGCCGTCTGCGGCGGCCATCCAGCGCAACAGCAGGGATTCCGGAGGCAACATCCCATCTGGCAAGTGGTGTAGTCCGCGAAAGGCAACCCCTGTCACGGTTTGCTGCTTGGATAGCAGAAACACTTCTTCCCAGCCGTCACGGGAAAGCGGGAAGCAGGAATGCGGTTTCACATCTTGTTCCCACAGGCCGCCTCGCAGCAAGGCCAGCAAGGCAGCGCGTACAGGTTCGGAAGTCTTTTTTCTATCCATTCGGTATCAGTGTGATTAGCCCCTCGGTTTCCCATTGGACCAGCAGCCGTTCCAAATCACGGGTCAATGTTTCTTTTTCTACGGCGTATGTGTCACATAGCCAGCCTGCCAGCTCGTCAAAAGTGGAGGCGTTTTCCCCGATGTACTCCCAAATTCTGGCAGCAGTCCGGTTCAGGCTGTACACATCGCACAGGTTTGTGGCTCCGTCAACGGAATCCACTATCATATACCGGTCGCCTATTTTCCGGAGCTGTAGTCCGTGCTTGGGGCGTATCTTGTCATTTTTCATGGATGGATTAGAATTTTTTACCGGAAATAATGGAAGATACAGTCAGGAAAATAATTTTGAAATCCAGCCATAAGGAGCGGTTGCGTAGATACTCCAGATCCATACGGAGGCGTTCCAACATCTTGTCCATCGTGTCGGTGTAACCGTTATACAAGGTGGCGAGGGAAAACAATCCCGGACGCAACTGGTACAGCAGTTCATAATCGGGGTTGATAGACTTGATTCGTTCTGCGAAGAACTTGCGTTCCGGGCGCGGGCCAACAAAACTCATCTCGCCTTTGAATACGTTCCAGAATTGCGGCAGCTCATCCAGATGGTGTTCACGCAGGAAACGCCCTGTCCGTGTCAGCCGCTTGTCGTTCTTCTGGCATAGAGCCGGGATACCGTCCGCTTCCGAAGTCACGCTCATGGATCGGAATTTGTACAGAGTGAATGGTTTCCCACCATATCCGATACGCTCCTGCCTGAAAATGACCGGCCCGCCGTCCTCACGTTTAATGAACAGGCAGATTATCAGGAACAAGGGCGATGTAAGAATCATCCCGGCCAGACTCCCTGCCACATCAAGGAGCCGTTTGATGCCGCATGCCATGGGCGACATCCCTTTACGGCGGAAATGACAAGCTTTCATTAACTCTAAATCCATTGGTTCTGAGATTACTCTTGCTTTCTTCTCATTTACATTCATATTTGGCTAATTATTTAAATATATCTCTAAACAGGTGTCTATCATACGTTTCTTTGTGAACTGTTCATCATACCGCTTCCGGGCTCCTGCGGAATATCGCTTGTAAGTCGTTTCATCCTGGGTAATGCTTTGGATAGCATCGGCCAATTCACGGGCGTTGCCGGGAGCCACATTCAGGCCGGATATGCCATTGGCGTTTACGTAGGCCACTCCAGATTGTGGAATCCGTGTGGCCACCACCGGCTTGCCGCATGACATGGCTTCTATCTGAACGATGCCGAAAGCCTCTGTCTTCTGCACACTGCTCAGGCAGAACACGTCGCATGCCCCGTAATAGGCCGGCAGATCTTCATCGTTGATACGCCCCAACAGCCTCACTTTCTCATGTAAGCCGAGTTTGTCTATTTCCCGTTGCAACTCGCTTTCCAAAGCACCCGTTCCGCCGATGAGCACAACAAAGTCATCTCCCAAATATTGGGCTGCGGCTACCAGATGGCAAAATCCTTTGTAGGCCACCAGGCGACCTAAGGAAAACACAATCTTCTTATTCATATATCTTTGCCTGATCGCTTCCACGGATTTTACATCCGGGAGCATGGGGGATATGCCGATGGGCAGACAAACAGACTTTTTCTGTACACTTTGCAGGTAGGGAGATTCTGACAGGTAAACGGGAGTGGTTCCTATTACCAGGTCTGCCCGGCTTAACAGCCAGTTTTGCAGAGGCCGGTAAAAATTCAACAGTATCTTCTGTTTCTGTATATCGCTATGCCAATGCACGATGACCCGGCCTTTATAACCGGACAAGTACAGGGCAAGGCAGGCCATCGGGTCTGGATGATGTACATGGATGATATCATATTGCCTGCACACTTTCCGCAAGGTAAAAATCATGGCAGGCGAGATCATGGTGGCAGCCGCCTTCAACCACGTATGGCAGCAGATGAGATGGGCGTTCCGGTTAATGGGAATGACCCGGCTTCTGCCTTGGGTAGCCGCACACATCATGTCGCAATGTACACCCCGCTCCGACAGGCCGACCATCAGGTCGTATGCCACTTTTTCTACTCCTCCACGGATGGGATAGAACTTTCCTAATTGCAAAACTTTCATATTCAGGTTGTCCATAGCAATTTGCTTGGATAAAACAGCAAATCTCGATGCTTTTCTGTAAAATTATTTTTATCTCACTAACTGTCGGCAAATCGTGTTCTCAGCAAGTTCTGATGCCGTGCTATCACTTCGGGATAGTTGCGCCGGATGTAACCGCTTACACTGTTGTAGGTCAGACCTAACCGGGCTGCAATGGATTTCAGGGTTTCCGTAGTAGTGCCATACAAGCGTACCGCTTCAGCATATTTCTCTTCGCTCCGCCGGGAAACAATTTTGCCGTTAGCTGTCTTCATCATTCCCTGTTGCCGGGCAAGTTCCGGTTCATGCTTGTGTAAGTAATCCCGGAACACTTCAGGATGGAAGCCGAACTCTGTTGCCACGACTGATACGGGACGTGGATTTGTCCTCAGGCTCTTAATAGCCTTTTCATATTTTGCCGCCACGGTTTTCATGCGTTTCCGTTCCCTGCGCAAGTCTGTGACTTTTTCTTCTTTATCTATGCCCGAACGTTCCAATACCAGGTCTTTGTGCCATAAATGCAGATAAGAACGGAATCCGCCTTCGGGAACGCCGGTCTGTTCCACAATCTTTTTCATAGTCAGTGTAGTATCCCGATACAAGGCTAAAGCGACGGCATATTTTTGTTCCGTCATCGGAGAAGGTTTATAAGTACGTCCATTACCGGTCATTTCGCCGAATATCTGGTTCCTTTCCGCTTTGGCGGTTTTCCTCATCTGTTTTTTCTGTTCAAGTATTTCCTTGTGATAGAATCTCAAATGCTGGCCGAATCCGCTAAGCGAAACTTTGCAGGCTTCGGCTACTTCCGCCATGGTCATTCCCGTATTGCGGTACAGTTCTACTGCTTCCGCATATTGTTTCATACATTCCGGACGTGCCCCATGCCGGATGTTGTCGTTGATGCCCAGCCGTTGGCGCACTTTTTCCCTCCATACCAAAGTTTCCGGATAATGGATGCGCATGAAGTTTGCCAATGCTGTCCCCTCAGTCCCGAATTTCCGGGCTATTTGCGATACATTCAGGTCAATGTAATCCAGCGAATCGCAGGCTGCCACGGCGTCCTTGTATTTAGCGTGGGCATTGACATTCTGTTTCCCCGCCTCCATAATTTTGATGTCTTCCGCTTTTTTCCCATCCGCATGAATCTGATGACGACGCAACACTAATTCACGCCAATACCGACGCAGATAGCAACCCAATCCGCCCACAGTCACCCCGCATTCCTTGGCGATGTCTTTCAGCGACTTGTCCGTCTCCGCATAGAGGTCGACGGCCTTCCCGTATTTGAGGTGGAGGGCGTGGCGTTGTTGCAGACGGGCCTTCTCCCTGCTGGACAGTGCAACGGGGATGACAGATGGCTCTGATGGCAGGTTCATAAAAAAGTAGAGTGGGGGTTAGTGTCGGGCCGACAGCTCGTCGTACAGACGGAGGTAGTCGGCGTAGCGGTCTTCTTTGTTGAAGTGGTCGAGGGCATAGCGTCGGCACAGTGGCCGGTAGTAGGTCTTGCCGCGGTGGCTGACGGTGCGTGCGGCTTCCAGCAGTCCTTTCAGGTCGCCGGTGTCTACGATGAAGCCGGTATCGTCGGTGACGGCCTCCACGCTTCCTCCCGTTCGGTAGGTGACTACGGGCGTGCCACAGGCGATGGCTTCGAGGTTGACGGTGGGGTAGTTGTCCTGCCGGGTGGGGTTGATGAAGGCGTCAGCCACGGAGTATAACTCTGCCAGCTGTCGGGTGTTCTCCGTCCGTCTGATGCCGATGATGTGGGGTGGCAGTCGCTTACGGTCTTTCTCTGTGATGCCTACGAGGACGATCACCTCGTCGTCGTTCAGTTGCCGGCTCATGCGTATGAAGTCGTCCAGTCCTTTCTCTTCGCTCCAGATGCTGGCCACGCCGAGTAGGACATGCTTCCGTCCGAGGCCGTACCTGTTGCGGATCTCCTGTGTGGCGCAGGGCTCGAAGACGGAGGTGTTGATGCCGTTGTGGATCACGCGGAAGTCATAGCCGCGGAAGAACGACCGTTGCATCTCGTCGCAGATCCATTGCGACACGGGCACGATGACGAGCTTGTCTTTCGGCATCGAGGTGAACGCCGCCTTCTTGTCGGCATAGTTGCGTGCGCTGCGGTCGCGCAGCCAGCTGGCGGGAAACTCGTGTTGCTGTGGGCAGTCGTGGCAGCCGGTCTGCCAGCGGTCACATCCGGCATAGGTGTAGTAGTAGCAGTGTCCGGTGTAGAGCCAGCAGTCGTGCACGGTCCACACCACGGGGATGCCGCAGCGCGACAGGTAGTCGAACAGCACCCGATAGTTGAGGAAGTATCCGTGTATGTTGTGTATGTGGATGATGTCGGGCCGTAGCCGCTCGATCTCACCCACGAAGCGGTGGGTGGCCTGCGTCGAGCCCAGTCCGTGGCGGTCGAGCAGGCGGGTCTGCAGTCCGTGGAGCGCCACGCTCCATCTGTTGCCTATGGGGAGGGTGTGCGAGGTGCTGGTCTTCAGGCCGTCGCGTCCCTTGCTGTAGGCCACATAGCTCTCCCATCCGTTCTGCATTGCCAGCTCGCCGATCTCCTGCATGATGCGGCCGGTGGAGGTGGAGGTCCGCAGGACGGGGTTGATCTGAAGAAGTCTTTTCATTATCTTGTCAGTGAGGTGAACAGGTGCAGCCACTGGGCCATGACGGCTTGTTCGGAGTAAGTGGCCACGACCTTGCGGGCGTTGGTGGAGAGCATTGTGCGGTAGCGGTCATCTCCCATGACCTTCATCATGGCATCGGCCAGCCCTTCAATGTCGCCGTCGGCTACGGTCAGGCCGTTCTCGCCGTCGCGGATGATGTCCTTGGGACCGCATTTGAAGTCGAAGGAGACGACGGGCAGTCCGCAGGCCATCGCCTCGATCATCACCATCGGGAAGCCCTCATAGTGGGAGCTCATCACGAGCAGGGAGCTGCGCACGTATTCGTCGCCGATCTGTTTTGTCGGTTGGTTGAGGTGCAGGGTGTTCTGTAGGCCCCTCTCATCGATCATCCGTTGCAGCATTTCCCGCCATTCACCCTGTCCGAAGATGTCGAGATGCCAGTCGTGGAACGCCGCGTCCTGTTGTACGATGTCCCAGGCGCGGACGAGGCGGTCGAAGCCTTTCTGATAGTCCAGGCGTCCCACGGCGATCGCCCTCTTGCGGGTTACGTCCGAGTAGTGTCCCGACAGGTTCATCGCGGCATTGGGGATGACCTCGATGTTGGGTAGGTCGCCCCAATAGCCCCGGTCCTCATGGGTGAGGACGACGAACTTGTCGAACCTCCGCACGATCCGCTCGTCCTGGCGTGTGCGCCACTTGTCTATCAGTCCCAGCAGTCCTTTCCTGCCGTACTGCAGCCGGAAGAACTTGCAGTAGTGCAGCTCAAGCACCTTCTTGCTGCCGTCCTTGATGTCGGGGATGAAGGAGGACTCCGAGGGATAGAGCGACACGACGATGTCGGCCTTCTCCTTTTGGAGTAGTGCCGTCAGCTTGCGCTTGTGCGCTCTCCGCTTGCGCAGGTAGCCCGTGATCTTGATCCATGCCCCTTTGTCGTTGTCGTCCGAATAGTTGATGTCCAGGTCGGTCATCCGCACGTTCTTCGGAAAGGGATAGAACGGAGGACGATGGTGCTGGTCGGTGGTGACGATCGAAACTTCCCAGCCCGGGAGTTTTGATAGGTAGGTCACCTTGTTCAGGAGCACGCGCTCCATGCCGCCGGGGTTATAGACGGAGTGGATGCAATAGATGAGTTTCATGCCTCTGCTAATTCTTTATCTTTAACTTCATCATCATCTTCTTCGTTTTCGGATGCGGCTAAGCAAAGGAAAGGAGCAAAGATCACAAAGATGTCGGTTGATACCTTAACCCATATACAGAAGTTCAAGAGAAGGAGTGCGGTAAAGAGTAAGCCGGCATTTTTTACTTTTTGTGAGCATTCCTTGCAGACATTGACGAAAAAGAGCATAAAAGTCACGAGTCCGGTCAATCCAAAATAAAACAGAAACCGTGAATATCCTGCATCTGTATTCATGTAAAATCCGTAATCTGCAGGGCCTATATAGTAGGGGTCGTTTGATCCGCTTGCCATATATCCGTCACCGATAATCCATGTCTTAAAATTGTCCGGGAATATCAGTCCCTCTGACAACATATTGGTGGAATGAGTCTCAAAAGTACCATGCTCGAAAAAATTGAAGAACGCCTCAAATCCGAATCTTAACAATTTCCGCACTTCCGGATTCACATTATATAGCCCGACACAGATAATCACTCCCATGATGATCACCAAGATGGTGGTGGATAAAAATGAACGGACGGAAGCGCCCTCTACCTTTCGGTCAGTACAAAGAGAGTAGATTAAGTAAGCGATGGCGATAGCTGCTCCTACGGTGGCAGTACGTCCCATCATATTGCCTATTACCAGAATATAGAAAAAGGCCCCTAACAGACCTGTGAATACCCATCGGGATTTCTGGCGTTTGATGGACTGCAGAATCAGATAAGCCAGTATGACAAGGATGGCGCCGAGGCGGCCTCCGCCAACGTCCAATGCGCATCCTATACCATATAGTCGGTCTTCAACTCCCACTCCCATGTATTTCTCACCTGTCACATAAGTGTCTACCATGGTCTTCAAGAATGAAAAATGGTCTATTAATAGAGCAAGGGTACATTGTAATAAAGCTACAGCCACCAAATAGTATCCGACCGTTTCTACAGATACTTCCCCATGTACCTGGCGCATGAGAAACACGCAGAAATAAGCGGCAAATAACCATACCCACATGGAAATGATATAACCTAAATAAGAATCGTCTGGTGTGTTATTGATGGTCATTGAGAGAAAGCTGCAAAAGGATACCCCCAATGCCCATAGCGAAAGTTTCTGAAAACTATCCTTAAAAGTAGGAATGCGGCCGTTTATATATTCCAAAGGAAATACCAATAATCCCAATACCGCTAAAAACATTTTTGTATTTACGGACGGTAAGAAGGAAAAGAAAAATGGAAAGCAGAAAAGGCTCGTAAAAATTACGATACTTGATATTTGTAATATTC
>DWVR01000086.1 GCA_019120125.1 Candidatus Phocaeicola excrementigallinarum | reverse complement strand
GGAAAACAAGCGTCCCGCCCTACTCCACGAGAGGAGAGGGCGGGACGCGAAACTTCCGGTGTGTACCGCTGCTTACAGCAATGCCGCGTACTTCCGTATTTGGGCAAGCCGTTCCATAAAGGACTTGTCGCGGGTGGCTTGCTGCATGTTGTATTTCAGTTGCAAACGCATCAGCGAATCGGCCGGCACACCCAACGCCGCCTCCAGCATCATGGCCGTGGCGGTAGTCATGGAACGTCGTCCGTTCAGGATGTCGTTCAGCACCTTATAAGGGATACCCGTTTGTTCGGCCAGCTTGCGTTGCGAGATTTTACGGTATTCAATCTCGTCTTTCACCACCTCGCCGGGGTGTGTCGGATATGCCGGTGTCAGGTTGTTGGCTATCATGTCCGGGTCGATTCCTTGTATCTTAATCATAAGTCCTCTATTTATAGTGGTTCGACAAATCAGTGATATTGCATATTGTAGCGATGGTTTCGCCTTCCCGCACCTGTTCTTCGAACTCGACGCGGTACTGGTTGTTCACCCTGACGGAAGAAAGCCCGGCTTTGTCGCCTTTGAGCTTCTCATAGTTCAACGAGTTGTATCGCAAAAGTCCCTGTACGTCCGGCGCATCTATCATGATGTCAATCACGCGGATATATTTGCGGACCACCTGCGGCTGATAGCGGTGTTTCTTGTCCGTCTGTCCGGTAAGATACATTTCTTGCAAGTATTTCTCGTTGAAGATGATTTCCATTCCTTCTTTTGCTACGTTGGGGCAAAGATAGTGCAAAATCCCGAAAAGTCCACAATATATGAGGATTTTTCTTCGATAAGTTTCCCGTTTTCCAGCCGTTCCAGTTCCGCCCCGTTGTCGCCGAGGGGAACGTAGAACATGTCATCCGTGGGGACGAAGCGGAACACGTAGGTAGAGTCTTTCCGATCCTGCGCCAGAGCCGGAAGCACGGGCAGCTTTCGGCAATGGATTTCAGGGAACTTGTTGTCCGAAAAATTCACGCCAAGCCAACAACACACTTGTTGTCAATCACTTGCAGACGCACCATTTCCTGATGTCTTTTTACGTTTTTTCACGGAGCACACCGTGATAAAATCCGGAACACAGAGACACGGAGACACAGAGCCTTTATTTCATTGATTTATAAAAATATGTTCTCTCCGTGCCTTTGTGTCTCCGTGTTTTATTTCCTGATTATGACACACTTTCGATAACGCCATGTCAATGTGACCGGGCGGACACACGGGTCCGCCCCTACGGACCAATGACAGATCGAAAGAAATAATATCTTAAATGAAAGCCGTGGCCCGGCGCGGAATTCTGAGGATTTCCAGCGGTTATTCCGGAGATTATGCGTACCTTTGTGCAACGGGACGCGACTGGATCGTCCCCCCGAAAACGCCTTGACGTTTCAGGCAAAACATCAAGACGTTTTAAAAAAACGCTTCGGCGTTTCAGACAAAACGTCAAGGCGTTTTCGGGAACGGCCGGACAGAGACTTATACAATCGAGATACAACACATTAATTAATTGATACAGAAATCATGATGCACAACTGGTTTGAATGCAAGATACGTTATGAGAAAGTGGCCGAGAACGGCATGAACAAGAAAGTGACGGAACCCTATCTGGTGGACGCGCTCAGCTTCACCGAGGCGGAGTCGCGCATCATCGAGGAAATCACCCCCTTCATCAGCGGCGAGTTCACCGTGGCCGACATCAAGCGCGCCAACTACAGCGAGCTTTTCCCCTGCGAGGAGGACGCAGCCGACCGCTGGTTCAAGTGCAAACTCTATTTCATCACCCTTGACGAGAAAAGCGGGACGGAGAAAAAGACAGCCACCAACGTGCTCGTGCAGGCGGCCGACCTCCGCGACGCGGTGAAGAAGCTCGACGAAGGCATGAAGGGAACAATGGCCGACTATGTCATCGCATCGGTGGCGGAAACGGCCATCATGGACGTATACCCCTATTCGGCCGAGCCTGACGTGAAGCCGGAATTTCCTGACGCGGACAAACGATAAACCCAAAAACAACATTGCCATGGACATTCAGAAAAACCTGAAAGAAGTGCTCTCACAGCTTCCCCCGCATGTCCGCCTGGTGGCAGTCTCCAAGTTCCACCCCAACGAGGCGGTCGAGGCGGCATACGCGGCAGGACAGCGGATCTTCGGAGAGAGCAAGGAGCAGGAGCTGAGCCGGAAACAGGCCGCGCTCCCGAAAGACATAGAATGGCATTTCATCGGACACCTGCAGACCAACAAGGTGAAATACATCGCTCCCTACATCGCGATGATCGACGCGGTGGACTCCTACAAGCTGCTTGCCGAAATCAACAGGCAGGCGGAGAAGTGCGGGCGCGTGATTCCGTGCCTGCTGGAGATCCACATCGCGGAGGAGGACACGAAGTACGGGTTCACCTTCGAATCGTGCCGCCAGATGTTGCGGGAAGGCCGGTGGAGAGAGCTGGACCACGTGGTCATCAGCGGCGTGATGGGCATGGCCACCAATACGGACAACGAGGATGAGATACGCCGTGAGTTCCGGAGCCTGCACACGTTCTTCACCGAACTGAAAGACACATTCTTCAGCGACAGCGAGGCTTTCAGGGAAATCTCGATGGGCATGTCGCACGACTATCCGCTGGCCGTCGGCGAGGGCAGCACAATGGTGCGCGTGGGCAGCAGGATTTTCGGAGAAAGAGGATATTGAAAAAATGAAGAAAGCCAGAGCCGGCAGTATCGTGGACGCATCCACAAAGGCATTGGCTCTGGCTTCCTTGTTTCCAATACGGAAAGGAACTATCTTTTCATCAGCCCCACCTTCAGGTTGAGCTTGAAATAATAGACGCCGTTCTCACGCTCCAGATAACCGTATTTGTCCTTCTCGGTGGAGCCTTTCTCAAGACGGGTGTTATAGTAAAGGAAGTCGGCGAACATCTGACGGAACGCGCGCTGGTAACAGAGCACCTCTCCGCCGCCCGTCACGAACAGCATGCCCCCGATGGCCGACTCCACGCCGTTGTAAAGCTTGGCCGGACGCATGCCCGTGGCTATCGCCAGCAGGAACTCCTTCACCTTATATTCATAGAATCCGTGTCTGGTGATCAGCTCATCCTTGATTTTCAACGGATTCAGCTTCTTGATCTCCTCCGTCAGCTCCGACACTCTCGTAATGCCGTCCAGCCACATCAGTCTCGTCATCTCGCCCAGCAGACGTCCCATGTGCAGGTCGATCATCGACAGATTGCTGCGGAAGATCTTGTCAGCCACATCGCTGTATTTCAACACGCCGCCCAGACGCTCGACCATCAGCATGCGGGTAATGACATCATCGTCCCCGCCCGTCGCGTTGATCTTGTTGACCGTGGGCGTGGCGAACTTCACCCCGGTCTGCTCGAACTTGAAGTTGGCGGCACGTCCGCCGTCGAGCAACGGAAACATGGTTCCCAGACGGGAGCGCACGGCAAAGCCCACCAAAGGAGCGTCGGCCGAATAGAATGCCACACTGAAGTCGGTACGGTCGTCCGTCTTCGCCTCAAGGTCGTAGATAAGCACCTCGTCCAGAAACTCTTCCACCCCGTCGGGTGAGGTCACCTCATCGCCCGGCGCGTTGCGGATGCCCTCCAGTATCAGGTCGGCCACGGTAGCGAAATCCTCCCTCGGGACCCGCTTGTCGATTTTCTCTCCCGAAATGTATATCAGGTCCTTCTCCACGATATACCGGCGTGTGCCGTCGTGCTCCTCACGCTGCGCCATCGCCACGGGAATACACTGTCCCTCATTCCTCTTCACGCCGGGAGTGCCGGAATACACACAGCCATCGGCCAGCAGACGGAAGAACGCGTAGAGTTCTCCCCATTCTCTTTTGGTTGCTTCAAATGCCATTTTCCTCTTCTGTTTTTCAGTTTTGCGCAAAGGTAAGCAAAAACAGAAAATCTTCCGTAATTTAAGCGCATTCTCTATCCGTACCGCCGGAAAAAAACGGGAAAGCGACCACGTAGAACAGCAATCCCCATTATTCCGCAAACCGAAACGAGAACAAATCAGGCCGGTTTGAACAGGACGACAGAAAATTATTTCATCGGATGGCTTTCATGTTTAACGCAAAATGAATAACTTCGTGCATGATAAACGGAATCTTTAACAGGCATTTGATCGACATACATTCAATGGAATACAGTCAGACAAAACTATTCGGTGAGAACCAATACATTACAGGAACCCATGCAATGAGTATCTTAGGATTGTCCCGTCATACCTTTGAAAAGATGGTACAGGAAGGGTTGATTGCCCGGTCAGACATCAACGGACACATTGCTTATGACAAGGGCGTTGTTGAGGCATTCAAACAGCATCCTGAGTATATCCGCATCCAGAATGGAGTATTGGATGAGCGCAACCAGTTGAATGATCTCACAGGCAAGGACTGGCTACCGGAGACCAAGAGCTATTTCTATCAAAAAGGACTTGGAGCAAACCATCCTGACGCACAGATAGAAAAGCAACATCCTGCGCCATTCTCCTTTCAGGACATAGAAAGGCTTATTCTGTTCTTCACAAAAAAAGGAATGAATGTGTTGGACCCGTTCGGTGGTGTGGGGTCAACAGCGAAAGCATGCGCTGTATCAGGAAGGCATTGCACCAGTATAGAGCTGTCCCCGAAATATCACAACCTTTCCATTGAACGGCTGGAAAAAGAAGTAGGCCGGGGAACGAGCACCCACCACAATCTCATAAACGGAGACTCATGCCAATTGCTGCCAACATACAAAGCCGGAACTTTTGATTTCATTGTAACAAGTCCTCCATACTGGGGTATCCTGCACAAACAAGACCAGAAAGTAGTGAAAAACCGGGTAGCCAACAATCTTGACACTCATTATTCAGACGATGACAAAGACCTTGGCAATATTTCCGACTATGAGAAATTTCTGGATATACTGATTGAGAAAGTTTTCATGGAATGTGCCCGTGTGCTGAAGCACAACAAATATATGGCCATAGTCGTATCTGACTTCCGGGATAAAGGTGAGTATGTCAGTTTTCATTCGGACATAATATGCCGGATGAAAAACCGTCCTGTCAAGGAGGGCGGTTGTATGGTCCTGCAGGGAACAAAGATTCTGATTCAAAACCACAAATCACTGTTACCATACGGCTATCCGTTCTCTTATGTCGAAAACATACATCATCAGTATGTGCTAATCTTCAGGAAAAAATGATACCAGACGCATATAAAGGAATAATCAATGGCGATTCAGACAAAGTCCTGGATAAACTGCTCAATTGCGGGTTGAGGTATGACCTCATACTCACAGACCCGCCATATAACGTAGGAAAGGATTTTGGCAACGATTCGGACAGGCTGCCTCTTCCCATGTTCCTGGAACTTGTAAGGACACGTGTGAAAAAGCTCAAACAGCTACTCACCCCTACAGGCAGTATCATTTGGTTTGGTATACATGACTACATCGGCTTTATCCAAGTCATCATGTATGAGGCAGGACTTTCTTACAGAAGAATGAACATATGGCACTATGAGAATGGCTTCTCCCGGTCAAAGAAAGAACCGGCGACACATTATGAGCCTTTTTTGTGGTTTTCCAATGACTCAAGGAAATGGACGTATAACGTTGATGAAGTACGTGTGCCATATAAAAGTACTGAAAGGCTGAAAAATGCAATCACCTATAAAGACAAAAATGGCAACAGGAAAATCTGGAAGCCTTCGCCTAAAGGAGCTATGCGTGGCGACATTTGGGATTTTCCCACATTGGCTGGCAAAGCGTTTGACGGCGAGAGAACGGAGCACCCGTCCCAAAAACCCGTTTCCCTTATCACAGAACTTATCAAAGCATTCTGCCCCATGAATGAGGACGGTCTGTTTCAAGCAAACATACTGGATCCGTTCCTCGGTTCCGGAACACTTGGAGTCTGCTGTGAAACATTGAACAGACAAGGTCACGACATCTCGTGGACCGGTATAGAAATCGAGCCGAAATGGTGTGAGATTGCCCGACGGCGAATTGACTCATTGTAGACTATGGCACAAAATGACTATGTGAAACTACCCAATCAAGGCAGCATCGCATCCAATCTCCGTCTTTTGTACGAAATGGAGATTTCTTCCGGATATGCGGATGATTCCGGATATTTCACCAAAAGAGATGTTGCGGAAATAGGAGCAAACGCATTGCTCATCACTACAGGCGCACAGGTTGGCAACGGAGTAGTCAATACTCTCTCAACAGAGACAGACGAAGAAATGAATCCGCCCCTTCAAAACGCGAAGATGAGAATGCAGATTCTCCGCCTGTTGGGACTCGTCTCTACAGACTATGATTCAGAGATATACGCAATAACCAGGTTGGGGCGACTGATAACGCCAAAGAATCCCAACCGAAGATTGCTCCTGGAACTGTTTATGAATATCTGCTCTTGTACGGAAATCTATGAACACAATTGTGATTTGAAGTTCCGTTGTTATCCTGGCTATCAGATATGTTACGCCTTTTCCGCGCTTGATTACAGAATCTCAAGTGCGGAAATGCCAGTGCTGATGACATATGACATACATGACATAAGGCAATTCGTACACGATGCCAAGGAATATCGCAGAAGAGGGGTACCTTTCAGCAAAGACCATCCACATTATCCCAAGACACAGAGAGGGACTGCTATCAAGCAGCCATCCAATCTGACAAGAACGAGCAATCAAATCTTAAGGTTTTGTGGCGTGACCGAGCGCAAACAAATTCGTGTTGACGGAGAGAATTTCTACACATGTACTGAATTTGGTAAAGAATACTGCAACAAAATAAAACGGGCTATCGACCGTGGAAACATAAAGTTTCTTTCACCATACGAATTCAGGAAGTCACAAATCGGACAACAGAAACAATATTGCCAGGCTGGAATCAACAATCTTCTTGCAAGAGCAGGCTATGATCCTTCCTTACAAGACACAAATATCGTGTTTTCTCCATATCAAATGATACCGGAAACAAACATATGCTGGCTGATGGATCTGCCTGTCAGGAAACATCCCAAACAGAAAGACACACAAATTGCAGCCATAAACAGTGAGATCAGTTTAAGAGACCTTCGCCTGACAGCTATCTACAACGCCAGCACTGCTTCTTTAGCTACAATCAAAAGTGATGATGAATTGCTGGTCAGCCTTTTCATGAGGGCAAAACAAGATGGCCGTAACCGAAATGAGTTTATCAACGAACTTTGCGAACAGCACAGAACAGATGACAAAGCGTCATTCTATCCGTTTGTCCATTCACTTCTGCGGATAATCGGATTGGAATGTATGGGCGAAGTCGGAAGATACGATGCGTACGCCTTATATAACGGACATGTGATTCCTGTTGAGATCAAATCATCCACAGAAAGCATATCCTACAATATAAAAGGTGTCCGGCAGAGCATAGAAAACAAGATATGCAGTTACAATCCGCATTTAGCCGATGATATTGACTTTGCGACTTTGGTCGTGGGATTCAGTCATCCGACATTGGATAATGACATTCGTGGAATGATAGATGCAGCCCACGAAAAATACCAGATCAAAGTCATAGCGATGGACATCAGAAGTCTCATAAGCATCAGCGTCAGCAAGCTTTGGGACAAGAAAACGATAGACCTGCAAAAATTATTGACCGGTTATGGATTACTAAACGAATAACAGATGATTATTACCATAAAAGACAAAAGCTTGTGCGAGAATTGCATGAATAAGACATGCTCTTTCGTTGACGCAGTGGTCAAGCATGATTTTTTCGACATAAGGACTGAAACGACTGTCTGCCCTGCGGGCGTTTTGCTTGACGGACCAGATTTGGATACTGACAGCATTTCTGAGAATGACAGTTGCGTACATTGTGGAATCTGTGTAAAATCATGTAGCCGGCAAAATATCAACGGATCAATCATGGAAGGAGAAGAATGCGACTATTCCAAAATGACAGAACCGCAACTCAATGCCATCGCTGGCACATACTTGAACCGTATTCTTGGTTTTGCGGCCAACACAAACAGAAACAAGGCCATGACGTTTAATGGATATGCCGTACACCGTAGCGGCCTGAGAATGTTTGTAGAAGTGGACTGGAACAATGATTCTCTGGAATGCACAAGAAGATTGCTTGGCGATTTCCTGACAAACCCATCAACCGTAGATATCAAGACCGGTATTGTCATCCTTCAGGACCTCCCTAAAAGAGGGACACATGATGTTCTTGACATGTTGGAAAAACTGAAAGCATTCCCCACGACCACAGACGTACATATATACTTTAGTACATTTAATATGTTAAGATTGCTTTATTTGTCTCTTGACAACTACGATTATTCAATGGATGAAATATTCCACAATCCTCTAACAGGAAGTCCCGACGGATATATCTCGCACATTAAAAGAATTTGTCGTGCAAAGAAAAATACGTGAGTTCGGAATAAGTCACGCATTCTTCCCATTCCCGTTGATTTTTCCAGTGTTTTGCCGTAAATTTGCACGCTGGACATCAAAACCTATCATTATGGAGCAACCACAACTCAACGGACACAACAAGCAGGAATATCCTCCCATGCACACGTGCGAGCATATCGTGAACCGCACAATGGTGAACCTTTTCGGATGCGGACGGGCCGTATCCGCGCATATCGAGCGGAAGAAAAGCAAGCTCGACTTCGCCCTGCCCCAGCCTCCCACCGATGAGGACATCGCACGTATCGAAAACACCGTCAACGAAACCATCGCACGCCATCTGGACGTGACCACGGAGTTCATCACCCAGGAGGAGGCCGCACAGCGCTTCGACATGAAACGTCTGCCGGAAAACGCTTCCGACACGGTGCGCGTGGTGAAGGTGGGCGACTACGACGACTGCCTCTGCATCGGCGCGCACGTGCAAAACACTTCCGAGATCGGCACGTTCAGAATCATCAGCCACGACTATAACGACGGCATCTTCCGGATGCGTTTCAAACTTCTCTGACATGGCAAGAAAAGGAAAGAAGAAATCGGGCGGCGGACTGAAAGGATTCATCCTGCTGGTCATCCTCATCGCAGGAGCGCTCTATGTCCACCAGAACAGAGAAAAGGTGTTCTCCACGGAAACGGTCCAGGCCATCGGAAGCCAGACCGGCACAACCGGAGCGGAGGAAACGGCATCCGCCAATACGGGCCTGTCCCTGCAGCTGGAAATCCCCAAAACTGTCGGGAAACGGGATGAGATGGTCATCAGGCATCTGGGATACACCGTGTCGTACAACAACTTCTACAAGACACCCAACTGGGTGGCATGGGAACTGACACGACAGGAAACGGAAGGCGACGAGGAGCGCACCAACAAGTTCCTGCCCGACCCCGAACTGCCGGAACCGCGCGTCACGACTTCCGACTATACCCGCTCGGGCTATGACCGGGGACACATGGCTCCGGCCGCCGACATGAAATGGAGCAGCCGGGCCATGAAAGAATCGTTCTACATGAGTAACATCTGTCCGCAGAACCGCAAGCTGAACCGCGACGACTGGGGCGACCTGGAAGAGTCGTGCCGCAAATGGGCGGAGAAATACGGCACCGTCCACATCGCCTGCGGACCCATCTACGACACGAAGTCGCCGAAACGTATCGGCAAGAGCCGCGTGGCCGTGCCCGACCGTTTTTTCAAGGTGGTGCTCATCTACAACCGCAAGAACCCGATGGCGATGGGTTTTCTCTTCGACAACAAGGCGCACCACCAGAACCTGAAGAACTACATGGTGACAGTGGACAAGGTAGAGGAAGAAACCGGACTCGATTTCTTCCCCAAAGTGCCCGACAGCATTGAGGAGCGCATCGAAAGCACGGTGCCCGACATCGCCTTCTGACCGCTTGCCGACTTCATCGTCTCCGCCGGACCGGCTTCCGACCCCTTTTCCGTTCAGTTCATTCACTCTTTATCACTTCCGCCGGATTGACACGTGCGATACGGACAATACGGAACACGACGGTCAGGGCCGTCACCGCCGCCACAGACAGCAGCACGCACGCCCAGAACGCAAACCCGTAATGGAAGAAAATGCTGTACAGCCGCCGCCAAAGGCTCAAGAGCGCATATACCAGCGGAAAAGCCAGTACGGCCGCCACTCCCCCTATCCAGACATACGTGCGGGCGAAAAGCCACATGATCTGTCCCACACCCGCGCCGTTGACCTTGCGGACGGCCACCTCCTTGCGCCGCCGCTCCGTATCGAGGGTGATGGCCGCATACACTCCCAGCAGCGTGATCACCACGCACACGACGGCCAGGAAAAGCACGATTCCTTTCAGCATGCTTTCGATGCCCTGTTCCTTCTCGATATCGTCCAGGAAGGTGGTGACCTGCGGTTCCACCGTATAGGGGAATATCTGCTTCAGAAGGGCTTCCACCCGGCGGCGCACCTCATCCGCCTGCCCCTTGCCGCATTTCAGGTAACAGTGACCCACGTATTGCCGGAAGTCGGACAGAATGAACGCATATCCTCCGTAATATTCGGGATAGGACGACACGTGATAGGCATGTGCCACGAGCGGCTCACAGATGCCCGTCACCGTATACCTTCCGGCATTGTCGTAAAAGACGGCACCCAAAGGAACCGTTCCGTCCCTTTCGCGCAAATCCTGCCCGAAAGTCCGGTCCACCACCATCCCGCCATCGCCGTCAGGCATACGCCCCTGCACGACAGGCATGTTCATGAAGCTGAAGAAATTCCGGGGCACCGCAAGAATGTTGACCACATATTCCTTGTTCCCGTCGGGCTGCGAGGGCGGCTGCGAACAGAGCACGTTGCCCGACACACCCCGGGTAAAGGCGATGTCGGCCAACAGACAATCCTCCACCCCGGGAATCTGCCTCATCCGCTCCACCAGGGCAAGCTTCCCGGCCTGCTCCAGAAACGGATAGTCGAGGGAAACACTCAGTATGCCGGCCTTCTCCCTCTTGTCCAGCGTACCGAACAGCGCCGATGTGGTCTTGTCGGCCTGCAGATAGAGAGCCGCCGCCAGCGAGATGAATATCCAGCAGACGAAATACTGGATGCCGAGCATGACATTGCGTACGCGGTGCCGTCCGCTTCCGGAAGCCGTCCCCCGGATGCCCGTCTGGATGAGGGTACGGGACGCACGCCACACGGTGAGCAGACAGGCCAGAAAACTGAATACCAGCACCAGCAGCAGATACTGGACGCACTGCCACTGCAGAACCGACGGATTGACGCTCACATGGAAATTCATCACGCTGAAGCGCATCATGGGGGCAAACAGCTCGACCAGCACGAACACCATCAGAAACGCAATCGCCACCGTGAGCGCCGCCTGCGTGAAAAGCTGCGCCGCCAGATGCCTGCCGCTCCCCCCGAACACCCGCCGGAGACTGTACTCGCGGCTGCGGTTGAGAAACGCGCCTATCTGGAAATAGAAGAAATTGAGCAGTCCCACCAGAAGCACCAGCACACCGGTGACGGAGGTGATCCACGCCACGAATCTCGCGCCTCCGTATTTCCAATAGGAATAGCCCAAAGGATAGATCCGCACCTCATACTCCTCGCCGAACATCGACTGTCTCAGTCCCCTGTCGCGGATGTCCGCCTCCAGCTTTTCCCGGCTTCCCGACCCTCCTTTCAGCAAGGCGTAACCATTGCCGCCCGTCACGTCCTTTCCCTGCCACTGCAGCCTTCCGTCCGTATCGTTCAGCACCAGGGCCGCCACAGGCTCCATATCCGTCAGACTGTTGTTGGAGGGGATGTCGGCCATCACGGCCTGCACGGTATAGGCCACACCGCCCTTCCGGGAAGAAAACGGCAGCTTGGCGGTGGTCACCAGCCGCTTTCCCACGGCATCGCCCCCACGGTCACCGTAAATCCGTCTCGCCTCACTTTCCGACAATATCACGGCATTGGGTGTCCGTGCGGCCGTCTGCCAGGAACCGGCCACGATGTCCAGCCCGAACACCTGACGGAAGCAGGTGTCCACCTCCATACACCGCAGCGGATCAAAGGGCAGCATCTCGTCGGGCTTCACCTCGATGCAAAACGAACGGTCGTCAGGAAAGGCCACGTAGGTAAACGCCTCCGCTTCCGTCCATCCGATGCCCCGCATCCTGCCGACCAGCTCCACCGGTATGCCGCTGAAGTCGTCCTTGCCGTGGGGCCTCTTCATCGCGATTTCGGCAATACGCTCCCTGTGGGGAAAGCATTCGTCGGCCGACATTACAAAACGACAGATATACAAAGAGATACCGAAACAGAACAAGCACACCGCCAGTCCCACGATGCTGACAAGGTTCTGCACCGGGTATCTCAGCAGTTGCCTGACGGCCACTTTCAAATAATGCGCAATCATCCGGAACAATATTATCAGGTTTTACATCGCCACTTCCGTCACTACCTGCCCGTCGAACAGATTGATGATGCGTCCGGCATAACCGGCGTCGTGCTGCGAGTGTGTGACCATCACGACGGTAGTCCCCTCCCGGTTGAGTTCGGTGAGCAACGCCATCACCTCCTTGCCGTTTTTCGAGTCGAGGTTTCCCGTCGGCTCGTCGGCCAGAATCAGCCTGGGACCGGCCACCACGGCACGGGCGATGGCCACGCGCTGCTGCTGTCCGCCCGAAAGCTGCTGGGGGAAATGTTTCGAGCGGTGGGCGATGGCCATGCGGTCCATCGCCTCCTCCACCCTGCGCCGGCGTTCGGCCGCCGGAACGCCCATATAGAGCAGCGGCAGCTCGATGTTCTCATACACGTTCAGCTCGTCGATGAGGTTGAAGCTCTGGAACACGAAACCGATGACCCCCTTGCGGAGCGAGGTGCGCCGCGACTCGGTGTACTTCGACACCTCCACGCCGTTCAGCCAATATTCGCCGCCGGTGGGGTTGTCCAGCAGTCCGAGAATGTTCAGCAAAGTCGACTTGCCGCAACCCGAAGGCCCCATAATGGCCACAAACTCGCCTTCCTTCACTTCAATGCTCACATTGTTCAATGCCCAGGTCTCCACCTCGTCCGTGCGGAACACCTTCTGTAAATTCGTTGTCTTGATCATCTTGTCTTATCGTTTATAGTTTATTCTTTCCTTGGATGAATGCCCACATTCCACCAGATTACTTGTAGGGGCGTATCGCATACGCCCGAATGCACCCGCTTATCCACGTGGATGTTTTCGGGGCGTATGCGATACGCCCCTACGGCAGACATCTATTCTTTCCTTATCGTCTCACTCCGCTTTCATCACGTCCACCGGATTGACACGTGCCGCCCTGCCCACCTGCCACCAGACGGTGCCCAGCGAGATGACCGCCACCAGCAGCAAGGCCGCGACGAATATCCACGGAGAAAGCGGAGCTTTCAGCACGAAACCCTCGGTATAACAACGGATGGCCAGCCATGCCAGCGGCACCGCCACCACAAACGAGACAAGCAGCACCTTCAGGTAAGATGTATTTTAACGTATCCATAAAATTTAATTAAAAAAACAACCACCGGACAGCCTTCCGAAAAACGCCCTTACGTTTCATGCAAAACGTCAAGACGTTCCGGACAAAACGTCCTTACGTTTCGGGGAAAACGTCAAGGCGTTTTTCCCGTGTTCTTCCATCCTTGTCACATCACTGGCAACCAGACACATGCCTTCATCTGACCACCAGTTCTTCCGCATCCGCAAAGTTATCATATCCTGCAACAACTACCCAATCCCCGGGCTGCAAACCTCCGGTGATCTCGTACTGGCGCGGATTCTGGCGGCTGATCTCGATGGGCACCTTCACGGCCCGCGTACGGTCCGCGTCCAGCTTGAAGATCCAGTTGCCTCCCGTCTGCCGGTAGAAGTCGCCGCGCGGAATCACCACGGTCTTTTCGGGCTGCCCCAGCTCGATCTGCACCCGGAAGCTCTTGCCGAGACGCACGTTGTCGGGCATCTCGCCGGTGAACACCAGATCGACATCGAAGGTGCGGTCCTTCACCTCGGGCACCACCTTGCTCACCCGGAGCGGATAACGCCTGCCCTGATAGGTGACCGAAGCGGGAAGTCCCGTCGTCACCCGGTCGATGTAGTACTCGCTCAGCGCGGCATGAATCTTGAAGCGGTCCATCACCTTCACTTCGGCAATGTGCTCGCCCGAGGCCACCTGCTGGCCGGGGGTCACCTTCACGAGGCTCAGCTGCCCGTCGACGGGAGCGCGCACCACCAGGTCCTCCGTCCTCCGCAGCGACCGCTCCCACTTCTTCCGCTCCCGCTCACGGTCGTTGAGCAACAGTTCCTTGCGGATGACAGTCATGGCCGAATCGCTTTTCAGGCTCTGCAGCTTGAGACGGGTCGACTCCGTCTTGTAGCGGAACTCGTCGGCCGACACCTCCAGCTGCGCCTTGCTGCGGATGCCCATCTTATACTCCTCTTCCTCGAGTGCGAAACTCTTCCGGATCTTGTCCAGCTCATACTCCGCCTCCAGTGCCTGCTGCTTGAGCGTAAGGGTGCGCTGCTCCATCTCGATGGCCTTCTCCTCATACGTGATGCGCTGTTTCTCCCACTCGTCGCGCTGGTCGTCCAGGTCGCGCATCAGGTCGGGGTTGGTCAGTGTGAGGATGGTGTCGCCGCGCCTCATCAGACTGCCTTCCTCGGCCACGATACGCTCCACGTTGCCGCCCTCGCGCACGTTGACCATGAGGGTCAGGATGGGATGCACCACGCCTTCCACATCCACATACTCCAGAAAATCACCGTTTTTCACTTCGGCTATCTGTATCGTCTCCGCATCGACACGCAGACGGCGCGGACCGGAGGCAAGCGCCATCACGTAAGCCAGTCCGGCTATCGCGGCCACACCCGCCACCAGACGGTAGCGGTGGCGCACATACCAGGGTTTCTTTTTCAGTTGTATATCCACTTCCTTTTAAAATTAAGAATGAAGAATTAAGAATGAAGAATTGACAATTAACAATTAATAATTAATAATTAATAATTAATAAGCTTAGATGTCCGGCAGGTTTTCCGTCAGCGGACAGCCGTGCTCGAAGTCGTACTGTGTCATGCTGCGCAAACCGTAGTAGAGTGTCCAGTACGTCTTCATCGCTTCGATATGGTTGCGCCGCGCCGCGTCCTTTTCCGTGGTCGCCGCGTTCAGGTCGAGGACGGTCGACTTGCCCATCAGGTACAGCCGGAGAGCTACCTCATAGCGGCGGCGTGCCGTGTCGTCCGTACGTGCCGCCACTTCCACCTGACGCGCCTGCAGGTTGAACTGCCGCACCATCTTCCGTACGTTCAGCTCAAAATCGTTCATGCCCTGTTCAGTCTGCGTCTCCACCAGTGCCACGTTCGACTTCGCGACCCGCACCTTGCCCCGTCCGCGTCCCCAGTCGAGAATGGGCACCACCAGCGACAGGCTCACATACTGCTGGTCGAGCGGACTGCGCCATGAATCCTTCAGCCGTCCGGCCGTCTGCGACAGACCGAACCGCAGATACAGGTCCGCCTTCAATCCCCGGCTTGCCCGTGCCTGCGCCAGCGCGCTCCTGCTTTCCAGCCTCATCCTCCGGTACATGTCCGGCTCCGGACTGTGGAGATACGCCTGCTCCAACGCCTCCCCGAGCGGCACCTCGAAGCGCGGCACGCTGTCGTCCGGCACCACCTCCACCGCGGTCTCCTCACGTATTCCCAGAAATGAGCGGAAAGTCAGCATGGCATCCTCCACCTCAATGCGCGCCTTCATCATGTTTGTCTCCTCGTTCAGACGGTTCACCTCCAGCTGGAGCATCTCGTTTTCCGTGATGCTGCCGATGTTGTACCGCCCACGGGCATACCGGTAGAGCGTGTCCGCCGAGGCGTAGTTCGACCGCGCGATGTCCAGGTTCGCCTGTGCCGTGGCAAGGTCGAAAAACAGCTCACACGTCTTCGAGGCGATCAGCTCCAGCGTCTCGGCATACGTCTTTTTCGCCTCCCGGAAGCGCACCGGCTCAATGCGGCGGTCCCACTTCAGCGAATTGTAGCCGAAAAGCGACTGCTGGTAGCCCACGGTCACCGGCTGCGAGTTGTAGGAAGTGAAAGAACTGCCCAGCTCATCCATCCGCTGCGTGGAGGTCTGCACGAACAGATTGCCGCCCGTGAACCAGATGTTCTGGCTGACCTGCAGCCCCAGATCCGTAATCAACTGGTTCTGCCGGATAAACTGCTCCGTGCCGTCGGGCTGCGTCACCCGGTTGATCTGCCGGTTCAGATAGGGCGACGACACCAGATTCACTTCCGGCAGATAATTCGCCCGGAACGAACGGTAGCTCCAGTAGGCCGCCCGGTACGTATGCTCCGCCGCCTGTGCCTCGGGCGAATGCGCCTGTGCCATGCGGATGGCATCGCGCAGCGTAAGCCGTCCGGCATCCGCCTCCGCCGGCAGGGAAAGTCCCAGGCATATCATCCATAACAATCGTCTCATCTTTCATCACATAATAATTCACCTTCAGCAGGTCAAAATCCGTGCCACACAGACAACAGACTATCCATCAGCAAGATAAGCGAACGCACCGCAAGACTTCGCCGTGCGGAACCACACATTTTCCGTGCGGAACCGCACATACAACACAAGCGGAAAATCCGTATCTTTGCCCATCAACCTTATACAGACTCATGGAAGAAAAAGGAAAAATACTGATTGTCGACGACAACGAGGACGTGCTCTTCGCCCTCAACCTGCTGCTCGAGCCCTATATGGAAAAGGTGAAAGTGACCACCCAGCCCTCGCGCATCGGACATTTCATGGCCACCTTCAAGCCCGATGTCATCCTGCTCGACATGAACTTCCGGCGTGACGCCATCAGCGGACAGGAGGGCTTCGACTGCCTGGACGAGATTCTGCGGACCGACCCGCAGGCCGTGGTGGTGTTCATGACCGCTTATGCCGACACCGACAAGGCGGTCCGCGCCATCAAGGAGGGAGCCACCGATTTCGTGTCGAAACCGTGGGAAAAGGAGAAGCTGCTCGCCACTCTCTCGTCGGCCCTGAAGCTCAGCCGCTCGCGCAAGGAAGTGGGGAGACTGCAGGCGCAGATGCTCGCCCTCAGAGCCGACGACGGGCTGCCCGAGCTCATCGGCGACTCGCCCGTCATACGGAAGGTGAAGGAAACCATCTTCAAGCTCTCCGACACGGACGCCAATATCCTGATTCTCGGCGAGAACGGTACGGGGAAAGACCTCGTGGCACGCATGCTGAAGCATTTCTCTCCCCGGCAGGAAGCGGCCTTCGTGACCATCGACCTGGGAAGCATCCCCGAACAGCTTTTCGAGAGCGAGCTGTTCGGCTACGAAAAGGGGGCCTTCACCGACGCGCGCAAGGCAAAGCCGGGACGGATGGAAATCGCTTCGGGAGGCACGCTCTTTCTCGACGAGATAGGAAACCTCTCCCTGCCCATGCAGGCCAAGCTGCTCACCGCCATCGAGAAACGGCAGACCGTGCGGCTGGGGGCGGTGGAGCCGACACAGATTGACGTGCGGCTGATCTGCGCCACCAACGCCGACCTCCACAAACGGGTGGCGGAGGGAAGTTTCCGCCAGGACCTGCTCTACCGCATCAACACCATCGAACTGCGCATCCCGCCGCTGAGAGAACGGGGAGACGACATCCTGCTGCTGGCGGAACATTTCCTGGACGGATACAACCGGAAATACCATAAGGAAGTGAAAGGACTCACCCGTGAGGCGAAGAGCAAGCTGCTGAAATACAGCTGGCCGGGCAATGTGCGCGAACTGCAGCACACACTGGAACGGGCGGTCATCCTGAGCGAGAACGCCCTGCTCCGCCCGAGCGATTTCCTTTTCCCTTCCATCGGTACGGAAAAGCCGGAGGACACGGACGAGGAGCTGAATCTGGAGAAACTGGAACGGAAAGCGGTGGAAAAGGCCATGCGCGCCAGCCAGGGAAACATGACCCGGGCGGCGGAACTGTTGGGCATCACCCGCTTCGCCCTATACCGGAAAATAGAAAAACTGGGATTATGAGAAGTTACGCCGCCTCACTGACCTTCCATATAGCCGGTCTGCTTGTAGCCGTCGCGGCAGGTGTCTGTACCCTCATGCACGGCCTCTGGTTCTGTGCCGTAACCTCATCCGCCGCAGTCATCTCCCTCTGCGTCAGCCTCTACCGGATGCAGACCCGGCAGATCCGGCTGATGCGGCGCATCGTGGACTGCATGCGTGGCAACGACCTCTCGCAGCTGGCATGTCCGGCCTTCGGCGACAAGGAGACCCGGCAACTGGCCGAGGACCTGTCGGCAGCATTGAAGGCTATCCGCATCCGCATGAACGACGAAGAGACCAAACACCAGTATTACGAGAACCTGCTGGACCGGGTGGACACGGCGGTAGTGGTATGCTATCCGGACGGACGCACGGAATGGATGAACAAGGCGGCCCGGCTCATGCTGGACAACCGCGGAGTCCTGCCCGAAGAAATCATCTCCGCCATCAGGAACCGACAGACTGTGGTACATCTCCCCCACACTCCGGTCCCCACCGACCTGAGCGTATCGGTCACGGAAATCTATCTGAAAGGAAAAAGCCAATGGCTGGTCAGCCTGAAAAACATCCATACGGCACTGGAGCACACCGAGATGGAGGCATGGCGGAAACTCATCCGCGTGCTGACACACGAGATCATGAACTCCATCACGCCCATCATCTCTCTGGCCGACACACTGAGCGAACGCAGCCTGACCGAATCGTCCGACGGACGTGCCCGCTCCCAGATGCGGCAAGGCCTGCAAGTGATACGCCGGCGGAGCAAGGGACTGCTGGAATTCGTGGAAAACTACAGAAAACTGACCAGAATCGCGCAACCCGTAAGAACAGACATCAAGGTGCGTGACTTCTTCAACGACCTGCAGCAACTCTTTGCCGGAGAAACGGCCCTCACCTTCAGTTGCCCCGACAGTCTCCCCCACTGGAAAGCCGACCGGGGACAGATGGAGCAGGTATTCATCAACCTGATAAGGAACGCATTGGAGGCTTGCCGGAATACAGCCGGCGCACACATCGAGATCGGCGCCTCAATATCGGGTAAGGAATGGAAGTTTACGGTCAGCGACAACGGAGAAGGGATGCTCCCCGAAGTGACCGGAAGGATTTTCGTGCCGTTCTTCACCACCAAGCCCGGCGGGTCGGGCATCGGACTGGCACTCTGCAAGCAGATAGTCATCCTTCACGGCGGACAGATCTCCGTGGATTCCCGCCCCGACAAAGGAAGCCGGTTCACGCTTTCTTTCCCGGCATGAACATTCCGGGGGTGTACTGCCCTTTCCCCTTGGTCGCATTGCCGTAGCCGACGGCATGCTCCGGACAATGGTGGTAGCAGGCCAGACACATGGCACAGTCCGCTCCCCACACCGGACGGCCCTCCACCAGACGGATGTTGCGCATGGGGCACACCCTCACACATTTACCGCACGAGACACAGGCGTCTGTCGCACGAAAAGCGTCCGGTGAGGTCATATACCGGTTGAAGAACGGACGGACAAGATACGATTTCAAGCGGGGGAATATCCCCTCGTGGCAGTCGGTCATACGCTTACGGGCCTTGACGCACGAGGCGATGAACTCCATCCTCCCCTCCATGCTTTTCAGTTTCAGGCCGGCAAGACGACGCGAATCCACGTCGAATCCGGGAAGGCAGACATACGTGTTGGGCATCGTCACCGAAAATCCCGCCGCACAAGTCCACCCTTTGCGCGACACCGCCTTCCTGAAAATGTCGGCCGTCTTCCCCGTATCGTCACCACACGTGCAGACAAAATACACATACTCCGGCACACCCTCAATCCTTATCCGCTCCAACGCCTCAAGCACCACGGGAGGAGGTCCCCACGAATAGACGGGAAACACAAAACCCAAGGCTTCCCCCTCCTGCAGGACAAGGGCATCCTTACCGCCGCCAGCCACCTCCAACAGCGGCAACACCTTCTCGCCCGATATCCGGCCGAGACATCCGGCCACCTCACGCGAATTTCCTGTTCCTGAAAAATATAGAATCATACCGACCTCTTTTAAAAAAGTTTAAACCAATACACATCACCGCACAAAAAAAGACGGGGAATCCTGAGCGTATGCCAACCAGGATTCCCCGTCTTATGAGAAAAAAGAGAAGCCGCACCCGAGGCGTGACGAAACTCCGATAAACAAGATTTGAGTGCTCACCCCCTTTGTAATCCACCGGCATGAATGCTACCCGAAGGCGTGGCCCGCCATTGGAGGTTGAAGCTGTTCTCGGTATTTCATATAATTTGATGAGTTTCCCGATTCTGCAAGTACGGCTTCATTTTTGTATTACAAATGTACGACAATTTTTTGAATCTGCAAAATATCAGGCATAAAAAAAGGTACCGCAAAGCGATACCTTTTCATAATTTTAAAGTCTCTCGGATTTCTCGATCTCAAGCGGCCTTCACTTTGGCAACGATAGCCTTGAATGCTTCAGGGTGGTTCATTGCCAGGTCAGCCAATACCTTGCGGTTGATTTCGATGCCTGCCTTGTGCAGTGCACCCATCAACTGAGAGTATGACATACCTTCCAGACGGGCGGCAGCGTTGATACGCTGGATCCACAACGCGCGGAAGTTACGTTTCTTGTTCTTGCGGTCACGATATGCATAAGTCAAACCTTTTTCCCATGTGTTCTTGGCAACGGTCCAAACGTTCTTTCTTGCACCAAAGTAACCTCTGGTCAACTTCAAAATTTTCTTTCTTCTTGCTCTGGAAGCAACATGATTTACTGATCTTGGCATAGTTTTAATAAGTTTTTGAATGTTAGCGCCGATATTTTCCAACCGGACTTGAAGCTAATGCATTCGGTTAATAAATTAAATGATACTCTTACGCTTCACAAAGATTAACGCAAACAAAGAAGTTCCTTCACCTGTCTCTTGTTGGCGCTGTCTACCAGACCCGTGTGGACAAGATTTCTTTTCTGCTTCTTTGTCTTCTTGGTCAGGATGTGACTGTGATAAGCGTGTTTTCTCTTAATTTTACCCGTTCCGGTAAGAGCGAATCTTTTTTTGGCACCGGAGTTAGTCTTAACTTTTGGCATCTTGTTTAATTTTTAATTATTAGTATTCAGCGTGGCAACGCACTATACCGGCGCGTTACGCACTTTCTCATTCTTCTGTCTTTTCTTTCGGCTCACCCTTTCCGGCCGGCGCGGCGGCAGGCTTCACGGCCTTTTTCGTCCCCGGCTTCTTGGGAGAAAGCGCGATTGTCATTCTTTTACCTTCCAGCAACGGCATCTGTTCCACCTTCGCATATTCTTCCAGGTCATTGGCGAAGCGCAGGAGAAGCACCTCTCCCTGTTCCTTGAACAGAATCGAACGGCCCTTGAAGAACACGTAAGCCTTCACCTTGTCGCCGTTCTGCAGGAATCCGATGGCATGTTTCAGCTTGAAGTTATAGTCGTGGTCGTCCGTCTGAGGTCCGAAACGGATTTCCTTCACGTTGACCTTCACCTGTTTCGCCTTCTGCTCCTTCGCACGCTTTTTCAGCTGGTAAAGGAATTTGGAATAATCTATAATTCTGCAAACCGGAGGGACAGCGTTGGGTGAAATCTCTACAAGGTCGGCCTCGTGTTCTTCCGCGATTCTCAGAGCCTGAGCGATCGGATAGACGGCCGATTCAATATTATCTCCCACAATACGTACTTCTTTGGCCCGAATCTGTTCATTGATTCGATGTTGCCCTTTTAAAGAGTCATTTTTCATTAAAACTTTGATCTTCCTGTTTGTTTTTTGAATTATAAATTATTTTATTTTGCGTTCCACCTCACGGCGGCATCCAATGCCGCCGCAAAGTGGGTGCAAATTTACCATTTATTTATCATATTATGAACTTCTTCCGCAATATTTTTTGCAAAATCTTCGATTTTCATCACTCCCTTGTCGCCTTCACCCTGTTTGCGGACAGCCACTTCTCCGTTTTCGGCCTCTTTTTCGCCTACAACCAGCATGTAAGGAATGCGTTTCATCTCATTGTCGCGGATCTTGCGGCCGATTTTCTCGTTGCGTTCATCCACAATGGCGCGGATGTCGTACTTCTTGAGTTCCATGCGCACCTTGTCCGCATAGTCGTTGAACTTCTCGGAGATGGGCAGGATGGCCACCTGGTCGGGGGTCAGCCACAACGGGAACTTGCCGGCGGTATGCTCGATGAGCACGGCCACGAAGCGTTCCATGGAGCCGAACGGCGCACGGTGGATCATCACCGGACGGTGTTTCTGGTTGTCGGAACCCATGTACTCCAGATCGAAGCGTTCCGGCAGGTTATAGTCCACCTGGATGGTGCCCAGCTGCCAGCGGCGTCCGATCGCGTCCTTCACCATGAAGTCGAGTTTCGGACCGTAGAACGCGGCCTCGCCGTATTCCACCTTCGCCTTCAGCCCTTTCTCCTCACAAGCCTCCACAATGGCCTGCTCCGCCTTTTCCCAGTTCTCGTCACTACCGATATACTTCTCACGGTTCACCTTGTCGCGCAAGGAGATCTGTGCCTCGAAGTTCTCGAAGTTCATTGACTTGAACACGATGGAGATGATGTCCATCACGCGGAGGAACTCGTCCTTCACCTGGTCGGGACGGCAGAAGATGTGCGCGTCGTCCTGCGTGAAGCTGCGCACACGGGTCAGTCCGTGCAGCTCACCGCTCTGCTCATAGCGGCACACCGTACCGAACTCGGCGATGCGCAACGGCAGGTCGCGGTACGAGCGCGGGGAATTCTTGTAGATCGTACAGTGGTGCGGACAGTTCATCGGCTTCAGGAAGTACTCCTCCCCTTCTTCCGGGGTATGGATCGGCTGGAACGAGTCCTTGCCGTACTTCGCATAGTGGCCGGAAGTGACATACAGCATCTTGTTGCCGATGGGCGGGCACATCACCTCCTGATAGTCGTAGCGTGCCTGGATGCGGCGCAGGAAATCCTGCAGACGGATACGCAGGGCGGTACCTTTCGGCAGCCACATGGGCAGACCCTTGCCCACCATGTCGGAGAACATGAACAGGTCCATTTCCTTGCCGATCTTGCGGTGGTCGCGTTTCTTGGCCTCTTCCAGCATCACCAGATATTCGTCGAGCATCTTCTTCTTCGGGAAAGTGATACCGTAGATACGCGTCATCTGCTTGCGGTCCTCCTGACCCCTCCAGTAGGCTCCGGCCACGGACAGCAGCTTGATGGCCTTGATGGGAGCCGTCGACAGCAGGTGCGGTCCGCAGCAGAGGTCGGTGAAGCTTCCCTGCGTATAGGTAGTGATGTGCCCGTCCTCCAGTTCGGAGATCAGCTCACACTTGTAAGTCTCGCCTCTCTCGCCGAACATCTTCAGCGCGTCGTCCTTCGAGATGCTCTTCCGCACCAGCTCTTCCTTGCGGGCGGCCAGTTCCGTCATCTTCTTCTCGATGGCAGGCAGGTCACTTTCCTTGATCACCACGCCGTCTCCCGGATCCACATCATAATAGAATCCGTTTTCGATGGCGGGACCGATACCGAACTGGATGCCCGGATAAAGCTCCTGCAGCGCCTCGGCCAACAGGTGGGCGCTGGTATGCCAGAAAGCATGCTTGCCCTGTTCGTCATCCCACTTATAGAGAACAAAATCAGCGTCTTCGTTAATCGGACGGCTCAAGTCCACAGTCTCACCGTTCACGCCGCAGGCCAACACATCCTGCGCCAGACGGGAGCTGATACTTTCTGCGATCTGCAGACCCGTCACTCCGTCATTATACTCGCGCACGGAGCCGTCGGGAAAAGTTATCTTAACCATAGTGTCTGTAATTGTTTATGTTATTGCGCACAAAATTATATAAAACTTTTTATTTTATCTCACTTTCCTTTTTTATTTTTCAGGAACGGCCGTAAACCGCTTGATGATGTTATAGGCCGAGAAGATGCCCAGCTCACCCGCCTTGCTCAGGTCACGGATTCCCTGCGTGTTGTTGCCCAGGAAGATGTTGGTCAGTCCGCGGTTGAAATAGGCGTCGGCGAAACGCGGGTCCAGCTCGATGGCTTTCGTGTAGTCGGCCAGCGCGCCGCGGTAATCCTTCATGGCGGTCAGGATGTTGCCACGGTTGTAGTAGGCATACACGAAGTCGGGCGCCAGACGGATCACCTTGTCCAGATCGTCCTTCACCTTGTTGTAGTCGTAGGCGCGCACCTGATACTCCTTCTCCAGCTTCATCTCCACCTCATAGTTCTTGTCGCGCTTGCGGTATTCCAGCTGCTTGTAGTAGATCAGCGCCCGGCTGAAATAGGCCGGCATGAAGGCCGAATCGCACCGGATGGCCTCGTCCAGATCGGACAGGGCGTTGTCGAAGTCCTGCACCAGATAGAAATCGAGGGCACGGGCATAATAATGGAGCGCGTTGCCGGGTTCCCTCACGATGGCGGCCGTCTGCTCGTCGATGGACGCGAAATGCTGTTTCACGAGCTCTTCGGTCAGCGAGGCCTCGGCGTTGGTGATCAGCAGCTGATGCGGAAGCACATGCCGGCCGTTGAGGTCGTCGATGCCCTTGTAATAGTTTATCTGACGTCTCACCTCCTCCCGCCGCTCGTAATAGGTCAGGGCGAACATCGGTTGAGGAAGGATGTTCACGTTGCGGTCCTGCACCCGTCCACGGTAGTCGGTCTTGTAGCGGCTCTGCTCGTCCTCATTGTCGGCCACCATGATCTTGCGGAAGTTCTCCACGTTCTTGTCCGACTGCTTGCGGGTCTTTTCGCCGTTGTTCGAGGCCGTCTGCCGCTTGCCGTTCTGCGCGTCCAGCCGTGCCTTCAGCACCTTGAACTCGTCGGCGTCCGCCCCTTTCAGGTCACCCAGTTTCCGGAGCACGGCGGCGCGGTACTGGTAGCCCAGCAGAAAGTCGGGATATTCGCCGAGCACGGCGGAATAATCCTCCACGGCCCCTTGGTAGTCGCCCGTGCGGTCACGCAGCAGTCCGCGGTTGAACGTGGCCATCATGTTGTCGGGTTCCACCTGCAGCACGAAGTCGAAGTCCTCGATGGCACGGTTGTCGTCGCCCACCTGCGCGCGGAGCAGGCCGCGGTTATAGTGGCCGATGAAATTGCCCGGCTCCACGTCGAGCGCCAGGTCGTAGTCGGACATCGCGCCCCTCAGGTTGTTCTGGTGATACCTTGCCAGCGCGCGGTTGATGTAGAGCCCCGCGTTGCGCACGGAAAGGCGTATCGCCTCCGTCAGGTCCGACTCGGCGTCGGCATACTTCTGCCGCTGAAGGAAAAGCATCCCCCTCGAGGCCCACGTGTCCGGATTATACCGGTCCATCTGGATGGCCCTGTCGGCGTCGGTCATGGCCTGAAGCGTGTCCTTCTGCTTCAGCGACACTTCCGTACGCATCAGATACGCGTCGGTATACCGCGGCGAGATCCGGATCAGCGTGTCGAGGTCGGCCTTCGCCACCGCATAGTCCTTCTCGTGGATGCGGCACAAGGCCAGATTATGCCACAGGCTGACATTCTCAGGATCCAGATCCAGCGCCCTCTCATAGTCGCTGATGGCCTCCGCGTACTTTCCCTGCCGGATGCGCGAGATGCCCCTCACCTGATACGCGTTCACCACAAACGGGTTGCGCTCCAGCGCCTCGTTGCAATCCGCCTCAGCCCCCTGATAGTCGTCAAGGTTCATCTTGGCGAGCCCCCTGTAGAAAAAAGGCTCCGCCAGATACGGCCGGGCGTTGATCACCTGGTTGAAATATTGTATCGAAAGGACATAGTCCTCAAAATAAAGAGCGTTCTTCCCGATCGTCATCACCCTGTCGGTATTGATCTGCGCGGGGAGCAGACCGGGAACACACATGCCTATATATAATATGTATAGGAGCCTTCTTATCATTTCACGACCTTCACCTTATATGAGCAACGGGCTTTTCCTTTCACCATATTGTTGAGTTTCCCGCGGATCATCTGCTTGCGGAGGGCCGACAGATGGTCGATGAACATCACTCCGTCCAGATGGTCGAACTCATGCTGCATCACCCTTGCCAGATAGCCTTCCACCCACTCGTCGTGCGGCTTCATCTCCTCGTCGAGATACTGCACACGGATGCGGTCGGGACGCTTCACGCTCTCATGGATGCCCGGTAGGCTCAGGCAGCCTTCGTCCATCGACACTATGTGGTCGCCCCTCTCCACGATATGCGGGTTGATGTAGGCCCGCTTGAAGTCCTTGAACTCCGGCATGTCGTCCGATAGCACGTCGAGGTCGATCACCACCACACGGACAGGCAGTCCCACCTGCGGAGCCGCCAGCCCCACGCCGTCGGCACGGTCCATTGTCTCAAACATGTTTGCTATCAGGGTTTTCAGTTCCGGATAATCGGGAGTGATGTCTTCCGCCTCCTGTCTCAGCACAGGCTGGCCGTATACATAAATCGGTAGAATCATTGTAGTCTCTGTCTTATTGTTGGTTTAAAATCTTCTTGATTCGAGGTAGGATTGCAGGATGATGGTCGCACTGATCTCGTCCACCAGCGCCTTGTTCTGCCGGGCCTTCTTCTTCAGCCCCCCGTCAATCATGGCCTGGTGCGCCAGCACGGAAGTGAACCTCTCGTCCACCAGTTCCACGGGGATTTCGGGGAGCACCTTCTTCAGGCGGTTGAGAAAAGGCACGATATACCTCATGCTTTCCGAGTCCTCATTGTTCATCTGCTTGGGATGGCCCACGACGATACGTTCCACCTTCTCCCGCCCCACATAGTCGAGCAGGAAGTCCACAAGCTTGTGCGTGGGCACCGTGGTCAGCCCGTTGGCTATGATCTGCATCGGGTCGGTCACCGCTATGCCTGTACGTTTTCTTCCGTAATCTATCGCTAAAATTCTGCTCATACGGCGCAAAAGTACAAATTAATTCTTTTCAAATTCACATATAAAGCTTAAAAATGTTTGAGTTCCGCCACGAATGCCTATCTTTGCGCGGACTTTTCTCAACCACACACGGATATGACAAGGATACTTATCGCGGTTTTTCTGGGAGGAGGCCTCGGAAGCCTGATGCGCTACGGCGTGCAGTCGTTCCTCCACCTCCACATCACCCCCTTCACGTTCCCTTGGGCCACTCTTGGCGTCAACGTGGCGGGAAGCTTCCTCATCGGACTGTTCTACGCGCTCTCCGCACGTCTCGGACTTTCCGAAGAGACCCGTCTTTTCCTCACCACCGGTCTGTGCGGAGGGTTCACCACCTTCTCCACCTTCAGCCACGAGGGTCTCGGCATGCTCCGCCAGGGTAGCTACCTCCCGTTTCTGGCCTATGTCACCGCAAGTGTGGCGTTGGGAGTGACGGCCGCGCTGTGCGGAGGATGGACGGGAAACACCTGTCTCCCAAAAGGATAAAAGTGCAGGCTGACGCTGGCGATATCCACATCACTTCGTTATGGCTACAGGATGCCGGCAGCACAGCGGCTGCCGGCACCGCGAAAATGTTTCGTTTGATGTTCATCGTTCTTGTTGTCTTTATATGGCAACAAGCGTGTGATGAAAGAAATTGTGTAGAAAAGGGAGTGCCTTTGCCAGTCACACAAGGGGTCAATGTCACTCTTATTCACCGACCAATGAAATCAAGTCAAAGTACATCAGCCGCGTCCGCAATTTCATGTCCTTGTCAAAACCGGTATTCTCCGCTTCCTGGCTCTCGCTGGAAAACAAGAAGGCAAAGCCGTTCTTTTGGTAATACCCCAACGGTATCTCCTCGTTGTAGGCATCCACGATAAGGAAGCGACATCCTGTCTTGTTGCCGGTATCCAAGAACCACGACTTGATGAACTCCATCAGCTCGCTGCCTATGCCGCGATGGGCGAAGTCCACGTTGATGCCCAACCGTCCTATCAACACACCCGGATAACGACGCATCTGTTTGGAACGTGGAATGTTCTTCCGCACTTTCTTTTCCCTGCTGTTCGGCAGCATATCCACGCGAATGCTGTCATTGGAAAGCGTAAAAGCGCAGACAATGACAGAAGAGTCCTCGTCCAACCTGAAACAATAGCTCTTGCCCAGCATCTGCTTGCTGTAAAGCGGAGCATCATGCTGGAAGAACTCGTCCAAGTCGGCGTTGCCACACGAGAAAGGGCGGCATTCCGCGATGACTTCCTCGTCCAACGGTGAGAAGCTGCATTTGTCTAACAGGAACCCCATGCTTATAGCATATTGGCTTTTTTCAATATGGCACGGGCTATCTTCACCTGCTTGCTGAAATCAGTCTTCTCCTTGCTCTGGTAAGCCTTGTCCGCCTCTTTCACGAAACGTTCGGCTTCCTTGCCTTTCAGCGTGGGGATTGCTTTAATTTCTAATGCCATAATTTATTGTATTATAGTTTATGTTGCAAAGTTAGCTACTTTTTGTCAAAACAATCCCCTTCCCACACAAAATCTTTCAAAGGACGCTTGCATTTATTCATTTTCCGTTCCCCGGTGCCGGCAGCACGGCGGCTGCCGGCACCGCGAAAATGTTTCGTTTGATTTCACGTTCTTGTTGTCTTTATATGGCAACAAAGTATAGATTCAAGATAGAAGTGCAACCTTCCTCCTCCGTTCTTGGAGCGTAGCGGAAAGGGCGGAGGAGGAAGGCAACCAACTCGGAAGGGTCATTCAGCAATACAAAAAATAAAGGGGAAGCCTCCGCTTC
>DWVR01000085.1 GCA_019120125.1 Candidatus Phocaeicola excrementigallinarum | reverse complement strand
GGCGGGATAGCTCAGCTGGTTAGAGCGCATGATTCATAATCATGAGGTCCCCGGTTCAATCCCGGGTCCCGCTACTGCAAAAAGGCATTCAGGAGATTTTCTCTTGAATGCCTTTCTGTTTTTATTTTTCTATCTGCAGGAAATGCAGAATATCGTTGCTGCAGTCCGCGATGAAGTCGGGATGGTACGCTTCGAGTTCAGTGCGTGGCCGGAACCCCCAACTGACACCGATGGTGGTTACCCGGGCGTTTCTTCCTGTCTCCATATCTACACTGGAGTCGCCGATGTAGACCGTGGTGGTTTTATTCACATCTGCCATGCGGATGATCTCCTCGATGACTTGTGGGTCGGGTTTTGTCGGAACCCCTTCCCTTTGACCGAATACAGCGGTAAACCGGATGTCCGGAAAGTATTGGCTGATCAGTTTTACGGTGGCTTCTTGGTATTTGTTTGATGCTACAGCCAGTCTCATGCCTGCTTTCTGTAATGCGGACAGCATTTGATGGATGCCCGGATAGGGACGGCTCAGGTCCGCATTGTGGATGTTGTAGAAAGGAACGAATTCCGCCCGTATTTTCAGAATGTTTTCCTGTGATTTCTCACCTTCTGGCAATGCCCTTTCAAAGAGCTTGTTAATGCCGTTCCCTACAAAGAAACGGTATTCGTCCACTGTATGGGTCGGATATCCGAACTGTGTGAGCGCGTGGTTGGTTGCTGTGGCAAGGTCGGCAATCGTGTCGATCAGTGTTCCGTCAAGATCAAAAATAGCCAGTCGTTTCATATTTCATCTGTTTTTGTGTAAATGGATTCTATACCAGTTTGTTCACAGTCCGCACCCATCGGAGGATTCTGTTTGTATAATCCGATACGTATTTCCGTGATTTCAGGAAAATCCTGAAAGATATGCCGGGCGATGCGGTAACTTACATGTTCCAGTAGTCTGGATGGAACTTTCATTTCTTTTTTGACCGTGTCAAACACTTTTGAATAGTCTGTTGTATCTTCCAGCCGGTCATTTTCCGCCGCTTTGCTGAAATCTGTTTTCAGGCTCAGATTGATGGTGTATTCGGCACCTACTTTATTTTCTTGGGGCAGTACACCGTGATAAGCGAAAAGTTTCAATCCTTTCAGGTGAATGTACATTTCAGTTTCTTTCATTGTCTTTTCTGTGGGCAGGTCGTTTTTTTGTTGGAATGGAATATTGTAAAGACGGATTACTCTCCCGGAAGTCAATGAAGGCTTCATAAGCAAGAGCGTAATCCGTCTTTTCGTGTCGTTAAGGATGGGGGTGCAGTTATCCGCAGCGTGAAGAACCGCAGGTTTTGCAGATGAGGCAGCCTTCCTGGTATACCAAGGTCTCGTGTCCGCAGTTCGGACATTTCATGCCTTTCACTTCTGTGCCGTCCTGTACATATTTCTTCAGGGCGCGTTCCACACCACTTTTCCAGGTATTGATGTTTTCATTGTCGAATTGCAGTGAGCTTACCAGTTTGATGACCTGCTCGATAGGCATCCTCCAGCGCAGTACACCGGAAATAAGTTTCGCATAGTTCCAGTATTCTTTATTGAAACGTTCGGACAATCCTTCTATTGTCATCTTGTAGCCCCGTTTGTTCTCGAACTGGAAGTCATAGTGCTTTACACCGGCTTCATCGTAGTTCTTGATGATGCGTCCGTGGGTGACGGATTTCGGCAGTACAATGCCTTCTTCGTCGTCCTGCAGACCGGTGAATATCTCATACGGATGTCCATTAAGGAGACCGACAAATGCGACCCATTTTTCCTTATTGTTTTGGAAACGTACCACATCCGCCTCCAGTACTTTGGGACGCACTTCCACCACTTGAGGTGGCTTGCAGCGGCATTCTTCCTCTTCTTTCTTATTACTGTCTTTCTGAGCCGCGATCAGTACACCGGCGCGTGAGCCGTCGCGATACACCGTGCAGCCCTTGCAGCCGGACCGCCATGCTTCCACATACAGGCGGTTTACGAGGTCTTCGTCCACGTTGTTCGGGAGGTTGATAGTGACACTGATGGAATGGTCTACCCATTTCTGGATACGGCCCTGCATTTTGACTTTCATCAGCCAGTCCACATCATTTGAGGTCGCCTTATAATAAGGTGATTTTTTCACCAGTTCATCAATCTCATCCTGAGTATATCTCTTGTCAGGGTTATAGCCGTTCGTTTTCATCCATGTCTGGAACTTGTGGTGGAATACCACGTATTCTTCGAATGCGTCACCGGTCTCGTCCACGAAGTCGATATGTACATTCGCGTCGTTGGGGTTTACTTTTCGGCGGCGTTTATAGACAGGCATGAATACAGGCTCAATGCCGGAAGTGGTTTGTGTCATCAGGCTGGTTGTCCCTGTGGGGGCGATAGTCAGGCAGGCAATGTTACGTCGGCCGTACTTGGCCATTTCCTCATAAAGTTCCGGGTCTGCTTCTTTGATGCGGTTTATGAAAGGATTGTTTTTTTCACGTTCCGTGTCATATATCTGGAAAGCGCCCCGTTCCTTGGCCATATTTACCGATGAGCGGTATGCTTCGATAGCAACGGTCTTGTGTACTTTTTCTGAAAATTCAGTCGCTTCTTCTGTGCCGTAGCGCAGTCCCATGGCCGCCAGCATATCGCCTTCTGCTGTGATGCCTACCCCTGTACGGCGTCCTAATCCTGATTTGTGATAGATCTTTTTCCACAGGTGCCGTTCTGTTCCCTTGATTTCTTCGCTTTCCGGGTCGGCGCCAATCTTTTCAAGAATGCGTTCGATCTTCTCCAGCTCCAGATCTATAATGTCGTCCATGATCCGTTGTGCCAATGCGACATGTTTCTTGAACAGGTCGAAATCGAAACAGGCTTCCGGAGTAAACGGGTTGATTACATACGAATACAGGTTGATGGCAAGCAGGCGGCATGAGTCGTAAGGGCACAAGGGGATTTCACCGCAGGGGTTGGTTGAAATGGTACGAAAGCCAAGGTCAGCATAACAGTCGGGTACTGATTCGCGGATGATAGTGTCCCAGAACAATACACCTGGTTCAGCCGATTTCCATGCGTTGTGCACGATCTTTTTCCAGAGCGCGTTGGCGTTGATTTCCTTCGACACCATAGGATGGTTAGAGTCGGTAGGATATTGTTGCATATAAGGGCGTTCCTCAATGGCTGCTTTCATGAATTCGTCATCCAGGCGGACTGATACATTGGCGCCAGTCACTTTTCCTTCAGTCATCTTGGCGTCGATAAACGCTTCAGAGTCCGGATGCTTGATGGATACGGTCAGCATCAGCGCTCCGCGGCGTCCGTCCTGTGCCACTTCGCGTGTGGAGTTTGAGTAACGTTCCATGAAAGGAACCAGTCCTGTGGAAGTCAGAGCCGAGTTCTTTACCGGTGAGCCTTTCGGACGGATGTGCGAAAGGTCATGTCCTACCCCTCCACGACGTTTCATCAGCTGGACTTGTTCTTCATCGATACGGATGATTGCGCCGTATGAATCAGCCGGACCGTCCAGTCCGATTACAAAGCAGTTGGAGAGTGACGCTACCTGGAAATCGTTCCCGATTCCGGTCATTGGACTTCCTTGCGGAATGATGTACTTGAAATGATCCATCAAGTCAAACAATTCCTGTGGACTGAGAGCGTTGGGATATTTGGCCTCAATTCTGGCAACTTCGTTGGCTATGCGCCAATGCATGTCTGTCGGCGTCTTCTCATAGATGTGGCCGAAAGAGTCTTTCACCGCGTATTTGTTTACCCAAACGCGTGCGGCCAGCTCGTCTCCATTGAAATACTTCAACGTAGCTTCATAGGCTTCGTCGTAGCTATACGTTTGTTTTTCCACGATTATTTTTGTTGAATAGGTTTGGTCGTTAAAAAAGTTGTGTAGAAATTCCGCTTTCTTAAATCCCATCGGATAAGTACGTGCAAAGCTAAAGATGTTTTTTCAAATGGCAAAATAAATTCCGGATAAGTTTCCTGTGGAATGTCATGTTTTCTAAACTTGATATGTATATTGCTTATAATCAATAGTTTGTTGTTGTGTGCTATTCAAAAAGTTTGCCAAAACGGTCAATGCTGTGAAATATCGGTTGTCTGAAAGTAAAAATGTCTTTCAGTTCGAGATATTCCATATCTTTTTGTACTTTTGTAGTGTATAATGATAAAAAATGAATATTATGGATTCGATGAAGAACAGACGGAGTATTCGTAAATACAAAAAGCGGGATATACCTTCAGACTTGCTCGATGCCTTGCTGGAGGAATCCTTCCGTGCCTCTACAATGGGAAATATGCAACTGTATAGTGTGGTGGTGACCCGTGACGAGAAGATGAAAGAGAAGCTTGCTCCGGCACATTTCAATCAGCCGATGGTTACTTCGGCTCCTGTCGTGTTGACTTTTTGCGCTGATTTCAACCGTTTCAGCCTTTGGTGTCGTCAGCGGAAGGCGGATCCGGGTTACAACAATTTCATTTCTTTCCTGAATGCCGCCAGTGACGCGTTGCTTGTTACCCAGAACTTTTGTACATTGGCCGAAGAAGCCGGGTTGGGGATATGTTATCTGGGAACTACCATTTACGATCCGGAAAATATCATCCGGATACTGAAGCTTCCTGAACTGGTCATGCCGGTGGCCACCATAACAGTAGGTTATCCGGATGAATGCCCTTCACAGCCTGATCGTCTTCCTTTGCGCGGAATAGTCCATGAGGAAACTTATCGGGACTATACTCCAGAAATGATCGATGATATTTATGCGTATAAGGAGTCTCTTCCGGAAAATAAGCGTTTTGTGGAGATCAACCATACGGAAACGCTTGCCCAGATCTTTACTGATATTCGCTACAAGAAGTCTGACAATGAATACATGTCAGAAAATCTTTTGAAAGTCATTCATGAGCAGGGTTTCTGACAGGTTCTATCGATTGAGGAGGGTCGGATGAAAATAGGACGTGGAGACATGAAAGCCTCTCAGGTGGGATTCCTTGAAACAGAGGAAAGTTCCTGTGCTTTTAGTCTCTGCGTCCAACTGTAAATGTAAAATGAAAATCTTTTATTTTGTCTTGAGACTGGCTTCAATCTCTTCCACTTCCGCTTTGAAGGCTTTGTCCACGTCTACTTGTCCCTTTACAATCTTGCAGGCGTGAAGTACAGTCGCATGGTCCTTGTTGCCTATCAATTGTCCGATTTTCGATGAGGAGGTCTCCGTGTATTTCTTGGCCAGATACATAGCCACCTGGCGTACCTGCACCACTTCGCGTTTGCGGGTCTTGGTGAAGATTGCCGATTGGTCCACCTTATAATATTCACATACTTTTTCGATGATGTTGTCTACGGTAATCGGTTTGCTTTCGGCACAGCGCACGGCTTTTCTTACGATGCGTTGGGCTAAATCCAAGTCGATTTCACGTTTCAGATGAATTGAGTAGGCCAGCAGTGAGTTGACAATGCCTTCCAGTTCGCGCACGCTTTCGTTTACGTTTTCTGCGATGTAGCATATTACGGTTTCCGGAATATTCAGTCCATCGTGCTTGATCTTGTTCCGCAGAATATTCTTCCGAAGTTCGATGTCCGGTTTTTCCAGTTCAGCCACCAGTCCCCATTTGAAGCGCGTCAGCAGACGTTCTTCCATGCCTTGCAGCATGACAGGCGCACGGTCGGATGTCAGAATCAGTTGTTTCCCATTCTGGTGCAAGTGGTTGAAGATATGGAAGAAAGTATTCTGCGTCTTCGTCACTCCCGCGAATTCCTGAATATCGTCAATAATCAGCACGTCGATGGTCTGGTAGAATCCGATGAAGTCGTTGAAGCGGTTGGTGCGTACTGAGTCTGTATACTGCACCTGAAACAGATGTGCGGATACATACAGCACACGTTTTTCGGGGTAGAGTTCCTTGATGCGTGTGCCTATGGCATTGATAAGGTGCGTTTTGCCAACTCCTGACGGTCCGTATAGGAAAAGAGGGTTGAACGTACGTGCCGGGTTTTGCGCGACAGTTTCCGCCACCGCTCTCGAGAATTCATTGCTGTTGCCTTTGATGAAGTTCTCGAAGTTGTAGTTCGGGTTCAGATGCGGATCCAAGTCTTGTGGCCTCGGTTCCTTCATCAGGTTAGGGGCCTTGTTTCCGTCATGGATAGGCTTCTGTTTCGGGAGGGCGGGTGAGCGGTCGCCCCCTCTCAGGTCTACAGTGATATGGTTAGTCTTGTCGGTGAGGATAGAATACATCAGTTCCGTGCCTTCACCTATTTCTTTATAGATGGCGGCGCGGAGCAATCCCACGTAGTGTTCTTCCAGGAACTCATAGAAGAATGGACTTGGGATCCCGATGGTCAGGGCTTTGTTCTCATATTTCAGCCCCACCGTAGGCTCAAACCATGTTTGGAAAGCCTTCGTGTTATTGATGTTGTCTCGAATAAAGTCAAGGCAACGGTTCCACAACACTTGGGCTTGGTTCTGTTCAATCATAACGTGCGATGTTATTAATAAAGCGAAATTTCTACGTTTGCAAATTTCGTAATCAAATTCTAGAAAAACAAATTACTTTTTTCTTGCTTTTTTCGTGGCGATTTTAATAGGTTGAGCTGTAGTATATTACAAACCGGTTAAGGTCTGGTTCTGTACTCCCGATTTGTGGATTTATAAGCGTTTGAGTTTCAAATGCTTGCTTTTTCTTGTCTGCCAATCCGTTAGACGAGTCCTCTGTTATGTATGTTGTTGTCGTTCAGCGTTTTGAATATTCTTTGATTTCTTTCAAGCTTTCGATTGTTATTTAGAATGTGTCCATATAGTGATGCTTTTGTCCCTTTTTCTCATGTATAAGTCAAGGCCTTGAGCTTGTGGATGCGAAGAGGCAAGGACATGGAATTACATCTTCATGTTCTTGCTTCTCCGAATCATTTTTGGGGGAGTCATTTCTCTTTTTTCCCGAACAAGGAGAAATGTACATAGCGTTTCGGATGCTCCTGTAAGTCTTTCAGCAGACTTGCCGCATTGTTGGCTATTGCGTTCAGATTATTGTAGAACGATTCGTCGTTCAGCAGCAGTCCCAGTGAATTGTCCTTCCTGTTCAGTTTGTCTGTAATCATTCTGACATTCTGTAGGGTGGAGTCTATTTTTACGAAAGTTGACGCGTAATCCACTCCTTTCAGGTTCTCACTGATGCCTTTCAGGTTTTCCGTAATGACATTCACGTTGCTTGTCAGTTGTGGAATATCCTTGCTGATGAGTGAGTGCAGGTCTTTACTGGTGGCGTTGAGGGAGGCGGTCAGCTGTTCCGCATTATGCAGGGTCTGTTTTAATGCGGGATCACCCAATAATGCGTTCACGGAGCTGAGAATGGAATCCAGCTTCGGCAACATCTTGTTTATTTGGGGCAGCAGCTCTTCTTCGGCGACTCCCATGATGCCGTTGTTGGCCACGCCCGGGATCGTGTCTCCCGGTTGTACGAAGGTTGTGGCTTCATGGTTGAGCTTCATGTTCATTTTCACTGTTCCCAGCATTTCAGTCACCAGTTCCGCCCGGCTTCCTTCAGGAATCTTCATGCTTTCTTCCACTTCGATTCCCACTACCACATGTCCCGGGTTGTTGTAATTGTAGCTGATGTCCCGGACGATACCGATCTGGTAGCCGTTGGCGAATACCGGACTTGAGAGCGAAAGTCCGTTGATGTTCTCGAATTCCACATTGTAGTAACTTTCCGGTTTGAACATGCTGATCCCTTTCAGGTAGTTGATACCGAAGAACAGCACCAGTAGTGCGACGATTCCGGCAAGTCCGATTTTAAATTCTTTTCTCATATCCTTGTTTTATTTGTTTCTTTTGAATTCCTTGATGGCTTGGCTCACATTCATTTTCTTTCCGCTCTTGAAGGCGATGATGAAAGCGTCCTTGAACTTGGCGTCCACTTTGTTCCGTTTCAGCCTTAATATTCTGTTGTAGTCCGTATCGGCTCCGTATGTGTATTTCACGAGGCCGTTTTCCTTATAATAATCCACAGGTGAAAGTCCTTTGAACGCCCTGTTTCCTTTTGCCAGCACCTTTCCCGAAGTCAGGATCTGGATTTTGAACACGGGCCTGTCATTCGTATTTCTGGCTTTGTCGGCTTTTTCCGTGGGTTCTGTGGCGGCTGCGGTCTCCACGGTTTCCGGTTCCGCTACCATTTCCCGGTTTTCAATGTCCGTGTTGTCGGATTGATGTCCGTTCCTGTAATCAAGGAAAGCTTTGTAGATACACTCTGCCATGCCGGCACTCCCGGTCTCCGAAAGCAGGTATGTCTCTTCTTTCGCATTGGTGATATATCCCAATTCAATGAGTACGCCAGGCATTGAGGTGGCTCTCAGTACCAGAAACCCTGCCTGATGTACGCCTTTGTCCACCCGTTTTCCTTGTTTGAACCGATGCTGTATCATTGTCGCGAGGTTCACGCTTTGTGCCATGTTCTTGTCCTGCATGAACTCGAAGATGATATAGCTTTCCGACGAGTTGGGGTTAAAGCCCGCATAACGTTGCTTGTAGTCGTCCTCGATCAGGATTACGGCGTTTTCCTTCTTTGCCACTTCCAGATTTTCTTCGGTGCGGTGCAGTCCCAATGTGTAAGTCTCCGTACCGTTGACGGCATTGCTGCGTGAGGCTGTCGAATTGGTGTGGATGGAGATAAAGAGGTCTGCTTTTGCGTCGTTGGCTATTTCCGCACGTCTGTGTAATGGTATGAACACGTCTTTGTCACGTGTGTAGACTACCTTTGTGTCCTTGCAGTTCTTTTCTATCAGCCTTCCCAGTTTCAGCGCCACCTTCAGGTTGATGTTTTTTTCTTTTCCCCGTCGTCCGATGGCTCCCGGGTCATGTCCGCCGTGTCCGGCATCTATGACTACGGTGAATGTCTTTTGGGACGCTGCGGTCGCATGTCCCGGTATCATGATGGGTATCAGGACAGAAACGAACGTGGCTAGTATGTAGAGTCTGACAGTATTCATAACATGAATTTCGTGGCAAAGTTAATATTTTTTTGTTCTTACCCAGTGTGGTAGGTGCAATAAATCTTTACAGTGAGTAAGAAAAGCTATAAAAAACGACAAATGGGTGCGTCTTAATCTAAAAATCCGTATTTTTGTAGGAATATAATCTGTAATCAACAAAAAGCGGATAGAATATGGTATTGATTGATGGAAAAGCTGTTTCCGGACAAGTGAAACAGGAGATAGCCGCCGAGGTGGCTGATATTGTGGCGAAAGGTGGAAAGCGTCCCCATCTGGCGGCTGTGCTGGTGGGACACGACGGCGGAAGCGAGACGTATGTGGCTGCGAAGGTCAAGGCATGCGAGGTGTGCGGGTTCAAGTCTTCTTTAATCCGGTATGAGTCGGATGTGACAGAGGAGGAGCTGTTGGCGAAAGTGAGGGAACTGAATGAGGATCCGGATGTCGACGGGTTTATCGTGCAGCTGCCGTTGCCTCCCCACATTTCTGAGCAGAAGGTCATTGAGGCCATTGATTACCGGAAGGATGTTGACGGGTTCCATCCCATCAATGTGGGACGTCTGTCCATCGGACTTCCCTGTTATGTTTCCGCCACTCCGAACGGGATTCTGGAACTGCTCCGGCGGTATGAGATCGAGACTCGCGGAAAGAAATGTGTCATTCTCGGCCGGAGCAACATCGTGGGTAAGCCGATGGCCATGCTGATGATGCAAAAGGCTTGTCCGGGCGATGCGACCGTGACCGTATGCCACAGCCGTAGCAAGGACCTGATAAAGGAATGCCAGGAGGCGGATATCATTATCGCGGCGATGGGCCAGCCCAATTTCGTGAAAGCGGATATGGTGAAGGAAGGAGCGGTGGTGATTGATGTGGGCACGACCCGTGTGCCGGATGCCAGCAAGAAGTCCGGTTTCAAACTGACCGGTGACGTGAAGTTCGACGAGGTGGCTCCGAAATGCTCTTATATCACTCCGGTTCCGGGTGGGGTAGGTCCGATGACCATTGTCTCGCTGATGAAGAACACGTTGTTGGCCGGGAAGAAGGCTGTCTACAAGGAATGAGCCATTCTGAAGTATTAAAGGAGGTGCCGCTTTGTCAGGATTCCTCTTTTAATGCTTCCTGAATAAGGCTTCTGCAAAGTACGTGTGCAAATTTTTCCGGAAAAACATTTGCCGGTTCAAAAAAAAACTCTACCTTTGCAACGCTTTTCAGAAAAAGACCGACATGGTGACTATAGTTCAGTTGGTTAGAGCGTCAGATTGTGGTTCTGAATGTCGTGGGTTCGAGTCCCACTAGTCACCCCTCTTTTTTTGATTTGCATTCATGATTTTTTACCGACATGGTGACTATAGTTCAGTTGGTTAGAGCGTCAGATTGTGGTTCTGAATGTCGTGGGTTCGAGTCCCACTAGTCACCCCGAAAG
>DWVR01000084.1 GCA_019120125.1 Candidatus Phocaeicola excrementigallinarum | reverse complement strand
ACCTTCAACATGACAGATATGACCTGTCACACAAATAAGATTTCCGGGACAACCTTTGAGCCGGGATCCGCCTACATCTGTAAAGCCAACAGCAGCGGAAATCTCCCCGGAATTTACAATGCGGAAGACTTCATCGCCTTTTCACACCTGATAAATGGGGAAGAATACGAAGGACGCAACTTAGACGAGTTCGGAGAAACCGTAAACGGCGTCACCACCTATTATCTCCGCAATGACATTGAATTCACGGAAGAAGAATCGGAAAGGCTGACTTATATCGGAGGAGTATCTACCATCGGAGAGACTTCTATCATCGAAGGAAAAACATTCAATGATATTTTTGATGGATTAGGGCACGCTCTATCAGACATCATTCTCAACAAGAATGTAAAAGGGATATCCAATTACGGAATTTGGGGTAAAATTGGAGAGACAGGAATCATACGCAACCTGATACTCGACAACATATCATATTTGCAAAATGGGAAATACATTTACCTAGGATTACTTGCCGGATGGAACAAAGGAGCGATCTACAACTGCATTCTGAAAAACAGCTCTATACAAATGACAGAAAAATATTCAACTTCACCTAACTTTGGAGGATTTGTAGGTTGTAACGAAGGAACTATTTACAACTGTCAGGTCAAAAGTATCAAATTACAAGCCGAAGACGAGAAATGGGCAACCGCTGGGATTGTCAAATACAATCATGGAAAAATACTAAATTGCTCAGTTATAAACATTAGTATTAGTACAATGCAAAGCGGAGCACATCTCTGCTACAAAAATGACAACAAAATCCAGAATTGCTATGTATACAAAAGCTCGGAAACCAAGTATAGCGGAATTTGCGAGTTAGCCCAAAAAGGCTCATACATCCAAGACTGCTATTACCCAAACAGTTTTACCAAAAAAGCTGTCAAAACAATAGACAAAGATGCATTATCCACAAAGACAACAAAATATGACATAAGTGACCACACAGTCATAACAACCGGAGAACCGCTTTATGAACGCCTCAACCAATGGATTGACGGAACAGGCGCAGAAGAATACCCTGATTTGGAATTTTTGAGATGGGAGAAAGGGGAAAACCTTCCCGCCATACTCATTATGCCCTAGATTATGTTTTTTTTAATCAAATAAAAAGGAGGTATATATAAATTGTTGTATTTTTGCGCAAATTGCAAAACAAAAAAAGAATGAACAAGAATAAAGGCCTGATTATCGCCATCATCGTATTGGCCGTAATTGTTGTAGGAGTATCTTATTTCGCACTCCGCCAGACTCAACAGAACAAGGAAATGAGCGAGCTGTTTGCCATTGAAAAAGAAGAGATGGAAAACGAATACAGCAGATTCGCCACTCAATACGATGAACTGCAAGTACAAATCAACAATGACTCCCTCCGCGAGAAGCTGGAGAGCGAGAAACTGAAGACACAACGCCTGCTCGAGGAACTGCGCCAAGTGAAGACCAGCGACGCGGCCGAAATCATGCGCCTGAAAAAAGAACTCAAGACGGTACGTGCCGTGCTGCGCACATACGTCATCCAGATAGACTCACTGAACCGTCTCAACGCGGCATTGAAACAGGAGAACGAGGAAGTCAAGAGCAAATACTCGGCCGCGACCTTACAGATATCAAACCTCTCACAAGAAAAGGAAACGCTTCATCAGAAGGTTTCCCTGGCCGCCCAACTGGACGCGACCAACATATCCGCACAGACCTTGAACAAACGGGGAAGAAGCACATCAAGAGTGAAGAATGTGAAGAAAATCGCCGTCTCGTTCACTATCGTCAAGAACATCACAGCCGAGACGGGAAACAAGACAGTCTATATCCGCATTGCCAAACCGGACAACAGCATCCTTTCAAAGAGCAGCGCGAACACATTCAAATATGAAGACCGCGAGATCGGCTACTCGATAAAGAAATATATCGAATACACGGGAGAAGAACAAACGGTTACCGTCTATTGGGATGTGGAAGAATTCTTGCCGGCCGGTACCTATGCCATCTATATCTTTGCCGACGGAAACATGATCGGGCAAGGTTCATTCAAAATGAAATAAAAGAGACATGAAACGGAATTCCAACGGTTTCCTCGCATGGGGACTCTCATTGATATGTCTGCTGACTTCGTGTGGGGAAGACAGGTCGGGTGAATATTACGCATTGATCCAGACCAAGACATGGATCTATGAGGTCATGCAGCAATACTACCTGTTTTATGAGGACATCCCTTCGGAAGACCGTGTGGACTACTTTGACAAACCGCAAGAGTTCCTGAAATCCGTAGTTTCCGACAAAGACGGTAAAAATGGGACTATATTCTCTCATGTAGACTCCGTCTTTACCGAATCGCGCGCCACCAGCACCTATCCCTGCTTCGGATTTGAGGCGGCACTTATACGCACGGAAGAGGGAAACAATGTCATACGTGTCCTTTACACACAACCCTCCTCGCCGGCATCCGAAGCCGGACTGAAGCGGGGGGACTGGATTATTGCCGTAGACAACAAGGAAATATCGGCAAGCGATTATTATACTGACTACATCGAGCGTCCGAAATCATCCCACACCTTTACTTTAGGGAAATACAATCCTTATACAGGAAACGGGGACAATCCGGACGAGGAAGAAGGAGAATACACCGACTACGTGGAATTCGACACGCTGGGCACCGTGCAACTGCCGGCACCACGTTATGTGGAGGAACAAGACGTACTGGACTCTAAAATCATTACGGTAGGAAGCCACAAGGCGCTCTACATATTATATAATGAGTTCGGAGAGACATCCGACGCCATCGAAAACATCATCTCACAGGCAACGGGACAGTTTGACAACATCATTCTCGACCTGCGCTACAATCCCGGAGGATATGTGTCCACCTCACAACGGATCTGCACGTTACTGGCCCCTCAAACCGCCATGGGACAACCTATGCTCAACATGATCTACAACGACAAGATCAACATGACAGAAACATTGACTTTCGACAACGATCTCATCCCCACAGGAGGACAACTGCAATACAACAACCTCTATGTCATCACTTCCGGAAATACGGCTTCCGCATCGGAAGTCGTCATCAACTGCCTGCGCCCTTACATGAGCGGACGGATCATACAGATAGGCGCCCCTACTTTCGGAAAAAATGTAGCCCAACAATTGTTCACCGATGAAAGCGCACCCAATATCGAACTGTGGCTGACTACCACATACCTGAGCAACTCGGAAGGATATTACGAATATTATGACGATGGACTGCTCCCTGACCATGAAATGGAAGAAGACATCAGCGGAACATTGGGAGAATTCGGAACGGACGGCGACCAACTGATGGCTCCCGTGTTCTACCACATCATGAACGGAGGCTTTCCGGTTACCGAATCTCCGGAAGATGGTTCTTCCGCAGAGACCTTGAGCAGAAACGGATACAGAATATCCGGATGCCGGCTGTTGGAAAGTTCAATCGACAAAAAACCACGACTGAACCTACTTGACAAATAACCGACAAAACAACACCTTCCCAACTTAACAAATTTATCGATTCCATTGATATTCTTTACAACAAATTGCTTTGAAGATTTGTTATAAAGTCATACATTTGCAATGTTGCATAAGCAACCAAAAAAGTACAAAGTCCAACAACAATGAAAAAGATCCTAAGCATACTCTTGGTGTCAGGCATAGCCTTGAACGGCTATGCGCAACAGCTGCTGACCATCGACAGCTGCCGCACGTTGGCCTTGAAAAACAACAAGGAACTCCGTATCTCACAGGAGAAAGTCAATGCGGCTCATTATGAGAAAAAGGCGGCGTTCACCAATTTCCTGCCTAAGATTGACGTGATGGGAGGTTATATGCGCACTCAAAAAGAAATCTCCCTGCTCAGTGACGAGCAGAAAGCTTCCATCGGAAACATGGGTACTGCGGCAGGCGCACAACTGCAGCAAAGTCTTGAGGCATTCGCTACCCAGAATCCAGGACTCGCCGCCGGACTACAAGGACTGCTTCCAGGAGCTATCGGCGGTATAACCACCGGACTGAACTCAATAGGAAGCGGTATTGTGGATGCTTTCCATACCGACACTCGGAACCTGACTGTAGGTGCCGCCACACTCACACAACCGATTTTCATGGGCGGAAAAATCATCGCATACAACAAGATCACCAAATATGCGGAACAACTGGCAGAATCACAACACGCCACAGGAATGCAGGACATTATCCTGAGTACCGACCAAGCATATTGGCAGGTGGTATCATTGGTGAACAAGAAGAAACTGGCGGAAAGTTTTCTCAAGCTGGTAGAAAAACTTGACTCGGATGTCACCAAGATGGTGGAAGAAGGGGTGGCAACCAAAGCCGATGCCCTCAGCGTAAAAGTAAAGGTGAACGAAGCGACCATGACCCTCACACAAGTGGACAACGGACTGAGCCTTTCAAAAATGGTACTCTGCCAATTATGTGGTCTTCCGCTGGATACCGACATCAGACTGGCTGATGAGGACATGACCGACCTCACTCTCCCTGATACCTATACCGAAGCGAATGTGAGCACTGCTCTGGCAAACAGGGAAGAGCTGAAAAGTCTGGAACTGGCTTCGGAAATCTATCGTCAGAAGGTGAATGTCGTCAGGTCCGATTTTCTTCCTTCTGTAGCGGTAACGGCCAACTATCTGGTCACCAATCCTTCCCTGTTCAATGGCTTCGAAAACCGTTTCCGTGGCATGTGGGCAGCAGGAGTTGTCGTGAAGATTCCTGTTTTCCATTGGGGAGAAGGCATCTATAAAGTAAAGGCGGCCAAAGCCGAAGCCAACATCGCACGCTATAAACTTGAAGACGTGAAAGAGAAAGTGGAACTCCAGGTCACTCAAAGCTCATACAAAGTAAACGAGGCGGCAAAAAGACTCACCATGGCGGAAAAGAACATGGAAAAAGCGGAAGAGAATCTCCGGTATGCCGACCTGGGTTTCAGGGAAGGTGTCATTCCGACAAGTAATGTACTGGAAGCACAAACTGCATGGCTGTCAGCACAATCCGGTAAAATCGACGCACAAATCGACGTGAAGCTAAGCGAACTCTACCTAAACAAATCAATGGGAACATTAAAATAACAAGAAATATGGAAAAAACTCAACGCAACAATATCATGCTGGCATTCATCACACTGGCAGGAGCTGTGATCATCGTCGGCGCAATCGGATTCTTCACCCTAGGAAAAGAACCGGAAATCATTCAGGGACAGGCTGAAGCTACAGAATATAGAGTATCAAGCAAAGTACCCGGGCGCATATTGAAAATCTTTGTCACCGAAGGCGACCCGGTAAAGGCCGGAGACACACTCGCGATTCTGGAAGCGCCCGATGTGATGGCCAAACTTTCACAAGCACAGGCCGCGGAGCAAATGGCACAGGCCATGAACGAAAAAGCCATCAGAGGCACACGAAGCGAACAGTTGCAGGCAGCCTTTGAAATGTGGCAGAAAGCGAAAGCGGGACTGGAAATCGCAGAGAAGTCATACTATCGCGTAAACCGTCTTTTTGAAGAAGGAGTCATGACAGCACAGAAACGTGACGAGGCCAAAGCGCAATATGACGCGATGAAAGCGACCGAACGTGCGGCCCATGCACAGTATACCATGGCAAAGAACGGAGCGCAGCGGGAAGACAAAGCCATGGCAGCGGCCCAAGTGGACCGTGCCAAAGGAGCTGTAGCGGAAGTCTCCTCATACATATCGGAGACATATCTCACCGCGGCGGCCGATGGTGAGGTGTCTGAAATCTTCCCGAAAGTAGGAGAGCTGGTAGGCACAGGAGCCCCCGTCATGAATGTGGCCCAGCTTGATGACATGTGGATCACACTTAATGTGCGCGAAGATTTCCTGAAGGACTTTACGGTAGGCGGCGAAATCGAGGCATACATACCAGCTTTGGAAAGGAATGCCACATTCAAGATCACACACATGAAAGATCTGGGCACATACGCCGCATGGAAAGCCACAAAAACCACCGGACAGTTTGACCTGAAAACATTCGAGATAAAGGCCAAGCCTACTGCGGTTGTAGAAAACCTGCGCCCGGGAATGTCGGTCATTGTCAAGAAATAAAACGGAACCTTATGTCATCAGCAACCTGGAAATGTCTGTGGAATATCACGAAAAGGGAAGTCTACCGCATCGCGACAAAGCCGATGTACCTTTTCTGCATCATTATCGCGCCGATATTCTGCTTTGTGTTCTTTTCCACCCTCATGGAAAAGGGCTTGCCCACAGACATGCCCGCCGGAGTGGTGGACTTGGACAATACAGCCACTACGCGGAACATCATACGCAACCTCGACGCGTTCCAGCACATAAAGATCACGACCCACTACAGTAGTGTCAGTGAGGCAAGAAAGGCCATGCAGCGAGGAGAAATCTATTCATTCTATTACATTCCAGAAGGCACTACCGAACAGGCATTGGCAAACAGGCAACCGAAAGTATCATTCTACATAAACTATTCATACCTCATTGCAGGCTCATTACTCTACAAAGACCAACGCACGATGTCAGAGCTGGCTTCCGCCGCTATCGGACAAGCCACTTTGCTGGCAAAGGGAGCTACCGAAGAACAGGCCATGGCATTCCTGCAACCAATTGTAATCGACACGCACGCATTGAACAATCCCTGGCTCAACTACTCGGTATACCTGTGCAACACCCTCTTTCCCGGTGTGCTGATGCTGCTGATTTTCCTGACTTCCATCTACACGCTGGGAACAGAGCTGAAAGAAAACACAGCCAAAGAATGGATGCAGATAGCTGACAACTCTATCATAAAGGCATTATGCGGAAAGTTCTTCCCACAAACCGTCGTATTCTTTCTGATGGCCATATTCTATAACGTATATCTGTACGGATACCTCCATTATCCCTGTCACAGCGGCATCCTGCCCATGCTTCTCGCCGGTGTTCTACTGGTCATCGCCTCACAGGCTTTCGGCATATTCCTGTTCGGCCTGTTCGGAAGTTTCCGGCTGGCACTGAGTGCGGCATCCCTCTGGGGAGTGATTTCATTCTCCATTTCAGGGTTCACCTATCCGGTCATGGCCATGCATCCCATACTGCAGGCCGTATCCGTATTGTTCCCACTCCGCCACTATTTCCTGATATATGTGAATCTGGCACTGAACGGTTATCCCGCCTATTATGTGTGGCAACCGGTCGTGGCCTTACTTCTGTTCTGTCTGCTTCCGTTTTTCGTTCTGAAGCAATTACGGAACGAGATGCAGCATTTCGTCTATCTTCCATAACAAAAGCCACATGAACAAAGATTCATTCCGAAATATTATCCGGCAAGGCTTCAGCGGACTCACGCATATCTGCGCGCACGAGCTGAAACAGGTGTTCAAGGACCAGGGTGTACTGATATTCTTCCTGCTGGTTCCCTTGGCCTATCCGTTGATTTACGCGTTCATTTACACCAATGAAGTGGTGAGAGATGTCCCGGCGGCAGTAGTGGACATGAGCAACACCTCCACCAGCCGAAAGTTCCTGCGTCTGGTGGATGCCAGTGCTGATGTGGACATCCGATACCATTGCACGGACATGGAAGAAGCCAAAGCACTGCTCAAGGAGACAAAAGTGTATGGCATCATCTACATTCCAGACGAATTCAACAAAGACCTCTCGTCAGGCAAACAGACAACCGTCAGCCTGTATTGTGACATGAGCGGAATGCTGTATTATAAATCATTATTACTGTCGTGCACGAATGCCTCACTGACCGTCAACAAGCAGATCCAGATTTCAAGGGCAGGGAATACCACCGACCGCCAGGACGAAATCACTACGGCCCCCATCGAATATGAAGACATTTCACTGTTCAATCCACAAGACGGGTTCGCCAGTTTCCTGATTCCCGCCGTACTGATACTGATTATCCAGCAAACCTTGTTGCTGGGGGTCGGAATGTCGGCCGGCACAGCACGCGAGAACAACCGGTTCAAGGATCTGGTGCCATTGAACCGGAACTATAAAGGAACGCTACGCATCGTCATCGGGAAGTCATCCGCTTATCTGTTGATTTATCTCATTGTGGCGGCATACATCCTATGTCTGGTCCCACAATTCTTCAGTCTCGTACAGATCGCACGGCCATGGACATTGCTGGCCTTCATCTTCCCCTACCTGCTGGCCTGCATCTTCTTTTCAATGGCATGTTCCGTTTTCATCCATCACCGTGAATCATGCCTGATGATCTACGTGTTCACATCCGTACCGTTGTTGTTCATTTCCGGTATCTCATGGCCGGGATCCGCCATACCGGAATTCTGGAAGATATTCTCATACCTCTTCCCGTCCACTTTCGGAATCAACGGATTTGTACGCATCAACACCATGGGAGCCACCCTTCATGACGTATTGCCGGAATACCGTGCCCTCTGGCTTCAGGCAGGAATCTATTTCATCATCACTTGCCTTGTCTATCGCCATCAGGTCATGCTCAGCCAACGGCACGCCAAGGAAAAGCTCCACTTGTTCAGACTGAAAAAAACATTCAAGCCAAAAAAGAAAAGCCACGGAGGCCCAGAAAGCCCTGTTCACCTTTATTAACACACCGTCAAGAGAGAATGAAACAGAATACTTGTAGTTTTGCAACCGTTAAAACGAACACTTATGAGACAATATATATTCTTTTTCATCATCTTGATAGGATACATCCTTCCTGCAAAGGCAACGGGATCAACCGATAAAGACAAGAAGACAACTTTCCATATCACCGTTCTCAACACAGAAGGAAATCCGCAAACCGGCATGATCATGAAAATCGGGACTTACAGCACCGAATATGTCAGTGATGAAGAAGGACTGATAGAGTTTAAGCATGAAATCAATGAAAAGAATATCCGCACCGCCAACTTCTATTTTCCTTCTGACAAGAAAAAAATCGTCAGGACACTGAGACTCGATGAAGCGGCGACTGACACCATCCTACGGATTGACAGCCAGAACGACCTGATCAGATACAAGCAAAGCGGAAAGACGTTTCCGGTGTCGGGAATCATAAAAAATGGCGGAATGCCTGTCCGGAATGCAGAAATCATCATCCAAGGAACAGGAAGAAACACCTTTTCCGACGCGCAAGGCCGGTTCACCATCGAGGCCGACTACAATCATACCATCATGGTGCGTGCCGAGAAGATGGAAAACCTGTATATTGACGTCGACAAATTCCTGCAAAACCCTGATATCCCCTATCCTGTCCACATGACAAGAAAAGGCTTCGACCGTATCTACACAAGCGTGGAGCAGATGCCGGAATATCCGGGAGGGATGAAAGCCTTTTTCAACTATGTTAGACGAAAAGCCCGCACCTCCGAACGGGCGGCAGAGACCGGAAAAGAAGGAACGGTCATGATACAGTTCGTAGTGGAAAAGGACGGCAGTGTCACTTCCCCCCATATTGTCCGCGGTTTCGACGCGGAACTGGATACGGTAGCTTTCGACGCTATAGTCACAATGCGTGACTGGATTCCAGCCAAAGACCACGGTATCGTCGTACGGTGCAAATACTCCGTACCCGTCTCCTTTAAATTACCCAAACCGAAAAATCCGGAAAAAGAACCGACACCTGCCCTCGCAAAAAACGACTCTTTGCGCACGGACAGCCTTATGACCGGTCCTGCCGCACGGGACTCCTTGAAACTGACGCCGATACCGCAGTCACGCGACAGCCTCGTCCTGCATAAGGATTCCATACACATCACTCCGCAGACAACAGACTCGTTATCCACAAGCCTGAAAGCGGACAGCCTGACCATTGGAAAAGCGGACACCCTGCGAACGGACTCCCTGTCGCAACCGGTCCAGGCCCAAGCGACGGAAGTGAAACCGAAAAAGCGGAATGTCTTCATAAGATTCTTCCGCTGGCTGTTCGGCATCAAAGACAAGGACAAGAAAGAGACAAAAGAGGCCGGACAACCGGAGACTGTCGCCATACGACAGGAAAACAGCCCTGGTAATAAAGCTTCTGAATAAACCAATACCAATAAGAACACATGGGATTTCCCTTAAAACCAAAAAAGATGAAAAAGAACCTAATGCAAATCGGAGGACTTATCGCCCCGACATTGTTTCTCGCCGCATGTGGAAGCGGACAAAAAGACAATGCAGACAACCAGAAACCACTGAACATCATCCATATCATGACGGATGACCATTCCTATCAAACGCTGAGTGCATACGGACATGCCTTGGGAAAACTGGCCCCAACACCCAATCTCGACAAACTGGCAGCACAAGGTATGCTGTTCCGCCAGGCATTCGTGGAAAACTCACTGTCCACTCCCAGCCGTGCCTGCCTGATGACCGGACTTTACAGCCATCAGAACGGACAAAGACAGCTTGGAGAAGGAATCGACACCACCAAGACATTCTTTTCCGAACTGCTGCAGCAGAACGGCTATCAAACCGCTGTAGTAGGGAAATGGCACATGCAATGCGAGCCGAAAGGATTCGACTACTACCAGATTCTCTGGGACCAGGGAGAATACTATAATCCTGAATTCAGAAGCAAGGACACCGGCGGCAAATACGTAAAGCGTGAAGGATATGCCACCAAACTGACCACCGACTACGCCATCGATTTCCTCGAGCACCGCAATCCGGAGAAACCGTTCTGCCTGCTCGTACACCACAAGGCTCCCCACCGCAACTGGATGCCGGAAGAAAAATACCTGCACCTGTATGACGATGTGGAATTTCCGTATCCGGATACATTCAACGATGACTACAACACCCGTTGCGAACCCGCGCACACGCAGGAAATGCGTATCGCCGACAGAATGACCATGGTGTATGACCTGAAACTGAACGCGCTGAAAGACCAGGCTCCGTACAGTCAGGAGTGGAACGTGGAGGGAATGCAGGCTTCCATCGACCGCATGAACGACGAGCAGCGCCAGCAATGGGAGAAAGCATACGAAGGCCGCCATCAGGATTTCAAGAAGAAAAACCCGAAAGGCGATGAACTGACCAAATGGAAATATCAGGAATACATCAGAGATTATCTGAGATGCATCAAGACCATCGACGACGAGGTAGGACGCCTGATAGCCTATCTGGAGAAGCACAACCTGATAGACAACACGGTCATTGTATATACCTCCGACCAGGGATTCTATATGGGCGAGCACGGATGGTTCGACAAACGGTTCATGTATGAGGAATCATTCCGTACGCCGTTGATTATCCGCTATCCGGGCAAGGCCAAGGGACTGGAGAACTACGATCTTGTACAGAACATCGACTATGCTCCGACTTATCTGGACATTGCCGGCATTGAGAAACCGGAGTACATGTCAGGAACATCCCTCGTACCGTTGCTCGACGGAAAGACACCCGACAACTGGAGACAATATCTCTATTACCATTATTACGACTTCCCGGCCATCCATGCCGTACGCCGCCACGACGGAGTGCGCGACAAGCAATACAAGCTCATCCATTTCTACGGTGAAAAGGAAGACAAATATGACGCAGTCAACTGCAACGAGCTTTACGACCTGGAGGCCGACCCGAACGAGCTGAACAACGTATACGGGAAACCGGAATACAAGGAAGTGCAGGACCGTCTGCAAAAACAGCTCGACAAGTTCCGCACCGACCTGAAGGTAGACGAATTCTAATCAAAACCAATACATACAGACAATGAAAAGATTTTTTGTATTGTTATTCTCCATGCTGACCCTTCTTACCGGAGCGTCAGCACAGAAAGTCACCCTGAAAGATGTGGCTGACGGCACTTATCGTGCCCAAAACATTTACGGACTTAAACCGATGCTCGACGGAGAGCATTACACCCAAATCAGCAGCGACAAGAAACGGATTGTGAAATATTCGTTCAAGACCGGCAAGGAAGTCGGCACCATCTTTGACGTGACTACCGCACGCAACGTAGAACTGAAGTCCTTCGACGGCTACATCATGTCGCCCGACGAAAGCCTGATTCTTATACAAACGGAGACAAAACCCATCTACCGTCGGTCATTCACAGCGGTCTACTACATCTATAATGTAAAGAACCGCACCCTTGAGCCATTGTCCGACAACGGTCCGCAACAGGTGCCCCTGTTCTCGCCCGACAGTCATCAGATTGCTTTCGTACGCGACAACAACATCTATCTGGTGAAACTGCTTTTCGGCAACAGCGAATCGCAGGTCACAAAAGACGGAGAATACAACAAGGTGATCAACGGCATCCCCGACTGGGTATATGAGGAGGAATTCGCCTTCAACCGGGCTTTCGACTTCAGCGCCGACAGCAAAATGATTGCCTACATCCGTTTCGACGAGAGTCAGGTGCCCATGTACTCCTTCCAGTGGTACAAAGGACTGGCCCCCGAAAAGAAAGAATATGCCACTTATCCGGGAAGTTACGACTACAAATACCCGAAATCAGGAGTCGTCAATTCAAAAGTGAGCGTGCACACTTTCGACATCAAGAGCCGTGTGACACGTAAGATGGCACTTCCCATCGACTCCGATGGCTACGTGCCCCGCATCCAGTTCACTTCCGACCCCGAAAAGCTGGCGATTCTTACCCTCAACCGCCATCAGAACCGTCTTGACCTTTATATGGCCAATCCGCGAAGCACGGTCTGCGAGGTGATCATCCGCGACGAGTCAGAACAATACATCAAGGAACAGACTTATTCCGACATCAAGTTCTATCCGGAACACATCGTGATGATGAGCGAGCGCGACGGATATAACCACCTGTACCTGTATACCATTGGCGGAAATCTGGTAAAACAGATTACAAAAGGAGAGTTTGAGGTGAAGGATTTCCTGGGATGGAACCAGAATGCAAACGAATTCTACTACACGAGCAATGAGGAAAGCCCGTTACGAACAGCAGTGTACAAGATAGACGGAAAAGGAAAGAAAACCAAACTGTCCACCCGCGTCGGGACCAACAGCGCGCTGTTCAGCACCAACATGATGTATTACATCAATACCTTCTCAAACATCCACACGCCGACCCTCATCACCCTGAACAACAACAAAGGGAAGGAACTGGTCACTCTGCTCGACAACAAGCGGCTGAAAGAGCAGGCAGCCGGACTGAACCTGCCCCAGAAGGAATTCTTCACTTTCACCACCAGCCAGGGAGTGGAACTGAACGGATGGATGATGAAACCCGCCAACTTCGACCCGAACAAGAAATATCCGGTCATCATGCATCAATACAGTGGTCCGGGCTCACAGCAGGTGCTCGACAGATGGGGAATCGGAAGTTTCGGTGACGGAGGCATGTTCGAAGCCTACATGTGCGACAAAGGATACATCATGGTCTGCGTGGACGGACGGGGCACCGGCGGACGCGGTGCGGCTTTCGAAAAGTGCACTTACCTTTCCATTGGCGTCAAAGAAGCCGCCGACCAGGCCGAAGCGGCCAGATACCTGGGCACTTTGTCGTATATCGACGGCAACCGCATCGGCATCTGGGGATGGAGCTACGGCGGATACAACACACTGATGTCCATGAGTGAGGGCTCCGGAGCATTCAAGGCGGGCGTGGCCATCGCCGCCCCCACCGACTGGCGTTTCTACGACACGGTGTACACAGAACGCTTCATGCGCACTCCGAAAGAGAACGGAGAAGGCTACAACGCCTCTTCCGCCATCAACCGCGTGGACCAGCTGCAAGGAAAACTGCTGCTCATCCACGGAAGCGCGGACGACAACGTGCATTTCCAGAACTTCATGGAATACAACGAGGCACTGATACAGGCCGACAAGTATTTCGAAACACAGATTTATACGAACCGGAACCATGGCATATCGGGAGGAAACACCCGTAACCACCTGATGAACCGTGTGGCCGGATTCTTCCTTAACAACCTTTAAATGGAAATTGAACACAGAGATACGGAGGCACAAAGGATTCAATCGGAGCACTGATGGTTTCCATCAGAGGAAACCGTATTTTCACATTACTCTGGAACCAAAGGCCCTGTACCTCTGTGTCCAATCCTAAAGACACCAGACTATGTCTCATCTCAAAAAACCGGAATGGCTTAAAACCAATATCGGGACCAACAGCCGCTATACCGACACCAAACGGATCGTGGACACCCATAAACTGCATACCATCTGCAGTAGCGGACGTTGCCCGAATCTAGGCGAATGCTGGGGAATGGGTACCGCCACTTTCATGATCGGGGGAAATATCTGTACGCGTGCCTGCCGCTTCTGCAACACACTTTCCGGAAAACCGCTTCCGCTTGACCCGCACGAACCGGAACAAGTGGCCGAATCGGTCCGGCTGATGAAACTGAGCCATGCGGTCATCACGTCCGTCGACCGGGATGACCTGCCGGACTTAGGCGCGCGCCATTGGACGGAAACCATCAGAGCCATACGGCGCGTCAATCCGAAAGTCACCATAGAGGCACTTATTCCTGATTTTCAGGGGCGGCAAGAACTGATCGCCCTACTTATCGACTCACATCCGGAAATCCTTGCCCACAACATCGAGACGGTACGCCGCCTCACACCCGAGGTACGCAGTGTGGCCAGATATGACACCAGTCTTGCCGTACTCCGCCAGATAGCAGAAAGCGGCATCAAGACAAAGTCAAGCATCATGGTGGGACTGGGCGAGACCTCCGAAGAGGTGGAAGAAACAATGGACGACCTGCTTGCCAATGGCTGCAAACGTCTCACCATCGGACAATACCTGCAACCGAGCCGGAAACACTATCCGGTAAAGGAATACGTCACACCGGAACAGTTCGCGAGATACAAGGAAACCGGTCTCCGCAAAGGTTTTGAGACGGTGGTCAGCGGACCGCTCGTCCGCTCTTCCTATCACGCCGAGAAGCATCTCTAGAGGCGTTCTGAGTGTATTAAAAAAACGTCTTGACGTTTTACTTGAAACGCCTTGATGTTTTGATCAAAACGCCTTGATGTTTCAGGTAAAACATCAAGGCGTTTTTTTCCGGCTTTTTTCACATCTAATCATCCTCCTTGAACCGGAACTCCAGCTGCACCCATTTCGGAGAGAAATCCTCCCTCGCCCAATCATGTTCCTCTTTCGGATTCGAGACTGACAGGCCAAGCAGACGGATGGGACGACGGGCATAATCCACTTCCTTCAGCAGACGCTTGGCCAAAGGAAGAATCTCGTTGAGCCTACACAATGGAAAGGAGGCACTCTGGCTGCGGGTAATCTGGGTGAAATCGCTGAACTTCACTTTCAGGGTCAGTGTATATCCCTTGAAATCCTTGGCTTTCAGACGCTCCACCAGTTCACAAGCCACATGATACAATTCAATGATGACAGAGGACGACAACGAGATGTCCTTTTCCAGCGTATGTTCACAACCGATTGACTTACGCACGCGGACCGGCTCCACCGGACGGTTGTCAATGCCCCGGGCAAAATCATGATATACCTGCCCCATCTTGCCGAACTGGCGCTGCAGCATCTCCAGAGAACAGTCGCGCAAGGTTTGCCCGTTATAGATACCCAACTTGTGCATCTTCTTCGCCGTGACCGGTCCCACTCCCCAAAAAGCCTCGATCGGCAATTTGGCAATGAACTCCTCCGCCTGGTCAGGATGAATCGTACACAACCCGTCCGGCTTGCGGTAATCCGAGGCCACCTTGGCCAGGAACTTGTTGTACGACACTCCGGCCGAAGCCACCAGATGAAGCTCCTCACGGATGCGCCGCTTGATTTCACGGGCAATGTCCACCGCCAGTCCAATCCGTTTCTTGTTGTCCGTCACATCCAGAAAAGCCTCATCCAGCGAAAGCGGCTCAACCAAGTCCGTGTACTCATGAAAAATGGCATGGATGCGCGCGGAAACTTCCTTATACACCTCCATCCTGCCATGTACGAATATAAGCTGAGGACACAGCTTCATGGCCTTTTGCGACGACATGGCCGAGCGGACCCCGAACCTCCGGGCCTCATAGCTTGCGGCGGCCACCACTCCCCTCTTCTCGGCATGCCCCACTGCAATGGGCTTCCCTTTCAGCTCAGGATTATCCCGCTGTTCCACCGATGCATAGAAGGCGTCCATATCAATATGAATGATTTTCCGGTAAGTGTCCATAGGCTAAGACAGAAAGCATTTCCGGCAAAATTAATCAAACTTTCTTGGGTTATCCTAAAAATCATTTGTAATTTTGCCGCCCGTAGGGGAGCTGGTACAATACGGAATATGGACACAAAGACACGAAGATGCTGAGATGTATCATAACACACCCTTCCCTACCCGGCTACTTAATGTCAAGAAGTTATGATGAAAGATGAAATCAAAAAAGCGTGTGAAGTCATGCAGAAAGGCGGCGTGATTCTCTATCCTACCGATACAGTCTGGGGAATAGGCTGCGACGCGACCAACGAAGAGGCGGTGAGACGCGTCTTTGAAATCAAGCGGCGGGCAGACAGCAAAGCGATGCTGGTACTGGTGGACAGCCCCGTGAAAGTGGATTTTTACGTGGACGAAGTTCCCGAAGTGGCATGGGACTTAATTGAAATGACCACAAAACCCTTGACCATTATTTACGACGGAGCGAGAAATCTGGCTCACAACCTGATCGCTGAGGACGGAAGCGTAGGCATCCGGGTGACAAACGAAGAATTCTCAAAACAGCTCTGCTTCCGTTTCCGTAAGGCCATCGTATCCACCTCGGCCAATATCAGTGGCCATCCGGCTCCCTCAGTGTTCAGCGAGATAAGCGACGAGATCAAAAAAGCGGTCGACTATGTGGTGGATTACCGCCGTGAGGAAACCGGACACCCGAAGCCGTCGGGCATCATCAAGCTCGGTAAAGGAGGACAAATAAAGATTATCCGAGAATAAACCCGGACGAATGACGGAAGGCGAGTCCTCCGACTGTCCTTCATCCGCGATTTCCTAACCAATCAAGATCCATTGTGAAAATAACAGAAGACAAAAACAATGTCCTGCGGAATCTCCTCACATGGAGAGAAAAGCACATCAAAGACAAGCAGTTCGTGCTGATACTGAGCTTTCTGGTCGGTATCTTTACGGCATTGGCCGCTTATATACTGAAGTTCTTGGTGGAATACATCAAGGAATTCCTGACAGAAAATTTCGATACCACGGGGGCCAACTGGCTGTATCTGGTCTATCCGGTTGTAGGTATCTTTGTCACGGGACTGTTCATACGGAAAATCGTACGCGACGACATCGGTCACGGAGTGACGAAAATTCTTTACGCCATCTCGCGCAGGCAGAGTCGCATCAAACGCCATAACGTATGGTCGTCTGTCTGTGCCTCCGCCATCACCATCGGCTTCGGCGGATCAGTCGGAGCCGAAGCGCCGATTGTGCTGACCGGCTCCGCCATCGGCTCCAACCTGGGCAGCCTGTTCCGCATGGACCACAAGACGCTGATGCTGCTGGTAGGCTGCGGCGCGGCAGGTGCCGTCTCCGGCATCTTCAAAGCCCCTATCGCAGGCGTAGTGTTCACACTGGAAGTACTGATGATGGACCTTACCATGGCCTTCCTGCTTCCGTTGCTGATTACCAGTGTGACGGCGGCATCCGTCTCCTATGTGCTTACCGGCACCGAGGCCATGTTCCAATTCCATCTGGACTATCCTTTCTCACTGGAACGCATTCCGTATGCCATCGCTTTAGGAATCTTCTGCGGACTGGTGGCATGGTATTTCACTGGCGCGATGAACTGGATAGAGAACATTTTCCGACGATACAGAAACCCTTATGTCAAGTTTGTCATAGGCAGCGTAATGCTGAGTATTCTGATATTTCTGTTCCCGCCGATGTACGGTGAGGGATACGATACCATCTCCCTGCTGCTCAACGGCACGTCGAACGCGGAATGGGAGACTGTCATGAACAACTCTCTGTTTTACGGCAACGCACATCTGCTGGTACCTTACCTGCTACTGATCATCCTTTTCAAGGTGTTTGCTTCCAGCGCGACCAACGGCGGAGGAGGATGCGGTGGTATCTTCGCACCGAGTCTGTTTCTGGGATGCATCGCTGGATTCGTGTTCTCGTATGTCTGCAACAGTTTCAATATCGGAGACACATACATTCCGGAAAAGAATTTCGCCTTGATGGGCATGGCCGGCCTGATGTCGGGTGTGATGCACGCCCCACTGACAGGAGTGTTCCTCATCGCCGAACTGACCGGCGGCTACGACCTTTTCCTTCCACTGATGATCGTATCGGTATGTGCCTATCTGACCATCATCGTATTTGAACCACACAGCATCTATTCCATGCGTCTGGCCAAAAGCGGTGAACTGATCACACACCACAAGGACAAGGCGGTGCTGACACTGATGAACATGGACAGCGTGATCGAGACGGACTTTCTGACCGTACGTCCGGAAATGGATCTGGGACAGATGGTGAAGACCATTTCCCAATCAAGCCGCAACCTGTTCCCGGTCATCAACGCCAAGAAAGAACTGATAGGCGTGGTCGTGCTGGACGACATCCGCAACATCATTTTCCGTCAGGAACTCTACCACCGCTATCATGTAGCCGATTTCATGGTGTCGCCTCAGGCAAGAATCATCACGACCGACTCCATGGAAGTGGTCATGGAGAAATTTGACACCACCAATTCATGGAACCTCCCGGTAGTGGACGAAAACAATATATACATCGGATGTGTCTCCAAATCGAAAGTGCTGAGCACATACCGGCAAATGATGGTGGACTTGTCCGCCGAATAAACTGGAAAATAATGGAAAAGAAAGACTTGAGAATCGTGTATATGGGCACTCCCGAATTTGCCGTGGAGAGTCTGAGACGCCTTGTGGAAGACGGATACAATGTAGTCGGCGTAATCACCATGCCCGACAAGCCGATGGGAAGGCACGGCAGTGTGCTCCAACCGAGTCCCGTGAAACAATATGCCACCGCACAAGGGCTGAAAGTGCTGCAACCCGAGAAGCTGAAAGATGAATCTTTCGTGGAAGAACTGCGCTCACTGCACGCCGACCTGCAAATTGTGGTGGCTTTCCGCATGCTCCCTGAAGTGGTATGGGACATGCCCCGGCTGGGAACATTCAACCTCCATGCCTCCCTGCTGCCACAATACCGTGGAGCCGCCCCCATCAACTGGGCCGTCATCAACGGAGAGACAGAAACGGGCATCACCACCTTTTTCCTGAAACATGAGATTGACACGGGTGAGATTATCGACCAAGTGCGTGTGCCCATCGCTGACACCGACAATGTGGGAATAGTGTACGACAAACTGATGATGTTGGGAGGAGACCTGGTATTAAAAACCGTGGACACCATTCTGACCGGTCACATAAAGACCACTCCGCAAGAAACACTCGCGGAAGGGACCGAACTGCATCCGGCTCCAAAAATATTCAAGGAAACCTGCCGTATCGACTGGACAAAAGAGACCAAACGGATTTATGACTTCATCCGTGGCCTTTCTCCCTATCCCGGCGCATGGACAGAGCTGCACGAAGACAGAAAACAACCCGTCACAATGAAAGTATTCGAGGCCGAAAAAGTGTCCGGCACACCTTCCGCCGCACCGGGAACCATCGAGACTGACGGAAAGACAGACTTCCGTATCGCTTCAGCCGACGGTTACATCAAAGTGATTTCCCTACAGCTGGCAGGCAAGAAGCGTATGCACATCAATGATTTTCTGAAAGGCTACCGCCATATTGACGGAACCTATGTGAAATAAAGGGACAAAGGTATGCCCACAATTGTCGGCTCACAGAGACACCACGGCACAAAGTCCGCCGCCATGTCGGTCTGCTGGATATTTGTCCACCCGGTGTCTTTGTGTCATTATTTCCGATGAACGTCAACGGGCGTTGCCCAAAGGCCTTACATATCCTGCGGCACGGACACTTCCATTCGGGGTCGATCGGGTGACTGTCACTTCTTGTACAGAACTTCCGTTATCGCATACAATCCTGAAACCCTTGAAAGCCGGATCGCCGCATTCAGGTATACTTGACAATTTAAACGAGACGACTCCCCAGAAAGGTTCTTGCTCGCGGTCCCCCTCCAGACTGTGACGCAGTTCCACACGTACCAGACCATCCGGATCAATCGTGGTCTCATCCGTCAGAAGCAGACTGATACGGTGGGCGATATTCTGGTCGTAACCCAAGATATGGAACTGGATGTTCAGATACGACTTGCCTAACGACACGGCACTGATCCGGACAGGATCGGAACCGTATTCTTCACTCATATCCGAAGCCATATCCCGCACATCATCCGCATTCTTCGACAATACCTTATATAAGCGCAACACTTTCACAGGAAGAATGGAATCGTTGGCATAGACCGGATCCTGCTCTACAAAATTCATCTCCATCAGCACGCGCTGTCCCACAGAATCGGCATACCCCACAAAATCAGCCTTGTTGACCGGAGAAAGCAAACCATACGAATCAGATTCCACCAGAATATCCTCCGTGTCAACCACAGTTCCCAATGTCGAATATGCCCCCAATATGGATTCCATCACCGCAGAGTCCTCCTCATCGTCCAGACACGACTGACAGAACAAGGCACATGCCAGCAGACCCATTGAAAAGGCCAGATATTTGAAACTCTTTCTCATGACTCATCGTTTTTGTAAAGAAAACGGAAAAGAGAACCGTTCACTGCTTCTTTTTATGTTAAAACAATATAATCATAGAAAAATCACTACCCCGGTGCAGTATTTTTGCATCACATTCATTTAAACAACAAAGCATAACGGCTGATATGACGGAAGAAGAACTGGCATCAAGATGCAGACAATCGGACAACAGGGCACGCAAGGAGTTGTACGAGCGCTACGGTAATGCGTTGATGGCAATCTGCCTCCGCTATATCGGTGACCGTGAGACAGCCAAGGATGTGTTTCACGATGGTGTCATCCGTATTTTCCAATCCATCGGGCAGTTCACCTATCAAGGAAACGGCTCATTGAGAGCATGGCTCTCGAAAGTAATGGTAAACGAATCCCTTGGATATTTACGCAAACACACGCAGATGACACAACAGGAAGTGCTGATGGACGAAGTTCCCGACACGCAGGACACGGACGACAACGTATGTGACATTCCTCAAGCCGAACTGATGAGGATGATCGGTGAACTGCCGGAAGGCTACCGTACAGTATTCAACTTGTATGTGTTTGAGAATAAGAGCCACAAGGAGATAGCGAAACTTCTGGGAATTACCGAACATACATCTTCTTCCCAGTTCTACCGGGCCAAGACACTGATGATACGGAAAATAAAAGAATACAGAAAGGAACAATATACATGAACAACGAGAAACAATGGATTGAGGAGATGCGGAAAAGGATGGAGGACTATTCCGAGCCTCTTCCCGAAGGCTTGTGGGAAGAGATTGAACAGGAATTGGCCGTTCCCAAGATTATCCCTTTCAAGAAGATCTGGCAGGCAGCAGCAGTCATTCTGGTGGTGCTGGCCTCTTCATTGACTGCATGGTTCTGGTCCTCTCCAGCCGCAGATTTTGCCGTCCGGCAGGAAAATGTTCCTGAAATAGCCGCAATGACCGAGAGCAGTCTTGAGACACAACAGCCTCCAGCCACCGTCCAACTCACATCAGAAAAGGGCCGTGAGCTGCAGGCATATCTGCCCGACAAGGTACCTGACAGACCGACACCAATATCGACATATAGTCTTGAAACCGCAGACAATGCCGCCGTCCCGAAAAACGACCATTCAGAAGATATCCGTCATGATACAGGAGACAAAGAAACGGCAGAGACTGAAAGCCAGGAAAAAAAGTTCATTACAACCAGTCGGGCACAGAAAGCAAACCGCACGGCAGACCGGCGTCAAATACAGGAAAACGCAAAGGCATTGCAACTAAATGGAAAAGAACGGAAATTCAGCTTCGGCATACACTCGGGAAACACGCCATACTCCTCAACCAACAATTACGGCGGAATGGGCAGACTGGCTATCCAGTCGTCTCCTGATATCATGGAACTGACAGGCACATTAAACGACACGGAGATGGCTTACAGCCAGGTCTTGTTTGAAAACAGAGAGCTAGCTCCGGCCACACGCATCAACCATCATATTCCGGTAACGATAGGTGCCACCTTCCGCTGGGAATTTGTGAAAGATTGGTCACTTGAAACCGGAATCATGTATACACTGCTTGTCTCCGAGCTCTATTCAGGAGAGAACGCTTATGTGGAAGAAGAACAACGGCTTCATTATGTGGGAATTCCACTGAAGATACAACGCTCTATATGGAAGAGCAACCGTTTCTGCGTCTATGCGTCCGGAGGCGGCGCCGTAGAAAAATGCGTGTCAGGAAAAATCAAGACAAAATATGTGTCAGCGTACGGTCGGGAGAATACGGAGAAAAACTCCATCGATATCAAACAGCTTCAATGGTCAGTGACAGCAGGTGTAGGTGCCCAAATGAACATTACGCCACAAGTGGGACTCTACGTAGAACCGGGAGTGGCATACTATTTCGATGACAACAGCCCGATTGAAACAATCCGCAAGGAACATCCGCTTAATTTCAATCTCCAGCTAGGCCTGCGCTTCAGTGTCGACCAATAAAAACTACGGCCTGAATGGCATGACACAAGAAAAAATGCGTAACTTTGCCAAATAATTTTTTCCCAACAACAAAAATTATGGCCAAGGAACTGAAAATAGCCCCCTCCTTGCTGTCCGCGAACTTTGCGAACCTGAGCGAGGACATTGACAAAATCAACCGAAGTGAAGCAGACTGGCTGCATCTGGACGTAATGGATGGAGTGTTCGTACCGAACATCTCATTCGGATTTCCGGTTCTGAAGGCAGCAGCCGGCATCAGCACAAAACCACTCGACATCCATCTTATGATTGTCGAACCGGAAAAATTCATTCCGCAGATAAGAGAACTTGGGGAAGACGTATTGATGAACGTTCATTATGAAGCCTGTCCCCACCTCCATCGGGTAATTCAGGAAATCAAGAACACAGGAATGAAAGCAGGAGTGACACTGAATCCGGCTACTCCCGTCGCGATGGTAACCGATATTGTGGAAGACGTGGACATGGTGCTGCTCATGAGTGTCAATCCTGGTTTCGGAGGACAGAAATTTATTCCCCACACCATCAGAAAAATCGCGGAACTGCGCGAACTCATCGAACGCAAGGGAGTACATACGCTCATCGAAGTTGACGGAGGAGTCAACCTGCAGACCGCTCCCCTGCTGGCTGAAGCGGGGGCGGACATCCTGGTTGCAGGAAGCGCGGTATTCAACTCTCCCGATGTCATAGAGACAATCCGTCAACTGAAAAGCCTCAAAACATTGTGAAAAGACTGATTCCTTTACTGGATTATCCCATATTCCGGCTGACCGTATTTCTGGCGGCCGGAATTTTTTTTACCGACAGATTCCTGTCTGCCTCTGTCGCATGGATATATCCGGCATCAGTCTTTCTGTTTACGGCAACCATCACATTCTTTCTGACACGCACATCCCCGTTCAACAGACGACACTTGTTCGGATGTATGGCCAGCATCTCATTCTTCCTTTTAGGAGCCACTCTGACCCAATACCAGAAAGGAAAGGTCATATTCAACTGGTCTCCTGAGCCGCAATTATATTGGGGACTGGTGGAAGACATTCCACAGTCACGGGGAAAGACCATGCAGGCCAAAGTCAGCGTATCCTATATGAGAAACCCCAAAGACACGCTATCGGGAAAAAACTACCGGAAAGAATGGATCGGGCGTGACATCCTGCTTTCCTGGATACCAGACTCACTTTCCGAACCGCTGCAATGCGGTGACAGTATCTGTTTCCACGCAAAAATCGGACGTCCGGCCTCTACGGAAGAACTCAACGGATTCGATTACGGAGAATATCTGTTGCGGAAAGGTATCAGTGGCACAGGCATTGTATTCGCAGGAAACGGATTCCGCACCGGAGAAAATGACTTAAGCCTGCGGCAATATGCATTGACCATCCAACAGAAAATCGTCAACCTCTACCGCAGCCAAGGTCTGGAAGGCGATGTGCTGGCCGTAGCCTCCGCACTGACCGTGGGTGACCGCAGTGACATCACTCCTACACTTGAAGCCGCATACAGTGCCACAGGAGCCAGCCATGTGCTCTCACTCTCGGGGTTACATATCGGTATTCTTGCCGGTATCCTGTTCGTACTGTTCCGTCCATTACACCGGATAAGACACGGACGGCTCATCACCTCTTGCCTTGTCGTCATTATCCTGTGGGGATTTGCCTTCATTTCCGGACTCAGCTCACCCGTTATCCGTTCCGTCATCATGTTCTCCCTTTACATAGTCTCCACATTGGTCTCAAAGGACCGGTTCCGGGGAGAATACTCCGTGACCTTAGCCGCTTTTCTGATGCTGCTCTATAATCCGTCTTACCTGTTCGACATCAGTTTCCAGCTGTCGTTCACGGCAGTCTATTCCATCCTCCTGTTCTATCCGTTATTCTCCAGGCTATGGCAACCGAAATGGCGGTTATTAAAATACGGCTGGAATATAATGGCCCTCTCCTTTGCGGCCCAGACAGGCACTTTCCCATTGATTCTGTCATATTTCGGAGTTTTCCCCACCTATTTTCTCCTTGCCAACCTGGTGGTAACCCCCTTGTCCGCATGTATACTTGGCAGTGCACTGGCTTCCATGATATTGTTCCCAGTGCCTTTACTCGGTGACGGATGCATCATGCTGCTGAAAGCGTCCACTGACGCGCTCAACAAATCCATGTACGCAATCCAGCAATTATACGGTTCCCAGCTCACATCACTCTACATTTCCGGCCTCCAACTGACACTTCTGTTTATCCTCTTGGGATATCTTTACGCGTTCTGGTCAAAAGCCACACCCAAAACCGCCCGCTCCATCGTAAGCGCACTGCTGGCAGTCAACATCTTCATGGCCACTTGTTGGTATGAACGACTCAAACCGTCACCATGCTACCTCTGTTTCGGACGTTCGGAAGTATATACACGCCGGGGAAGGACCCTCCTCCTACAACAATCGGACCATGGACTCTACAAAATCAACGGACTGCATATCGGCGTAATGAAATCCGGATATTGGCGTGACAAAGAAAGCCCCACACGCCTCTCTCTCGACTATGTATATATCTGCCGCGGGTTTAAAGGCAATCTGAAATCGCTCGGACAGCTGTTCGAGATAAAGGAAATAATCCTCGACTCCTCCCTGAGCGACACCTACCGGGAAGCGTTGGTTCGTGAATGCCAATTACTTAAAATATCTTATACTGATATGTCCGACAAAGGTTCTTACGCGATTCTTCTCTAGTTTATGAAAATAAATTCGTACTTTTGCGGCTCAATAAAAACAGAATCTGAAAAACTGTATGTTATCAAAAGTAATACTCCAAGCCAATGTCGATAAAGTAGAGACCTACTTCGAACGGGCTGAAAAAATCGTCATCGTAGTCCATGTATCTCCAGACGGTGACGCCATAGGCTCTTCTCTAGGGCTTTACCATTTTCTGAACTCACAAGGAAAAACAGTCAACATCATTGTCCCGAACGCTTTTCCCGACTTTTTGCGATGGATGCCCGGTGCTAAAGACATTGTGCGTTACGACAAATACAAGGAATTCGCCGACAAGCTGATCAGTGAGGCGGAAGTGATATGCTGCCTCGACTTCAACGCGCTGTCCCGAATCGGCGACATGGGTGCCTCCGTATCAGCCGCCACCTGCCGCAAAGTGATGGTCGACCATCATCTTGACCCGGAACCTTTCTGCAACGTGACCATCTCACATCCCGGAATCTCATCGACCTCCGAACTCGTATTCCGCCTGATCTGCCAGATGGGATGCTTCGATGACATTTCTTTCGAAGGGGCCGAATGCATTTATACCGGGATGATGACCGACACGGGAGGATTCACATACAACTCGAACGACCGGGAAATCTATTTCATCATCAGCGAGCTTCTGTCGAAAGGGATCGACAAGGACGAAATTTACCGCAAAGTGTTCAACACCTACTCCGAAGGACGCTTGCGCCTGATGGGTTATGTGCTCTACGAAAAGATGCAGGTATTTCCGCAATTCCATGCCGCACTGATATGGCTGACCAAGGACGAGCAGAAACGCTTCCAGTATATAAAAGGCGACACGGAAGGATTCGTCAACATCCCTCTCCAGATAAAAGGCATCCGTTTCTCGGCCTTCCTCCGCGAAGACACCGAAAAGGACATGATCAAAGTCTCGCTCCGCTCGGTCGGGAAATTCCCCTGCAACAGACTGGCGACAGAGTTCTTCAACGGCGGCGGACACCTGAACGCCTCAGGCGGAGAGTTCTATGGCACGATGGAAGAAGCCATCGACCGGTTCAAGCAGGCACTGGTGAGATATGAGGATCTCCTGTTGAAAGACTGACCCTATTTTTTGATTATTGGACAATATTAGACTTAATTTGTGAAAAAGCGGAACGTCCTTTAAGGAGGTTTTGTTATTTTTGCCCACAGAAATTATTAGAGCATGAAAAGAATCTATTTGTTATTGACGGTAATAGGCATGGCGATAATGTTCGGACTCCAGAGCTGCAACAACGGAAAGACTTATGCGGAAAGAATGGAAGAGGAAGATGATGCCATCGCACGGTACATCAGCGAGAACGACATCAAGGTCATCACAGAGGACCAGTTTGAGGCACAGGATTCCATGACATTGGAAGAAAACGAATATGTTTTGCTGGAAGAGAGCGGCGTATACATGCACATAGACTACAAGGGAGAAGGAAAGAACACTCTGGGAACCGGATCATACGACATGATTGCCCGTTTTGTAGAGGTCGCACTACAGACACGTACGGACGATGTAGGATTTGAAGCCGGTGATACCCTGATGGCAAACATGCACATCAAGAACCAGAACATGATGATTGACGGGGAATATTTCAGACTGAATGTCACCGACAACTCCTTCAGCGCAAGCTTCACGAGAAGAGACGAATACAGCATGTACTACATGTACCAGACAGCGGCAGTGCCCCAAGGCTGGCTCGTGCCTCTGGTCTATCTAAAGCCCTCACGCACCAACCGGGCGGACAAACTGGCCAGGGTAAGGCTCATCGTGCCGCACGATCAGGGAACCGCGACAGCCATCCAGGCAGTCTACCCCTGCTTCTACGAAATCACATACAACCTGAACTGACACTAAACTCATAAGAATATGACACTGATAAAATCAATTTCCGGCATCCGAGGAACTATCGGCGGACATGTGGGCGAGGGACTGAATCCTCTTGACATCGTAAAATTCACCGCGGCATACGCGACACTCATCCGCAAGACCACGACCAAGAACAGCAACAAGATCGTGGTGGGACGCGACGCACGCATCTCGGGCGAGATGGTGAAAAACGTGGTATGCGGCACACTCATGGGCATGGGATTCGATGTGCTGAACATCGGACTGGCATCCACCCCGACCACTGAACTGGCCGTCACCATGTCGGGAGCATGCGGAGGCATCATCCTGACTGCCAGCCATAACCCGAAGCAATGGAACGCCCTGAAACTGCTGAACGAGCACGGTGAGTTTCTGAACGCCGCCGAAGGCAATGAAGTGCTCCGCATCGCCGCCGCCGAGGAATTTGAATTCGCCGATATCGACCATATCGGCAAATATACCGAAGACAACACCTACAACCAGAAACATATTGACAGCGTACTGGCCTTGAAGCTGGTGGACGTGGAAGCCATCCGCAACGCGCACTTCCGTGTAGCCATCGACTGCGTGAACTCCGTAGGAGGAATCGTCTTGCCGGAACTCCTGAAACAGCTCGGAGTAGAGCACGTAGAGAAACTTTACTGCGAACCGACTGGCGATTTCCAGCATAACCCGGAACCGCTTGAAAAGAATCTGGGCGACATCATGGGACTGATGAGACAGGGAAAGAACGATGTGGCTTTCGTGGTCGATCCGGACGTGGACCGTCTGGCCATCATCTGCGAGAACGGTGACATGTACGGTGAGGAATACACATTGGTAAGCGTGGCCGACTATGTATTGAGACACACTCCGGGAAACACGGTCTCGAACCTCAGCTCCACCCGCGCCTTGCGTGACGTGACACGCAAATACGGCATGCAGTACAATGCGGCGGCCGTAGGCGAGGTGAACGTGGTGACCAAGATGAAAGAGACACACGCCGTTATCGGAGGAGAAGGCAACGGCGGAGTCATCTATCCGGAATCACACTACGGACGCGACGCGCTGGTGGGCATCGCCCTGTTCCTGAGCCATCTGGCCCACGAGGGCAAGAAGGTGAGCGAGCTGCGTGCCACTTATCCCAACTATTTCATCGCCAAAAACCGTATCGACCTCACCCCTGAGACTGATGTGGACGCCATCCTGGCCAAAGTGAAAGAACTGTACAAGGACGAAGAAATCAACGATATCGACGGAGTGAAGATTGATTTCCCCGACAAGTGGGTCCATCTGCGCAAGAGCAACACCGAACCGATTATCCGTGTCTATTCAGAGGCCTCCACCATGGAAGAAGCCGATGAGCTGGGCAAACGGATTATGGACATTGTATACAGTCTGGCCAAATAAGCCGGAACACATATTGGACGCGGAGACACAGGACTATGTATGGAATGAAATCCCTGCATTTCCCTGTGTCTCCGTGTTTTTGTATCCGATTACGCAATCACACCCACATCAAGTCACTCATGATGCCGTCGGAGATGAAAATCCCTTTCTCTGTAAGCTTCAATACCCCTTCACGGATTTCCAGCATACCCTGCCCAATATGAGGACGGGCCATCTTCAGACAATAACCGTAAAGCATCTCTCCGAAATCCGTTTTCAGCCGTCCCAACGGCAACCCCCAACAAGTGCGGACGGATGTGAGCACAAAATCGTTGTAACGGGTGTACAGATCCAGCTCCTCCTTTTCATAAATCCTCTTCCCTCCATTGATTCCCTTTACATATCCGTCAAGCGAGGCGATGTTCCATTGCCGTGACTTCCCGTCGTACGAATGGGCGGAGGGACCGCATCCCAAATATCTCTTTCCGGTCCAATAACTGGAATTGTGACGGGAATGACGCCCAGGGAGACAGAAATTGGAGATCTCGTAATGCACATATCCGTGCTGCCCCAACGTATGGATCAGTCTTGTAAACAGCGATACACTCAGATCCTCATCGGCCTCCTCCACCCGATGTGCCTCACGGAGCCTCCACAACTCCGTCCCCTCCTCATAAATAAGATGATAGGCGGATATATGCTCCGGCCTCATCGCAAGAGCCTGTCCAAGGTCAGCCTCCCACGTCTTTTCGGTCTCTCCCGGAAGTCCGTACATCAGGTCGATGCTGATGTTCGCGAATCCGGCCTCCCGGCAATCATGAAAGGCTTCCACAGCCTGCTTTGCCGTATGCCTGCGGCCCAGCAGTGTCAGGATATCGTCCTGAAAAGTCTGCATACCGATACTGATCCGGTTGAAAGGCAACGTGCGCAGCATCCGGATATAATCAGGATGCAAGTCGTCCGGATTGGCTTCCAGCGTGATTTCCGCATCCCGGCTTACGGGATAAATCCGATAGAGAGTGTCAAAAATCTTTCCGAGCTCCTTCTCAGACAGCTGCGAAGGTGTCCCCCCACCCAGATAGACGGTCTCTACCGTCTCGCCGCCGATATAGTCCTTCCGTTCCGCCAATTCACGGCACAACGCATCCACATACTCCGCTTTCCTCTCTTCCTGAGTGGTGGAAAAGAAATCACAGTAGACGCAGCGTTTCTTGCAGAACGGTACATGAATGTAGATACCTGCCATGGCTATTTCACTTATCGTTTCCGGCCGATAAAGTTAGCCATAATTTCCGGGCCGGACAAATGCCCTGACTGGAATCCTTGATCCATTCCATTTTATAATTGTCACACATTTTCTTTCCTGTCTGATGTGACAAAGACAGCCCCCTTCTATGTTATCGCCATGTTATCCGTCAGGCTAACGGAAGAGAGCGGACGGACGGAAAAAGAAACCGCCCCAGAATGAAAACCGACTTCCATTCTGGGGCAGCCCCTCACAGACTCAATGCCAGAGCCTTTTATTTCTCATAAACCAGATAAGCGGAAACCAGCCAGTGGTTCATTTCCTCACCCACGGCAGGCTGTGCCTTCGGAATATCCACTTTAAACGTATGCTCGCCGGCAGCCAGCGTTCCCAGGTCAGCAGTCTCAGGAGCCACGTCACTTCCCGGGCACCAGTTGGAACGTGAAAGGTCGGACGAAGCCAACGGCTCTTCCACCGTCTTTTCCGCATAACCGGTATCACTGATGTAAGCGGCCAGACGCTTGATGAGCCATACACCCGTGGCCGGATTGAAACGGCGGAACGAAGCGCAATCGTCACGCCACGGAATGAAATCGAGCACAGCCTTGCCGTCGACAGAGACAATGTTCTGCTTTTCAACGAACTCATCACCTCCGCTATGGCCTCCGTGACCGGTCACAATGTAGTTCAGCTGGGCATTATGCGCCTCTTCCGGCAGGTTGAAACTGATTTCTATCGGCTTGCGCGCAAAGATGTCGGGATAAGACTGTCCGATATAATATACGGTGTTCAGCAAGGGTACCACCTCACGCTGGGGCATCACATCGTTGGCCAGCTTGCTTTCCTTCACCTTCAGGTCCACGCTGATGCGGTAACCGTCCTTGTTCCATGTGTCGATGAACACGCCCACATAAGCCTCACCGGCCAGAAGCGGATAAAGCTGGGTAATGTCCTGAGCCCACTTCACAGACTTTTCCCATTTCGGAATGTACACCGGACGACGATGTCCCGTCAGATCATCCTCAGGCTCACTGTAGAAACCGACACCGAACGGGGTCATGAAACGCATCAGCTCTACCGTAGGCAGATAGTCCTCACCGGGAACCACACCGATCAGCTTCTCCAGTTTCGTGCTGTCCACCGCCGGGAACTGCTTCTCACCCTTGGCGATGTTCATCAGATTGATGACCGACTGCTTCGGAAGCACGAAGAGCGAGCCGGACTTGTCCCAACGGTCACCGTTGGAAGCCAGCTCCACGTCCACCGACACCGTGACATTGCGCTTGTAGTCGGGCAAGGTGATCTTCTTCAGGATGATACGTCCGTTCACCAGACGGATAATGCTGTCAGCGTTCGCCTCGGTAAAGTTACCCAAAGAATCGGGATTGAAGCAGACCATCTCATTGTCAAACACTTTCAGGTCCGTATCCCCCATAGCCGGATATTCTTTCGGACCACACGCCGCCAATCCGACCACGGAAAGGCAGACCAAACCTTTTGCTAAAACGTTCTTGAACATATTATAATATTTAATGAATGAATATTCTTTCCCTCACGCCGCCGCCCTTAGCGAAGGCACTATCTCACAAATTTAATGATTGTTTTTAAAGATACCCATACTTTTTCATTTTTTAAGAATGAGCACGTGCCCGGAAACAGAAAAACCCGGACGGACAAAGTGACAAAAAGACAATCCGGAGCGCTGAGACTCGCTTATCCACGACCAAGACACGGACGGTCCGGAAAAAAGCCACCCACAACACATCACCGATTTCCAGAAAGACAGCATAATCCTGTATTATCCACATTCGCATCTAGTAATTCAACAAAAAAAAAACGATATTTTAATCACAAAATACACCATAACATATCCTTCCGATACTTACAAAAACACCATTCGGAAAGACAAACCAGAGAAAAAACACCACGAAATCATGCCCGAAAACAAACGCCGAAGCATTCAATCCGAAACACTTCGGCGTTTATCATAAAATATCCCGGCGTTTTCCGGCAAATGTCAGGGCATTTTCCGGCATAAATCATCCGTTTTTTTCAAGGTCTGTCTCATCCCCGACCCCGTCCACAAGCCTTCTGAATGGGGGTCATATTTTAGATTTATTAAGAATACGTCTCTAATTGAAGCAGACACACACAGAAGTCGGTAAGAAAAACACTGAATATAGCATCATATTGCATGGAATATCACAAAAACAACGACATTCTGAATTTCCACATCCTCCGCCTCTCATACCTGACGTCCCACAAAATTTTTTATGTCCGAAAACATAGTTTAGTAACACGAACCGTTTTGTTGCTTTTTCCGATTATAATCTCTAATTTGCGGGTCGTTTTAAAAAGAGATATGAAAATCATATCCTTTGTTTCATTAACTCAATCTTGAAAGACCATGAAAGTATATCAAACACACGAAATCAAGAACATTGCCTTGCTGGGCAATGACGGTGCAGGAAAGACCACTCTCACTGAAGCGTTGCTTTATGAGAGTGGCATTATAAAACGCCGCGGCAGAATCACTGCCAAGAACACGGTCAGCGACTATTTCCCCGTAGAACAGGAATACGGATATTCAGTATTCTCCACCGTATACCATGTGGAATGGAACGGCAAGAAACTGAACATCATCGACTGCCCGGGAAGCGACGACTTTGTGGGCGCCGCCATCACCGCACTGAACGTAACCGACACTACCATCCTGCTGCTCAACGGCCAGTACGGCCCTGAAGTAGGCACACAGAACCATTTCCGCTACACGGAAAAGCTGGGAAAACCGGTGATTTTCCTTGTCAACCAACTGGACAATGAGAAATGTGACTTCGACCATATCCTCGAGCAGCTGAAAGAGAATTACGGTTCTAAAGTCGTTCCGGTCCAGTATCCGCTTAACCCGGGACCGGACTTCAATTCGTTGATTGATGTACTTTTAATGAAAAAATACTCGTGGGGACCCGAAGGAGGAGCTCCGGTCATCGAGGACATTCCGGCAGAAGAAATGGAGAAAGCTCAGGAACTGCACAAGGCACTGGTGGAAGCCGCTGCGGAACACGACGAGACGCTGATGGAGAAGTTTTTCGAATCGGAATCACTGACAGAGGACGAGATGCGCGAAGGAATCCGCAAGGGACTGGCCTCGCGAGGCATGTTCCCCGTGTTCTGCGTATGCGCCGGAAAAGACATGGGCGTACGCCGTCTGATGGAATTCCTCGGCAACGTCGTTCCGTTTGTCGATGAGATGCCTCCGGTACACAACACTCGCGGCGTGGCCGTTCCACCATCCCCGGACGGTCCTACCTCCCTGTACTTCTTCAAGACGGCGGTAGAACCGCATATCGGCGACGTACAATACTTTAAGGTAATGAGCGGCGTGGTTCACGAAGGTGACGACCTGACCAACGCCGACAGAGGCTCTAAGGAACGCATGGCCCAGCTGTTCGTGTGCGCCGGAGCCAACCGCGAGAAAGTAGAGGAACTGCGTGCGGGAGATATCGGCTGTACCGTAAAGCTGAAGGACGTGAAGACAGGAAACACATTGAACGGAAAGGATTGCGAGAACCGTTTCAACTTCATCAAATATCCGAACCCGAAATACACACGTGCCATCAAGCCCGCCAACGAGGCCGACACGGAAAAGATGATGTCCGCACTCCACCGCATGCGTGAGGAAGACCCGACATGGGTCATCGAGCAGTCGAAGGAACTGAAACAGATTCTCGTACACGGACAGGGAGAATTCCACCTGCGTACGTTGAAATGGCGTCTGGAGAACAACGAGAAACTTCAGGTTCAGTTCATGGAACCGAAGATTCCGTATCGCGAGACCATCACCAAGGCAGCACGCGCAGACTACCGCCACAAGAAGCAGTCGGGCGGAGCCGGCCAGTTCGGTGAGGTACATCTGATTGTGGAACCATACTACGAAGGCATGCCCGCTCCCGACACATACAAGTTCAACGGACAGGAATTCAAGACAACCGTGAAAGGCACGGAGACTATCGACTTGGAATGGGGCGGAAAGCTGGTGTTCGTCAACAGTGTGGTAGGCGGCGCCATCGACGCACGCTTCATGCCTGCCATCCTGAAAGGCATCATGAGCCGCATGGAACAAGGTCCGCTGACCGGCTCGTATGCCCGCGACGTACGCGTCATCGTATACGACGGAAAGATGCACCCGGTAGACTCAAACGAAATCTCCTTCATGCTGGCAGGCCGCCACGCATTCAGCGATGCCTTCAAGAACGCGGGTCCGAAAATTCTTGAGCCCATCTACGACGTAGAGGTATTCGTGCCGAGCGACAAGCTGGGAGACATCATGAGCGACATGCAGGGCCGCCGGGGAATGATCATCGGCATGAGCAGTGAAAAAGGCTACGAGAAGCTGATGGCGAAAGTTCCCCTGAAAGAAATGTCGAACTATTCCACCGCATTAAGCTCGCTCACAGGAGGCCGCGCCTCGTTCATCATGAAATTCGCAAGCTACGAGCTCGTACCGACCGACGTACAGAACAAGCTGATGAAAGAGTTCGAAGAACAGGAAAAGGACGATATCTGATTCAAACCACCGTTTTTTGACCATAAAAAGGCCGCGTTTCTTAAAAACCGGCCTTTTTTTATTTAACGACCCTTAAACATTTAGCTTGCTTTATTTGTTGTTAGTTTAAAATTTCATTATTTTTGCATTGGAAATCTTGCAATGCCGCCTTTAGTGAATGTTCCGTGAAGCAAAACGTAACATTCGGTTAATATAAGAAAAACCACGGTTTAAAACATGTTAACCCCGGTAGCAGATATAAGTTTGGCTGCTAATTTTGCCGATATGAAAAAGTCAACTATTTGGATATTGGGAATTGTGATGGGACTTTCTTTCCTGAGCTTGCTTTATCTGCAGGTGAGCTACATAGAAGAGATGGTCAAGATGCGCCGGGGACAGTTTGAAGAAAACGTGAACCGCAGCCTCGGCAAAGCCGTACACAATCTGGAACTGGTCGAGACGAAGAAATATCTGGAAAAGGATGTGGCGGCACAAGAACGCACGGCACTCCTGTCGAGAAATTTCCAGCAACAGAGCAGCAATACAGGAGAAAACGTAGTGGAGCATCATCAATATACGATAACGGCTCCCGACGGTTCCACCTACTCGACGTTTGAGCTGAAGACAATCACCAGCCGACCGGCCAACGTGCCCAAGGTGATCATCTCCACAGGAAAGACCATTCCCCAGACATCAAGAGCCTTGCAGGAAGTGGTAAAGGAACGATACATTTACCAACGCGCCCTGCTCGATGAAGTGGTCTATAACATACTGTACACCGCAAGCGACAAGCCGCTGAAAGAACGCATCAACTTCAAGCAGCTCGACCATTTCCTGAAATCGGAACTGTTCAACAACGGAATCGACATCCCTTATCACTTCACGGTGACCGACCGTGACGGCAAGGAAGTGTACCGCTGCTCGGACTATGCCTACGACGGAGAAAAGGTATACTCACGCCTGCTTTTCGAGAACGACCCTCCCGCCAAAATGGGATTCGTCAACATATTCTTCCCCACCTTGGACGACTATATCTTCAGCTCGGTACGCTTCATGATACCTTCACTCATCTTCACGCTGGTATTGTTGATTACGTTCATATTCACCATCTACATCATCTTCCGCCAGAAACGGCTGACCGAGATAAAGAATGACTTCATCAACAACATGACGCACGAGTTCAAGACTCCGATCTCCACCATCTCGCTGGCCGCCCAGATGCTGAACGACCCGGCAGTAGGGAAGTCTCCCGTGATGTTCAAGCACATCTCAGGCATCATCAACGACGAGACCAAACGCCTGCGCTTCCAGGTGGAGAAAGTGCTCCAGATGTCTATGTTCGAACGGCAGACCGCGACATTGAAGAAAAAAGAGATTGACGCCAACGAAGTGATCAACGGTGTAGTCAACACTTTCCGGCTGAAAGTGGAAAGCAGCGGAGGGACACTGTCCGCGGAACTGAATGCGGAAGACCCGGTCATCTTCGTGGACGAGATGCACTTCACGAACGTGATATTCAACCTGCTTGACAATGCGGTGAAATACAAGCGCCCCGATGTGGACATCGCGCTGAAGATAAAGACTTGGAATGAGTCCGGCAAACTGTGCATATCGATTGAGGACAACGGCATCGGAATCAAGAAAGAGGATCTGAAGAAGATATTTGAGAAGTTCTATCGGGTCCATACCGGAAACCTGCACAACGTGAAAGGGTTCGGTCTTGGACTGGCCTATGTGAAAAAGATCATATCAGACCACAAAGGTACGATACGTGCCGAAAGTGAGCTGAATGTGGGAACTAAGTTTATTATTGTATTACCATTATTTAAAGACGAATAACATGGACGAAAAATTACGCATCCTATTGTGCGAAGATGACGAGAATCTTGGCATGCTGTTAAGAGAATACCTGCAGGCGAAAGGTTACTCAGCCGACCTTTTCCCCGACGGAGAAGCCGGCTTCAAGGCTTTCCTGAAAAACAAATACGACCTCGTGGTTACAGATGTGATGATGCCCAAAAAAGACGGTTTCACACTGGCACAGGAAATCCGGCAGGCGAACGCGGAAATCCCCATCATTTTCCTGACAGCCAAGACACTGAAGGAAGACATTCTGGAAGGATTCAAGATCGGAGCGGACGACTACATCACCAAACCGTTCAGCATGGAGGAGCTCACTTTCCGCATCGAGGCCATCCTGCGTCGTGTGCGCGGAAAACGCAACAAGGAATGCAACGTGTACAAGATCGGACGCTTTACCTTCGACACTCAGAAACAGATCCTTTCTATCGGTGACAAACAAACCAAGCTGACCACCAAGGAATCCGAGCTGCTGGGGTTGCTCTGCGCCCACGCCAACGAAATCCTTCAGCGGGACTTCGCCCTGAAGACCATCTGGATTGACGACAACTACTTCAACGCACGAAGCATGGATGTCTATATCACAAAACTCCGCAAGCACCTGAAAGAGGATGACTCCATCGAAATCATCAATATCCACGGGAAAGGATACAAGCTCATCACTCCCGACAACGATTGACCAAAGATTAAGACCATATAAAAAAACGAGGGCGTGCCATTATTGATACGCCCTCATTTTTTTCACGCCTGTTCAACAGCGCGTGTTATTGAATATCTTACGCAACACCTCCTGACTTATCCTCAGTTCTTCTAATGTCAGACCATGCAAGGCCTCTTTCAGCGTCTTGTTGGCAATGAAACGCGCCTTCTCTTCCAGACTCTTCCCGATGGGTGTCAGATGAATCTTATTGATACGACGGTCCCGCTTGTCCGACATGCGCACCACCAGCTGTTGCCGTTCCATATTGTCAATCAGACGCGTCATGCTCGGCTTATCCTTAAACGTGGCATTACACAACTCCTGCTGTGTCACACCATCCTTTTCCCACAGATACAGCAGGACCGTCCATTGCTCAGGAGTAATATCCAGCCCGTTCAACCGGAAATTCCGTATCAGCTTGCGGTTGATGGCGGCTGAGACCTTTCCGTTGAGAATCGCAAAAATCAACTGTATGTCAAAATCAAACTGTTCTATCATTGGAATTATTGCTTAAACAACCTAACAAAGATAAGACATTTTACGGCTGAAAACCAAGCAACCCACTTATTTTAAGATTCTTTATTCCAAAAAACGGCCAATAATTTTGCCAGTCAAAGAAAAAAGCATAACTTTGCGCCGCGAATTAAAATATTATTATTTATTAATTAATCAACGAAGAGTATGAATCAATACGAAACCGTTTTCATTTTAACTCCCGTTTTATCTGATGTACAGATGAAGGAAACGGTAGAAAAGTTCAAGGCGATCCTGACTCAGGAAGGCGCTGAGATCATCAATGAAGAAAACTGGGGTCTGAAGAAGCTGGCTTATCCGATTCAGAAGAAGTCTACAGGTTTCTATCAGCTGATTGAGTTCAAGGCTGAACCGTCTGTAATCGAAAAACTGGAAATCAATTTCCGTCGTGACGAACGAGTTATCCGTTTCTTGACATTCAAGATGGATAAGTATGCCGCAGAATATGCCGCAAAAAGAAGAAGTTTAAAATCAACTAAAAAGGAGGAAAATTAATCATGGCACAGCAACAATCAGAAATCAGATATTTAACTCCGCCCTCAGTAGACGTCAAGAAGAAAAAATACTGCCGTTTCAAAAAGAGTGGCATCAAGTATATCGACTATAAAGACCCTGAATTCCTGAAGAAATTCTTGAACGAACAGGGCAAGATTCTTCCGCGCCGTATTACCGGTACTTCACTGAAATACCAGCGTCGTATCGCGCAAGCTGTCAAGAGAGCCCGTCACCTGGCATTGCTGCCTTTCGTAACTGATATGATGAAATAATTAAAGGAGGAATAAGTATGGAACTGATTTTGAAAGAAGATATAGCCAACTTGGGCTATAAGAATGACATCGTAACCGTAAAGTCGGGCTATGGACGTAACTATCTTATTCCGACCGGAAAGGCAGTCATCGCATCTCCCTCTGCAAAGAAGATGCTGGCTGAGGAACTGAAACAACGTGCCCACAAACTGGAAAAGATCAAGAAAGAAGCTGAGGCTGTAGCTGAATCTTTGAAAGACGTATCTTTGAAAATCGCGACTAAAGTAAGCGCGACAGGTTCAATCTACGGTTCTGTAGGCAACCTTCAGATTGCTGAAGAACTGGCGAAACTGGGTCATAACATCGACCGTAAGATTATCGTAGTGAAAGATCAGGTAAAAGAAGTCGGCCATTATACCGCAACCGTAAAACTTCACAAGGAAGTATCTGTAGAAATTCCGTTTGAAGTAGTAGCAGAGGAAGCTTGATTTTGTTATCTGTAAATACTTGATAAAAAGTCCCGGTCGGATTTCCGATCGGGACTTTTTCATATCCGAAGAATTCCGGATATATCTTAAGGCTTTTCCGCACCGTCACTTACGGTCAGCTTTCAGACGGTCAGCCATGGCTTTTGCCAGTTCTCTCGCCTGTGTGTAATTGTCAGCCTTCATGCTCTGTTTCATCTCCACAGGATTGCCAACCACCTCAAGCTTCAGTCTCTCCACAAACTCCGCGAGTTTTTTCACTGCGGCACTCGCCCACGTATATGATCCGAAATAACCGATCACGCGGTTCTTCATCTCACGCCCGGCCACCTTGGTCAACAGTGCCTCCATTTCCGGATAAAGATTCATGTTATAAGTGGTGCACCCTACTATCAATCCTTTATATCTGAAGATATCGGCCAGAATATAGGAGTGATGTGTATGCGACACATTATGAAGGACAATGTTCCTGATGCCCTGACGGCTCAGTTCTTCCGCAACAGCTTCAGCCAACTCTTCCGTATTACCATACATGGTTCCATAAGCGATCACCACACCTTCCTCCGCCTCGTAGCGGCTCATCCTGTCATACATGTCCACCACTTTCGCGACATTTTCCTCCCATACCGGGCCGTGAGTCGAGCAAATCATCTTTATCGGCAGGCCACCACATTTCTGAAGCGCTTTCTGCACCGGATTCCCGAACTTTCCGACAATATTGGAATAATAGCGGCGCATCTCACCCCAATAGACTTCCGTGTTGATATCCTTATCCACACATCCTCCGTTAAGAGCTCCAAAACAACCGAAAGCATCACCGGAGAACAAGATGCCGTCTGTCTCGTCGAAAGTCACCATTGTCTCAGGCCAATGCACCATCGGAATTAGATAGAAGCGCAGGTTATGGTGCCCGAGTTTCAGGAAATCTCCCTCGCCCACTACATAACGCTCGCCAGTCACGCCATAGAATCCTTCCACCATATCGAAAGTCTTTTTGTTGCCCACGAGTACGATATCAGGATAATACTTCTTGATCAGCGCGATAGAACCCGAATGGTCCGGCTCCATATGGTTGATGATCAGATAATCAATCTTACGGTCACCAATCACACTGCGGATCTTCTTCAGATATACCTCAAAGAAAGCCACGTCTACGGTATCGACCAATGCCACCATGTCGTCATCGGCAATCAGGTATGAGTTGTAAGACACGCCGTAAGGCAATGGCCACAGATTCTCGAACAAAGCTTTTGTCCGGTCATTCACACCCACATAATGAACTTTTCCTTTAATTTCCATACTTACATCTATTGTTGTTATATATGCATATTCTCATTTACGGCCATAATATTTCCCCTGCCAGGTGTCACGCTGAGCCAGCCTTTTTCTCACCTTTTCGGTAAACTCATAATTCTTCAGCCCCCAATCGGGAGCGATCAGCAACTCTTTAGGCGACTGCGACACAAAACGCTCCAGCACAATGTCCGGACGAAGCCGTTCCACATAGTCCACCACCAGGTCCACATACTCATCCACGTCATACAGATGAAACCGATCGGGATGCTCCTCATACTCGTGCGCCATCCGCGTTCCCCTCACCAGTTGAAGCTGGTGCAGCTTGAGTGTATTCAAAGGAAGTTCCGAAATTCTGGCCGCCTGGACAAGAATCCGCTCCCTGTCCTCACCCGGAAGCCCGAGAATGACATGACCGCCTGTCAGGATGTGCCTCCGTGCTGTCCGCTCCACCGCATCCACCGTACACTCGTACGAATGCCCCCGATTGATGCGCTTCAGAGTACTGTTGTCCGTGCTTTCTATCCCATATTCCACGAGCAGAAACGTACGCCGGCCCAACTCCTCCAGATAGTCCAGCAACGCCTCAGGCATACAGTCGGGGCGGGTACCGATAACGAGTCCCACCACACCGTCCACTTCCAGCGCCTCCTCATACATACGCTTCAGCGTCTCAAGCTCCGCATACGTGTTCGTATACGCTTGGAAATAAGCCAGATATTTCATTCGGGGATATTTTCGCGAGAAGAAAGAGACACCCTCGGCCACCTGCCGGGCCACGGACTTTTCAGTATGGCAATATGCCGGATTGAACGACTGGTTGTTGCAGTAAGTACAACCTCCGTATCCCCTTGTCCCGTCACGGTTCGGACATGTAAATCCCGCATTCACAGAAATCTTCTGCACCTTGTACGGAAAGTATGAGGACATAAAACCGGAGAAATCGTTGTATCGTACACGTTCATTCATCATCCAACCTTTTTCTCCACAAATATAATCTTTTTTCATGGAACGCCAAAACATGAACAAATCCGCCGGAAAATTGTTCAAATTATAAAAAGCTTCCCACAATGAAACTTTTCTTGAAATACAAACATCTGATTGTATCGTTCGGACTGCTCCCGATCATCATCACCCTGATCGGCCTGCATTTCTTTCCGAACACCCTTATGTTGGGAATCGGACTGACTATCAGTGTGGCCGGCCTATGTTATGACATCTTACGCCTGAAAAGCCTGAACTTCTTCCTGCTCCAGGGAACCATCGGGATAGGAGCCTGTTTCCTTCTCCGGGCGCTGGCAGGCTACGAATACATTCCCCCACGCAGCATCACCCCTACCCTTGAGTTCCTGCTGCTTGTGTGCGCCTTCCTTCATGTCACCGCACCGGAAATCTACAGGGGATTCCTGAAAAGATTCCGCCTGAGCACCCGGCTCTCCTACCTGCTCGAAGCCAAAGTCATCGTGATACTGTCAAGCATCCATCTTCTCGGACTCTTCCTGTTCCAGAAGCAACTGGACACCGTCTCTAACCCAATCCATTTCGTATTCGTATATTGCGTGCCGCTCATCATCTATGCAACCTGCCTCATCCTTAACATCGCAGGTGTACGGATAGCCGTATCACACGACCGTCCGCTCTGCCTTATCCGCATAGCACCTGTCTGCAACGGAAAAATATTCCTCTATCCACACCGCATAGCCGCAGAACCGGTCTGGGACGTGCCAATGGTCTACAAAATTGAGGAAATACTGGAGAAAAGTGAAAGATACGCAGCGAGACAGGCGAAAGTGTTTCTGAAAGAAGCGGGATATACGGCACAGAAATTCACATTCCCTCGCCTGATACTGAAATACCATATCCGTCAGATCACCCCCTATCCCATCCAGCTTTTCGTCCTCCCCATCCATGACGAGAACGATTTCCACCTGCCGGAGGGACGTTTTTTCTCCTTCCACGAAATCGGGCAGTCAGCTCTGAGATTCAGCAAGATATTAATGGCGGAAAAAGAACATCTGCAGATTTCCGCCACCGTATGGAAAGAATTCACTTGTAAATAAGGAAAATGCAGGGAATCTTGTTCAGCTCCGGAAGCCGTCCTTTCCATTCCTTCACCGTGCGCGTCCGGATATACTCCCCTTCGCAAGTGATATTAGCGGCGATACACAACCGGGTCTGCGGACGGCATACGTGCAGAATCTCCTCCAGCAACTTCCGGTTGCGGTAGGGTGTCTCAATGAACAATTGGGTCTGGTCCTCCGAATAGACCCTGTTCTCCAATTCCTTGATCCGTCTGGCGCGTTCAGACGGATCGATGGGAAGATACCCGTTGAACGCGAAATTCTGGCCGTTGAACCCAGCTCCCATCACCGACAGAATGATGGACGAGGGACCAACCAACGGCACCACCTTCAACTGCTTTCTTTGAGCAATGGCCACCACATCCGCTCCCGGATCGGCCACGGCAGGACAACCAGCCTCGGAAACCACTCCCATGGAATGCCCCTCCACCAATGGCTGAAGATAGCCGGATATGACCTCCGGCTGGGTATGCTTGTTCAGTTCAAAGAATGTCAGCTTATCGATGTCAATTGACGCGTCCACTTTCTTCAGGAAGCGCCGGGCCGAACGTACGTCCTCCACAATAAAATACCTTATCTGCAAGATCACTTCCCTGTTGTAGGGAGGGAGCACCCTCTCCACAGCAGTATCACCCAATGTCACCGGCAACAAATACAACGCTGTTTCCATAAATCCACAATTGACAATTGATTATACCCAAACAGAGCCCACCCGAACCCTTAAAAGACATCCTTCTCTTGAAGCAGGATCTCCCTGAAGTCCGCACGCTCAAGCAACACTTTCCACGACAGGTCCTTATGATTGCCGATAAACCTGTCTATCAAACAGATACCCATCCATACACCTATGGAAGGAGGCAACTGACGGTCTTTCCAATTGACACTCACATCCGGAGAAATATACGAGCGGATCACCATCGGGTCCGTACTCAGCAGATAATGGCTTTCCGACATCCATTTCCATAACTCTTCCCGGTTGTCCCTACACCATTTCACTTCCTCGTCCGTATAGCCCAGCGAGATTTTCCCCGGCTTGTCCGATCCCAGAATCTTGTCGACAATCCACGCCACCAGCCCCCTGTGCATAAGCAGGTCAAAAAGCGTACGGTGACTTTCCTCCCAACGGAAAGGATATTGCCCGAGAAGATAAAACGTGAAGCAATCCGGAACGATACGGTCGCGCGACATGAAACGCCGCTGGTTGGGATAATAATACCTTTTATATAAAGGATAATCGGCACCCATATATTTGTCGAGACTGATACCCAGAATACTGTCACTCACCACAACCGACTGGTTCAGCGCGGAGATCTGTGAATAGACCCGTGGCACAGGCAAAAAAGGAATCTCCTTCTCCAACTTCGCGAACCCGTCAGTAAGGTCATCCTCAATGTCCGACAAATCCCGGTATTCCGCATCCACATCCTTCATCAGCGCCACCAGAATGGAATCGTTGAAATACGCGCAGAATTTTCCGTTGATGTCCGACTGGTCCACCGGTCCCAAGTCGAGCACGTCCTCCATCAGCAGCCGGGTGGCATGCGACCACTCCGTGTTCATCCGCTGCATGGCAAGCATGCTGTTGAACATGGCCGCCTCATACTCCAGACGGTCGTAACGATGCACCTTTATATATTCATTGCCCAAGCGACCGCCTTCCCTCCTGTCCACAGAACAAGAGGAAAAGACAATCAAACCCAGTAGTATGAATATAATCCGGCACATACGACACACGATTAACCGTAGATGATATTTCCGTTCGCGTCCTTATATTCGTCAAGCCCCTTCTCGTATGTGGCCATCGCACGCAGACTCATGCCCACGCTCGAGAATCCTCCGTCGTGATACAGATTCTGCATGGTCACCTTGCGCGTCAGGTCAGAGAACATCACGATGCAATAGTCAGCACATTCGGCAGCCGAGGCGTTGCCCAGCGGCGACATGCGGTTGGCAAAGTCAAACAGCTTGTCCATACCTTTCACACCCGAACCCGCGGTGGTCATCGTAGGTGACTGAGAGATGGTATTGATGCGCACGTTATGCTCACGTCCATAGATATATCCGAAGCTCCGGGCGATGGATTCCAGCAAAGCCTTGGCATCCGCCATGTCATTGTAGCCATAGAAAGTACGCTGTGCGGCTACATAACTCAAGGCCACCACCGATCCGTAGTCATTGATGGCACCCAGCTTCTTCGCACTCTGGAGCATCTTGTGGAACGACACGGCCGAAATGTCCAGTGTCTTCGCCAGCATGTCATAGTCCAGGTCGTCATAAGTACGTTTCTTGCGGACATTGGGCGACATGCCGATAGAGTGCAGCACGAAGTCAATCTTTCCGCCCAGCACTTCCATCGAGCGCTTGAACACGTTCTCAAGATCCTCCACACTTGTAGCGTCAGCCGGAATCACCTCACAGCCCAGCTTTTCAGACAACGCGGATACCTGTCCCATACGGACAGCCACCGGAGTGTTCGACAAAGTGATGACAGCGCCTTCCTCCACAGCTCTTTCAGCCACTTTCCATGCAATGGACTGCTCGTTCAATGCACCGAAAACAATGCCTCGTTTTCCTTTCAATAAATTATAGCCCATACCTATTATTTGAATTAAATATTTTTGCAAAGATACAAACTTTATTTACAATCTCTACCAAGACAGGGATTTTAATTTCAGCGGAATCCAGTGAGGACGGAAAAAGTTCCCGCTCCTTCTGAAAACCGTCTGGACATGACAGACTGTCATACACACAATCCATTGGTTATCAACAGACTTACAAACCATACGACACCCTCTCACAAACGCCTTGACGTTTCACTTAAAACATCAGGTCATTTCAACCAAAACGCCCTGACATTCCACTTAAAACGTCAAGGCGTTTTTTCCCAGACAAAATGGCAGGCAAAAAAAATGAGAATGTCCGAATGGACCCGCCATCCGGACACCCTCAATCATGTCCTGATCCGTCCCGGAATTATTGTTCCGGTTTCACTTCCCAACCCAAGGCGCTGGCTCCCAATACGGCAGCGTCAGCATCTTTCAACTGGGAAAGAAGCAATTTGGTCTTGCCCGCATAGATCTTCAGAATATTCTCATCGATAGCCTTCTGGATCGGCTTCATCAGATAGTCGCCAGATTTGGCCAGTCCGCCGAAGAAGATGATGGCTTCAGGGCTTGAGAACGCGATGAAGTTCACGCATGCCTCACCCAGAATGCGGCCTGTAAACTCAAAGATGTCCAAAGCCAGCTTGTCACCCTTCACAGCTGCATCATACACATCCTTCGACTGGATTTCCTCTGCCGGAATGTTACGCAGAAGGCTCGGGTCGGTACGCTGTACGAGAAACTCACGTGCAGTACGTGCCACACCGGTAGCCGAGCAATAAGTCTCCAGACAGCCTTTGCGTCCGCAACCGCAGGGACGACCGGTCCGATCCACAATCACATGGCCCAACTCGCCGGCAAATCCGTCGTGTCCGTAAACCAGCTGACCGTTGATCACGATACCGCTACCCACGCCTGTACCCAAAGTTATCATGATGAAATCCTTCATACCGCGTGCAGCGCCGTAAGTCATTTCGCCGATAGCCGCAGCGTTGGCGTCGTTTGTCAGAGCCGTCGGGATTCCCAGACGCTCCTCGAAAATCGAAGCCAAAGGAATGACACCCTTCCACGGCAAGTTCGGAGCGAACTCAATCGTACCGTTATAATAGTTTCCGTTAGGAGCACCGACACCCATACCTTTAATCTTGTCGGCACCGCCGAACTGCGCGATCATCGGTACAAGCTTCTTGCAGATCGCCTCCACATATTCATCTATCTGTTCATACTGCTGTGTCTTCACAGAATCGGAAGCCAACACATTACCACGTGAATCGACTACGCCGAACACAGTGTTCGTGCCGCCAATATCCATACCCAATACATAGGGCTTTTCTACGTTGTTTGTAGTCATGACATTTTATTTTAGGGTTAATTATTTGCTAGCAAAAATAAAGAATCGCACGTAACAGAACAAATTTTTTCTCATTTATTTAAAATGCTAGTGTAACTTTTTATACCTTAGCGGCGTCTAAGAAGCAAAAAGTAAAAGGATAAAGAATCTTATCGAAGCATGATACGACTGACAGACATTAACAAGACTTATCACAACGGGGCACCGCTTCATGTCCTCAAGGGCATCAATCTGAACATCGGGAAAGGAGAGTTCGTATCCATCATGGGGGCCTCTGGCTCAGGGAAATCCACCTTGCTTAACATATTGGGCATACTCGACAACTATGATTCCGGAGAATATTACCTGAACGACGTACTGATACGAGACCTGAGCGAAACCAAGGCGGCGGAATACCGCAACCGGATGATCGGATTCATATTCCAGTCATTCAACCTGATCTCATTCAAGAACGCGATGGAAAACGTGGCCCTGCCGCTTTTCTATCAAGGTGTGAACCGGAAGAAAAGAAACATGCTGGCCATGGAGTATCTCGACAGGCTGGGACTGAAAGAATGGGCACACCATCTTCCCAATGAACTGTCCGGCGGACAGAAACAGCGCGTGGCCATCGCGAGGGCACTGATATCAAAACCGCAGATCATCCTGGCCGACGAGCCTACCGGCGCACTCGACAGCAAGACTTCGGTGGAGGTAATGAACATCCTGAAGGAACTGCACGACAAGGAAGGACTTACCATCGTAGTGGTCACCCATGAAAGCGGCGTAGCCAACCAGACCAACAAGATTATCCATATAAAAGACGGAATCATCGAACGCATCGAGGACAACATCGACCACAATGCCTCCCCATTCGGACAGAACGGCTTCATGAAATGACAGACAGCTATGATTGACCTGATACAAGAGATTTACGGCACCATCATGCGCAACAAGCTGCGCACGGCCTTGACGGGATTCTCAGTGGCATGGGGCATCTTCATGCTCATTGTCCTGCTGGGGGCCGGCAACGGACTGATTCATGCCTTCGAGAAACAGTCGGAGGACATGATGATGAACTCCATGAAGATTTTTCCCGGCTATACCTCCAAACCCTATCAGGGAATGCAGGAAGGACGAAACATCTCGCTCGACAACCGCGACCGGGAAATCAGTGCCATGGCTTTTCCGGAACATGTCATCACGGCAGGCGCGACTGTCAGCCAAAGCGACGTGACACTGTCATACGGCAAGGAGTTTCTGAGCATCGGTATCGACGGCGTGTTCCCGAACTACCCGGAACTGGAGGCGGTCAAGCTGAAAGAGGGACGTTTCGTCAACGAACGTGACATGAGTGAAAAACGTAAAGTAATGGTGCTGCACGAAAAGACCGCGAATACGCTCTTTCCACGTACGCAACCCATCGGAAAATACATCAACGCCAGCGGAGTAGCCTACCAGATAGTGGGCATCTATACCGACCAGAACAGTTTCTCGCCCAGTGCACTGGTGCCCTTCACGACCCTGCAGGCTGTGTATGCCAAAGGGGACAGCATCGACAACATCACATTCACCACCAAGAATCTGAAAGACGAAGCCGACAACGAAGCTTTCGAGGCCGACTATCGCCAAGTACTCGGCAACGTGAAACGTTTTGATCCGACCGACGACGGAGCCATCTGGATATGGAACCGTTTCACACAGTATCTGCAACAACAGACAGCCACACAGATTCTTCACATAGCCATCTGGGTGATCGGGATCTTCACCCTACTGAGCGGAATCGTGGGCGTGAGCAACATCATGCTGATTACCGTACGTGAGCGCACGCACGAGTTCGGAATCCGCAAGGCACTCGGAGCCAAACCGATATCCATCCTGTGGCTTATCATCTCCGAGAGCGTCACCATCACCACCTTCTTTGGATATGTCGGGATGGTGGCCGGAATAGCGGCCACGGAATACATGAATGTGGTGGCCGGCAAACAGACCATGGACGCGGGAGTGTTCTCGATGACCTTCTTCGAGAATCCGACCGTCGACCTGTCCATCGCCGTGCAGGCTACCTTAACTTTAATCATCGCCGGTACATTGGCCGGACTTTTCCCCGCACTGAAAGCGGTGAAAATCCGGCCCATCGAGGCACTTAGAGCCGATTGATCATGAAACTGTTTGATTTAGACGTTTGGGAAGAGATACTGGTCACCATCACACGCAACAAGACACGCAGTCTGCTGACCGCCTTCGGAATCTTCTGGGGAATCTTCATGCTGATCGCCCTCATGGGAGGAGCACAAGGTATGCAGCAAATGCTCTCGCGCGAATTCGAAGGCTTTGCCACCAACTCCGGCTTCATGGGGTCGAACAAGACAGGCAAAGCCTACAAAGGGTTCCAGCAGGGACGATACTGGGATCTGGAGAACAGCGATGTGGAACGCATCCGCCGCAGTGTCAGTGAAGTGGACATCATCACTCCGAGCCTCGCAAAATGGGGCGTGGACATCATTTATAATGAGCAGAAAATATCCGGGACACTGAAAGGGCTTTATCCGGAATACGCCCGGATAGAAGAGCCGCTGCTCTCATTCGGACGCTACCTGAACGATATGGACATCAAGGGGCGCAGACGGGTGTGCATCATCGGGAAACGTATCTACGAATCTCTTTTCCCGGGAAAAGAGAACCCTTGCGGCAGATATATCAAGATAAACGGCATCTACTATCAGGTAGTGGGAGTCAGCATGTCGAGCGGCAACATCTCCATCAACGGACGCTCGGAAACGTCGGTCATCATTCCGTTCACCACCATGCAGCAGAACTACAACTTCGGACAGAAAGTGCAGCTGTTGTGCTACACGGCCAAGAAAGGATATTCAATCAGTGAAGTGGAAAAGAAAGTGGCGCAGGTGGTGAAACGTGCCCACTACATCCATCCCGACGACAGCCAGGCCATGATACAGGTGAATGCGGAAGCCATGTTCAGCATGGTGGACAACCTGTTCTCGGGCATCCGTATTCTGGGATGGATGGTCGGTCTGGGCACGCTGCTGGCCGGTGCCATCGGAGTGAGCAACATCATGATGGTGACCGTAAAGGAACGTACCGTGGAAATCGGTATCCGCCGGGCCATCGGAGCCCGTCCGAATGACATTCTCCAACAGATTCTTTCAGAAAGCATGGTACTGACCATTCTTGCGGGTATGGCGGGCATCACATTCGGCGTGTTTCTTCTGAATGCTGTGGAAATGGGTACCTCCACACCCGACGCACCCACTTATTTTCAGATCGGTTTCTGGGAGGCGGTCGGAGCATGTGTGTTGCTGCTGTTCCTGGGACTGCTTGCAGGACTGGCACCGGCTTACCGGGCCATGTCAGTCAAACCGATCGACGCGATCCGTGACGAATAATACTATTATCTGAACAGACAATAAAAAACCAATCCATATGAAGAAGTTTATAAAAATAGCCGCAATCGTACTGATTGCAGCGGTGTTTATCGGTACATTCGCCTTCCTCTATCAAAAGTCGCAACCAAAAGAAGTGAGCTATCAGATTCTGAAAGCGGAAACAAAAGACTTACGGCAGACTACCGTAGCCACCGGGAAAATCGAGCCGCGCGATGAAGTGGAAATCAAACCGCAGATTTCGGGCATCATCGCCGAAGTCTATAAGGAAGCGGGACAGACTGTGAAGCAGGGAGAGGTCATCGCAAAAGTGAAGGTCATCCCCGAACTGGGCACCCTCAACTCGGCAGAAAGCCGTGTACGCCTGGCGGAGATGAACGGCAGACAGGCCGAGACCAATCTGGAGCGCATGGAAAAGCTCTACCAAAGCAAACTGGTGAGCAGTGAGGAATACGAACAGACCCTTCTGGCCGCAAAACAGGCACGCGAAGAACTCCAGGCCGCCAAAGACAATCTGGAGATTGTCAAGGAAGGCATCACCAAAAACAGTGCCTCAATCAGCAGTACACTGATACGCTCCACCATCGACGGACTGATTCTGGACGTGCCTATCAAAGTAGGAAACTCCGTCATCATGAGCAACACATTCAACGACGGTACGACCATCGCCACCGTAGCCGACATGAGCGACCTGATATTCCGGGGAAACGTGGACGAGACGGAAGTGGGACGTATCCATGAAGGGATTCCGGTGAAAATCACACTCGGCGCCCTTCAGAACATGAAGTTTGACGCGACTCTGGAATACATCTCCCCGAAAAGCACGGAAAACAACGGTGCCAACCAGTTTGAAATCAAGGCAGCCATCAGTGTTCCGGACAGCGTGACCATACGCTCCGGTTACAGTGCCAATGCCGAAATGGAGCTGCAACATGTAGACAATGCGTTGACCATACCGGAAAGCGCCGTCGAATTCAGCGGAGATTCCACATTCGTATATGTACTTACAGACAGTGTGCCGACACAGAAATTCGAGCGCAGACAGATTGTGACCGGAATCAGCAACGGTATTGACACCGAAGTGAAAGAGGGACTGGAAAACAACGAACTAGTACGCGGACTGAAAAAAGAGGAATAAGCCATGAACAGAAACAGACTACGGATATGGACGGCAATCGGCCTTCTGACCGCCGCACTGCCGTCATTCTCCCAGGAAAGCTGGGACCTGGAAACGTGTATCAGCTACGCCATCGAACATAATCTGACCGTCAAGCAACAGGAAGCGGCCCGCGACAAAAGTGAGATTGATTTGAATACGGCCAAATGGAGCCGTCTGCCTGATCTGAACGGAAGTGCCTCACACTCGTTCAACTTCGGACGAAGTCTACAGGCAAACAACACATACCAGAGCATCAATACACAAAGTACCGGATTCAGCCTCTCCACAAGTATCCCGCTCTTTACCGGACTACAGATTCCGAACAACATCGCCTTGTCAAAGCTGAATCTCCAGGCCGCTGTGGAAGATCTGAATAAAGCGAAAGAAGATATCAGCATACAGGTGGCATCCGCTTATCTTCAGGTGCTGTTCAATCAGGAACTGGCGAAGGTGGCTCATGACCAAGTGGAACTGAGCCAGGAAATGCTGGTGCAGAAAGAAGCGTTCTTCAAAAACGGAAAGGCTTCCGAATCGGAATGGCTTGAAGCCAAGTCGCGGGTGGCACAGGACCAGCTGTCGGCGGTACAGGCAGACAATAACCTGAGTCTGGCACTGCTGGACCTGAGCCAACTGCTGGAACTTCCGTCACCGGATGACTTCCGGATTGTCACACCGGAAGTGCAGATGGAACAACTGACAGAAACACTGACCTCACCCGTAGACATCTATAACCAGGCGGTATTGACCAAACCGGTCATATTGGCCGCACAATACCGGCTGCAAGGCGCCGCACGCAGCATCAAGATTGCCCAAAGCGCCTACTATCCGCAACTTAATTTCGGAGCGGGACTGAGCACGAACTATTACAACATGTCGGGACGGGAAAATGCCGGATTCCGCTCGCAGCTCCGTGACAACTTCAGCCAATATCTAGGCTTTTCACTCAGTGTACCTATCTTCAACCGACTGAGCACACGCAACCGGGTGCGTTCGGCACGGATAGAGAAAACTTCGCTCGCATGGCAACTGGAAGACGCGAAGAAAGCCCTCTACAAGGAAATCCAGCAGGCTTATTATAATGCAGTCAACTCAAAGACGCAATATCAAAGCAGTGAAACGGCCAATGAGGCGGCCGAATCGTCATTTCTGCTGATGAAAGAGAAATACGCCAACGGAAAAGCCAACGCTACAGAATACAACGAAGCACGTACCAACTGGATGAAAGCTTTGTCCGATTGTATCCAAGCCAAATATGAATATCTGTTCCGTACCAAGATTCTGGATTTCTACAAAGGGATTCCGCTGACATTGAAATAGATGCGACTGACGCCACGTAAGAAAGCAGGAACCCAGAATTACGAGGATTTCCGCAGATTATAATTTTCACAGTATAGAAGTAAAGGGGGTATCGATTCGCTAAAAGGTAAAGCCTGCCTGCAGACTGATACCTCCTTTACCTCTCCTGATTTCCATCCTGTTTCATCATGAAAATCAACAAAGTACACCACATTGCCATTATCTGCTCCAATTATGAGAAGTCGAAAGATTTCTATACTCGCATTCTAGGAATGGAAGTGCTCCATGAATATTACCGCAAGGAAAGGAAATCGTACAAAACCGACCTCGCAGTGGACGGAGAATATCTCATCGAACTGTTTTCGTTTCCAAATCCTCCCAAACGTCCCTCCTACCCGGAAGCCGCAGGACTCAGGCACCTGGCATTCGAAGTGCCCGACATCGAGGGTACCGTCCGGGAACTGGAAGAAAAGGGTGTTGTCCACGAAACAATCCGCACGGACGAATATACAGGGAAACGTTTCTTTTTCATGCAAGACCCCGACGGACTCCCCATTGAATTCTACGAAGAATGAACGGCACAGGCAACGCCGTTCTTTTATTCCAATACATGTACCTCCTCTTCAGGTACATATCCGCTACGGATCCGCCAGTCCTGCGGATAAAGGTTGTTGGCACGGTTGCCCACATTTTTCACAAAACCAAGCGGATGACTCCGGTAAGTAACCAGCACATAACCGCGAGGCATGCCTGCCGGCAGGACAATCGCTTCCTTACGCAAATAAGCGACAGCCTGTTCATAAGCCAGCTCGGCGCAAGGGAACACCGTCCGGTCAAGGACCGCACTCATTGCCAGCGAATGGTCAGGCTGCCAGTCCTTTCCTTTCCATTCACCCAACGCCACACCGGCATGAAGCACTTTCAGGCAAGATTTGAGACGCTCATACATGGACTGATAGGCCGCAGGAAAAGCGACCGCGCGTGTATCCTCGACAGTCAGCAGAAAACGCTCTTTCCGCAGAATCCAACCTTCCATCTCACGTGAGATTTTCAACGGATTCCGGCTCGTCTTTTTCGCCTTATCCCTACGTCTGTCATGCCGGGAAACAGAGTATTCTTCCGATGTTTTCCTCAACACAGCCATGAACAGCCCCTCACCCATTGTCTTATGAGGCAGGAAACGGTATACAGGAAAATCATAGCCGGCAAGATTCCCTGTGATCCGCCAGTCGGAGTCCACATCCACGGAAAGTACCTCCGCACCCAGCTCTCCGGCTATCCAGGCTACATTATCCTCATTCTCTTCCCGATTATAGGTACACGTGCTGTAAATCAGGATTCCTCCCTCTTTCAGACACGGCCAGATATCCGCCACGATACGGCGTTGGCGTTTCCAGCAAAGATCCACATTGTCTGTGCTCCATTCCGCCACAGCCGTCTCGTCTTTCCGGAACATGCCTTCACCCGAGCAGGGCACGTCCGTCAGAATCACGTCAAACACTGGCCCCAGGCCCGTAAAATCAGTCGGGTCATTGTTCGTGACCACCACATCCGGATGCCCCCATTTCACCAGATTCTCCGCCAGCACCTGCGAACGGTTGCGCATCACCTCATTGGCCACCAACAGACTACCTTCCGGAAGAGCCGCACGCGCCAAAGTGGATTTTCCGCCTGGAGCCGCACACAAGTCGAGCATCACCGAGGGAGACGTGACATACTGCCTGATTACCCGGTCGAGAAACATCGACGAGGCCTCTTGCACATAATAGCATCCCGCATGAAACAACGGATCGAATGTAAATGCAGGGCGGCACCCCAAATAGACTCCTCCTTCACACCAAGATACCGGAAGAATCCTTTCCGGCACGGAACCGCATTTCAAGGGATTCACACGGATACTTACGGACGCTTCCTGCCGCAAAGCTGCAGAAAGCTCCCCCCACCCGTCATCACCCAACAACTGTCGGGTACGTTCTACAAATTCATCAGGCAGATTCATTTTCTTTTATGCATTTATGGGAACAAAAATACAAAATTATCTACCTTTGCAAAAACAAACTGACAGACAAACATGAAACAATATCTCGACCTCCTACATCGCATACGCACGGAAGGCGTGAAAAAAGACGACCGCACAGGCACGGGCACACTCAGTGTGTTCGGGCATCAGATGAGGTTCAATCTGGAAGAAGGCTTTCCGCTGGTCACCACCAAGAAACTGCATCTGAAATCCATCATACACGAACTGCTGTGGTTCCTGCAGGGAGACACCAACGTAAAATACCTGCAAGAACATGGGGTCAGGATATGGAACGAATGGGCGGACGAGAATGGCGACCTGGGACATATCTACGGCTACCAGTGGCGTTCATGGCCAGGCTACAACGGCGAGTTCATCGACCAGATTTCGGAAGCGGTGGAAACCATCAGACACAATCCCGACTCTCGGCGCATCATTGTGAGCGCATGGAACGTGGCTGATCTGAAAAACATGAATCTCCCACCCTGCCACGCTTTCTTCCAGTTCTATGTGGCTGACGGACGCCTCAGTCTGCAAATGTATCAGCGCAGCGCGGACACCTTTCTGGGCGTACCGTTCAACATCGCCTCGTACGCACTGCTTCTCCAGATGATGGCACAAGTGACGGGACTGAAAGCGGGTGACTTCATCCATACGCTGGGCGACGCGCACATCTACCTGAACCATCTGGAACAAGTGGACCTGCAACTTACGCGTACTCCCCGACCACTGCCTGTCATGAGACTGAATCCTGACGTGAAAGATCTGTTCAGTTTCAAATACGAAGATTTCCAACTTGAGAATTATGACCCCTGGCCACACATCGCCGGGAAAGTATCTGTATAAAACTTGTCACTCATGATATTATCCATCATCGCAGCCATCAACAAAAACCGGGGACTCGGCTATCAGAACAGACTGCTCTACTGGCTTCCCAACGACCTGAAACGTTTCAAGGCACTGACCACAGGACACACCATCATTATGGGACGGAAAACATTCGAGTCGCTCCCTAAGGGAGCACTTCCCAACCGCCGGAACATTGTGTTGAGTTCCACGCAGAACCTTTTCGAAAAAGCCGAGCATTTCTATAACCTCAAGGAAGCCCTGTCTGCCTGCAAGGAAGAGGACGAAGTGTTCATTATCGGAGGGGCAAGCCTTTATGCGGAAGCAATGCCATTGGCCGACCGGCTGTATCTGACAGAAGTTGACGATGACAAGGAACCCTCCGACGTATTTTTCCCGGCCGTCAGCCACAAAGAATGGCAAGAAAAAAGTAGAGAATGCCACTCTGCAGACGAGAAGCACCTCTACTCTTATTGCTTTACGGATTACGAACGGAAACGTCCGTAATCAGAACATCTCTTTATCAGTCATCACTCTCCAGTTCCGGAATAGGCATCTGACGCTTGATGGCCTCCCGGAACGAGATGATGGTTTCCGAACGGGCCAGTCCCAACGGCTGAAGCTTGTCGTGGATAATCTCCAGCAAGTGATGATTGTTCTTCGCGTAGATTTTTATGAACATATCATACTGCCCGGTAGTAAAATGACATTCCACCACCTCCGGGATCAGCCTCAACGCCTCTGTAACCGTATCAAACTGTTCCGGATCTTTAAGATAAAGACCGATGTAGGCACAAGTCTCATAACCGATCTTTTCCGGATCAATCACAAATTCCGAACCTTTCAGGATACCTAAGTTTGTCAATTTCTGAATGCGCTGGTGAATGGCCGCTCCCGACACATTACACGCACGGGCCACTTCCAGAAAAGGAATACGCGCGTTACCCGCAATCAACTTCAAAATCTGTTCATCTAAACTGTCTAACTGATGATGTCCCATCTTACACTGATTAATTTATATTTATGCAAAGATAAAGATTTTTCCCGATAAAACCGCCATATTCATGACATTTACCTTACAATATGGAAAATTTACGTACCTTTGCCATAAAAACATACCCGAACGAATATGAAAAAATACCTTTTATCACTGGCTGCGGCCTGTCTGCTGGGCAGCAATGGCCACGCACAAGTTTTCAATGACTATTTCACCGACAAGACCATACGGGCGGACTATGTGTTCAGCGGAAACGCGGACAAACAGGCAATCTGCCTTGACGAGCTCTCATCACTTCCGCAATGGGCCGGACGCCGCACCCATCTGAACCAGCTTCCTCTGGAAGGAAACGGGGAGATCGAGATGAAAGACAAGGCGAGCGGTACAGTCATCTACCGGACCTCTTTCTCCAGCCTTTTTCAGGAATGGATCTGTGAGGAAGAGGCCAGACACGTGACACGCGGATTTGAGAACACATTCCTACTGCCCTATCCCAAGCGGCCGGCCGTGGTGACCATCCGGCTGAAAGACGTATACCACAAAGAAAGCGCCTCGCTGACCCATGAGATCAACCCGGAAGATATCCTGATCCACCAACGCGGCAACGACCGCGTCACTCCTCACCGTTACCTGCTGAAAAGCGGAAGCGACGAGGAATGCATCGACGTGGCAATCATGGCGGAAGGATACACACAAGCGGAAACGGAACTTTTCTATCAGGACGCGCAGGCAGCCTGCGAATCATTGTTCGCACACGAGCCGTTCAAGAAACTGAAGGACCGGTTCAACATTGTGGCCGTGTTCAGCGAATCGAAAGACAGCGGGGTGAGCATCCCACGTGAAGGCAAATGGAGAAGCACGGCCGTAAGCTCACATTTCGACACATTCTATTCCGACCGTTACCTCACGACCCGCAGCGTAAAGGCCATCCACAACTGGCTGGCCGGCATCCCGTACGAGCACATCATCATACTGGCCAACACGGACACATACGGAGGAGGAGGCATCTATAATTCCTATACGCTGACCACCGCCCACCATCCGATGTTCAAACCGGTTGTAGTGCATGAGTTCGGACACAGTTTTGGTGGACTGGCCGACGAATATGCCTACGACACGGCCCCCAGTCCGCAATACCCCTACACAGTGGAACCTTGGGAACCTAACATCACAACGATGACGGACTTCGCTTCCAAATGGAAAGACATGATAAAGCCGGGCACACCCATACCCACTCCCGTGGAAACAGACCCTGAACTCATCTACACAAAAGTAGGCGCCTACGAAGGGGGAGGATACACGCAAAAAGGCATTTACCGTCCCACGACCGAATGCCGGATGAAGATCAATGAGGCGCCCGTATTCTGTCCGGTCTGCCAACGCGCATTAGAGAGGCTGATCCGTTTCTATACAGACAAATAACACAAGGCCGGACACCCGGCCAGGACACCCCGGAAAAACGTCAGGACGTTTTGTGTAAAACGCTTCGGCGTTTTGATCAAAACAACAGGACGTTTTAAGTAAAACGCCTTGACGTTTTTCCAATGAATAAAACAAGCATATCCATCCAACCCAAACCATGATTATATTATGATTGAATTCACTCCCATACATACCACAGACAAGGACTATCCCTTTATTGAGAATCTGCTCCACACCTCGTTTCCTGAAAACGAGCGCCGCGATGATGAAGGACAACGGTACAACACAGACCACAACCCTTTGTTCACCTGCTACCTGATTACCGACGGAGACACCAAAGTGGGCCTTTTCACACTCTGGAGCCTCAACGGTTTCCACTATGCCGAACATCTGGCCACCTCACCGGAAGTGCGCAACCGTGGCTACGGAAGACTCATCATGGAAAAAGTGACGGAAATAATTCCCGACACACTGGTGCTCGAGGTGGAAGAGCCAAACGACGAGATGAGCATCCGCCGGATAGGATTCTACCAACGTTGCGGACTGAGACTGTGTGACAAGTCCTACATGCAACCCCCTTACAGAAAAGGAGACCAAGGACTGCCGCTCAAGCTCATGTTCTACGGGACAGAGAACATTGACGGACATTTCGACTCCATCCGCGACAATATCCACAAAGAAGTCTATGGCGTGACCGACAATACAAAGTCACAAGAATAACATATTCATCCATCTAACGACACCAGAAAGATGCTTATACAATTATTTTTTGTTCTCGTAGCGATTATCATAGGCGCACGCCTCGGAGGTATTGGTCTGGGCGTGTTGGGCGGTGCCGGACTCGCCATCCTGACCTTCGGTTTCGGACTCACCCCGACCGCTCCTCCCATTGATGTCATGCTGATGATTGTGGCCGTCATCTCAGCCGCCAGCTGCATGCAGGCGGCCGGAGGGCTCGACCTGATGGTGAAATGGGCAGAAAAGCTTCTCCGGAAGAACCCACAGCAGATCACGATCCTCAGCCCACTGGTCACTTACTTCTTCACCCTTGTGGCAGGTACCGGTCATGTGGCCTACTCCGTCCTGCCGGTCATTGCCGAGGTGGCCACCGAAACAAAAATCCGTCCGGAACGTCCGCTGGCCATTGCCGTCATTGCCTCCCAACAGGCCATCACGGCAAGTCCCATTTCCGCCGCCACGGTAGCCTTGCTCAGCATGCTGTCGTGCTTCGGCATCTCATTGATGGACATTCTGCTGATTTCCATACCAAGCACGCTTACCGGCGTACTTGTGGGTGCGTTGTACTCCCTGAAAGCAGGCAAGGAGCTTGAAAAGGACCCTGAATACCTGCGCCGTCTGGCAAACGGCGATTTCAACAACCGCCAATACAAATCAAAGGAAGTGCAGAACCATACAAAAGCCCTATGGTCGGTCATCCTTTTCCTTGCGGCCACTGTAGGTATCGTACTGTTCGGTTCCATAGAAAGCCTGCGGCCGACTTTTGAAACGGCACAAGGTACGGTCACGATGGACATGTCACACATCATTGAGATCCTGATGCTTCTGGCGGCCACTCTCATCCTGCTGGTTACCAGGACCGACGGCATCAAGGCCGCGCAAGGGTCCGTTTTCCTTGCCGGAATGCAGGCCGTAGTGGCCATTTTCGGCATCGCGTGGATGGGCGACACCTTCATCAACGGAAACATGGCAGAACTGAAAGGCTCCATCGAGCACATCGTTACCGAAATGCCCTGGCTGTTCGGTATCGCCCTGTTTGTCATGTCCATCCTGCTGTTCAGTCAGGCAGCCACCATCCGTGCTCTCCTGCCATTGGGTATCAGCCTGGGTATATCCCCCTACTTGCTGATCGCGCTTTTCCCGGCCGTGAACGGCTACTTCTTCATCCCCAACTATCCGACGGTAGTGGCAGCCATCAACTTCGACCGGACAGGAACAACCCATATCGGCAAATATATCCTGAACCACTCCTTCATGATGCCAGGACTGATAGCCACCTGCGTATCTGTGGCTTTAGGCTTCCTGCTGATACAATTGTTCTAAGCCACCCGATCAGTAAGCGGCTTTTCAAAGAGAAATGCAAGACACTGGCATGGAGCCGCGTGACATTGGTTCACGTATCTCGCCTTCGGGATTCCGGGAGAAAACACTTCCAACGAATGGCAGAGATCTGTCTCTGACAAAGAGTGCGACAACTTTGAAATATGCAAAGTGCAGTTTCCAGAATAAAAAGAACCCGGCTAAAACGGACCGTCTTAGCCGGGTTTTGTCGTTAATGTCTTAATATCTGTGCGCCTGATAGGACTCGAACCTACACGTCTCACGACACCAGATCCTAAGTCTGGCGCGGCTACCAATTACGCCACAGGCGCGCGTTTCTCCAGTTGCGGATGCAAATATACGCCATATTTTTCATTCCGCCAAATTTTCACTGATTCTTTAGCAGACGGCATGCTTCCTCAATCATCGTGTCCTTACCCTGAAGCATATCCTCAACAGTCATGTCCACACGGACATCAGGCATTATCCCGAACTCCAGCTGGTTCATTTCCGGATCGAACATCGGACTTGCCGAAAAGCGGATAGACCAACCGTTCGGAATTTCCGAACTGAACGGCAGTCCGGAACCACCTCCTGTCTTATCTCCCATCACCGTCACGCCCGGCAGCTGTTTCATGATATTGACAAAATCATTGGTCGCGCTGTAAGAACGCCGGTTGGTCAACACAACCGTACCTTTCTGCCACCGTATACCATCCGATGGCTCCAGATAAACGGCCTGTGGCTCTGAAAAGTCATTATGTCCCGGTCCGGTCTTATGGGAAATGTACCCGACCAACACCTTCTCGTCCGTAAACCTTGCCGCCAACTTATGTGCCGTGGTCAAGGCGCCTCCCCCATTGTTGCGCACATCAATGATCAGTCCGTCACAAATGGCCAGTCTGTTCAAAGTCTGGTTCAGATTTCCGTCACCGATTCCGTTCGAAAAGCTTCCACAATACACATAACCGATGTTGTTTTCCAGAATCTGATAGGTCAGTCCCGAAGAGTTGACATAGTCTTTCCCCAGATAGTTACTCTGGATACTGTCACTGAAATTACGGGGATAATTATCAAACCATGCCCGATACTGCGAGGTGGCCAACGAACTGCTCAGATTCACGTGCCCGTCACGCAATTCATTGACCATCTCCGACAACACCTCAAACAAAGCCTCAGAACCCATCGAAGAAGTTATCCGTCTGGAATACCGTTCATGCACCTCATCCCAATCAAGGCCGTACTCCTGACGCTTGTATTCCAGAAAACAATACTGTTCATCTATTATCTTCCACAACGCCTCAAAATTCTCTTCAGGGGAATTTCCCGACATGTCTTCCCGAATACAGGAAACAAAGGCAAGCGTCATACACAGAAAAGCCAGTCCCGCCAATATAGTCCGTTTCATTTCTTCAATCATTTAGAATGGGGCCGGATCATGAGGCAAATCCATTTTCCTCTTACTTTTGAGCAAATAGAAGTTTTTCACGAATCCGACCATGAAATCATGTGAATAGGTATGTGTTCTCAAGTGGTTGACTTCCGCCTGCTGAAGGTCGCAGACATAACCTACCCTCATCACCAGTTTCCGCACCGGGAAATCAAGTGTCAGCATCTGCCGGAGCGAGGGATTGTTATGGAACGAGGTAAACACGACATGCTTCCCTTTATTGTGCAACACAAACATCTCATAATAGGATTCTCCGAATTCCGGAGAGAACATGGCACCCGCCACCGGCAGATTCGCCTGATAACGCAACACCATCGGGTAACGGGCAATCCGGAATTTATAAACAAACATGGCCGAAGCGTCAAGGCTGCCGTACGCTTTCGCCTGCGCCGGATTGTTGGTGTTCCGTCTGTTGTAGACAACTCCTCCATTCATCTCCAGCATAGGGCCGAAAAGAATCTTCAGACGGTCATTCACAGGGAAATGATAATGCAACGCGATATTCCAGTTTGCCAGGCCAGAGTACATCTCGCCGGTCTTTGCCGGATTCTTCGTATAGGAGAAGTGTACCTGCAACAAGTTCTGGACGGACACACGCCCCTCCATAAGGCGGGTCATACGCATGCTCTCATGAAGCAGACGGACTTCCGGCCCTTCATATTCGAGCGGTGACAAATAGGTGTCGAACACATTCGACTTCCCGGCACCCACCATCGTGGAACGCATCACATAACGGGTAGCTTTCAGACTATCCTCCTGTGCCGACAGCGCCACAGGGCACAACACCCACAACAGAAACAAGATATAAGACAAATCCCGCCACATAGGTCAAAACAGTTTCATCTGCCCGTCATCGGCATCCTCTGGTAAACGGGGTTCCGCGTCCTCATTACTCTCTGCCGGTTCCGTCTCCGGTTCAGGCACCCGTATCGGTTCCAGCTCCACAATATAATCCACCGTATAATTGGTCAAACGCTTTCCTTTTGCCTTGAAGCCCTTCACTCCCACAAAGTCACTGGCCTCTACTACAAGAGACTCACGGAATTGGTCATGCCCGCCGAAAACCACCTGGATACGAGGATAAGCCTGACAGGTCAGCAACACAAGCCGGTTGCGCCTGTTCTCACCCATATAGCTCTGCCGCTTGACTGTCGCCTCAAAAGTGAAACGCTTCAGATAAGGATAGTTCTGCTGGTCTGCGTCATACAGCACCGCCGTCCACACCTTCCCGGCATCAAATTTCTCGATAATCTGGATGTCGGTAGTATAATGATTGTTCAAGTCAAAATCAGTCGTGTAGAACTCACCGTTCTTCAAGACCACCAGAATCTGGTCGTCACTCTGGAACTCTCCCAGATACTGACCCCGACCGTCATAGTTCAGACGGAGCACATCAGCATCAAACCACACTTTCCGTCCTCCCAACGTGGAAGCGCCCCGTTGCTTCAGACTGATTCTATGCACATCGGACTTGGTCAGCAGATTGCCCATCGACTGACGTCCTTTGATATGCACTTCACTGAAATCCTTTTCAAACACCAGTCTCTTGATACGCGGATTGGGACGCAAGGTCACCTTGATGGTTTCCGCCTCTCCATTGGGATTGGCCGTGAAATAAACGATTTTGGAATCAGGATTTCCCTGTGTCACATCGTATTCACGGTCACGGATCATCGCGGTCACATTAAACCGCTTGATATAATAGAAGCCCTCTTTCCCGTCACGGTAAATGACATTATAGATAGTACGTTTGTCATTCTTCTTGAACACATTGACATACAGGATATTCTTACCGACAAACAACTTGTCGGAGATACGTACGATCTTATATTTCCCATCCTTGTAGAAGATGATCACATCATCAATGTCCGAACAGTTGCAGACAAACTCATCTTTCTTCAGAGCCGTACCGATAAAGCCTTCTTCCCGGTCAATATACAGTTTCTCGTTGGCTTCCGCCACTTTTGTCGCCACAATCGTATCGAAATTGCGGATCTCCGTACGACGGGGATAATGAGCGCCGTATTTCTCTTTCAGACGCTTGTACCAGTCGATGGTATATTCCGTGATATGTGCCAGATGGTAGTCAATCTCTTCCAGATCCGCCTTCAGGCGTGCGATGAGCTCATCAGCCTTGTCCTTGTTGAACTTCAGGATACGCGCCATCTTGATTTCCATCAGCTTCAGAATATCATCCTTTGTCACCTCACGTACAAACTGCGGATAGAATGGTGTAAGCCGCTCGTCGATATGCGCACAAGCCTCATCCATATTCTCAGCCTGTTCAAACTGTTTGTCTTTATAAATACGCTCTTCTATGAAGATTTTCTCCAACGAAGCGAAATGCAGGGTTTCCAATGTCTCGTCGCGCCGGATATCCAGTTCTTTACGGAGCAGTCCAAGCGTATTGTCCACTGACTTCCTCAACACTTCACTTACCGAAAGGAAATGCGGTTTCTTATGGTCTATCACACAACAATTGGGCGAGATGTTCACCTCACAATCCGTAAACGCATACAAGGCATCCAGCGTCTTGTCCGACGATACGCCCGGAGCCAGATGAACCAGAATCTCCACCTTGCCTGCGGTATTGTCGTCCACCTTGCGCACCTTGATCTTGCCCTTCTCGATGGCTTTCAGGATTGAATCGATAAGTGTCGAGGTAGTCTTTCCGTATGGTATTTCCGTAATGCACAAGGTCTTGTTGTCTATTTTTGAAATCTTGGCGCGTACACGTACCACACCACCACGCTCACCATCGTTATAACGGGATATATCAATATATCCACCCGTCTGGAAATCAGGATAAAGGTGAAACTCCTCTCCTTCCAGATAGGAAACAGCCGCATCACAGATTTCATTGAAATTATGAGGAAGAATCTTTGAGGACAAGCCCACCGCAATACCCTCCACTCCCTGAGCGAGAAGAAGCGGGAATTTTACAGGCAATGTCACCGGTTCACGGTTACGTCCGTCATACGAAGCCTGCCATTCTGTCGTTTTGGGATTAAACACCACATCGAGGGCGAATCTCGACAACCTCGCCTCAATGTAACGGGGTGCCGCAGCACTGTCCCCTGTAAGAATATTCCCCCAGTTTCCCTGACAGTCAATCAGCAAGTCCTTCTGTCCCAACTGTACCAGCGCATCACCGATGGAAGCGTCGCCGTGCGGATGAAACTGCATGGTATGCCCCACTATGTTGGCCACCTTGTTGTAGCGTCCGTCATCCAGACGTTTCATTGAATGAAGGATGCGCCGCTGCACCGGTTTCAGCCCGTCATTCACATGTGGCACCGCACGCTCCAAAATGACGTATGAAGCATAATCCAAGAACCAATTCTGGTACATGCCGGTCAACTGGTGTTTTACCGCATCACCATCCGTATCAGCTGGAATATTATTAAAAGTATCTTCGCTCATAAATGGATTTTAGTCTGTTTCACGCAAAGATACGAATAAAAATCAAAATTACAGGACTTTCCCTTCTCATCCGGCATCTTTTTTAAAGGAATTCAATACCGGAAGTGTCAAAGGAAGAGCCAGCAGGAATGAACAGAAATCTGCGGCAGCCTGTGCCATCACAACCCCTTCCAGACCCAAGAAATATGGAAGTATCAGAATGAACGGGATGAAGAACAGGCCTTGGCGTGAAGATGCCAACGTCACGGCTCGTCCCGGACGGCGGATAGTCTGCAACATCATGTTGCAGAGTATTACCCACGCACCCAAAGGAAGCGTGATGAGCTGCCAACGGAAAGCGCGTGCGCCCACAGCAATCACCTCCGCGTCTCCCTCACGGAACCAGGCCACGATTTCAGGCGCGTAAATATACCCCACGAACGAACAGAGCATCAGGAAAATCACACCGACCCGGACACAGAACCAGAATCCCTGACTGACGCGGGAATAGATGCCGGCGCCATAATTGTAACCGCAAACAGGCTGGAACCCTTGTCCGAAACCTATTACGAACGAGTTGATGAACATACAGATACGGGTTACGATAGACATGCCCGCAATGGCCGCATCGCCATACCTCCCGGCTGCCACGTTCAGCAGGATAGTGGCCACACTCGACAGTCCCTGCCGGCAAAGCGAAGGACTTCCTCCGTACACAATCTCCTTAAGCAAAGCCGGTTTCGGAGTAAAATTACGGAAACGGATCCGGATGTTCTCCCCACGGCTGTCCATATAGAGGAGAATAAAGAAGCTGCACACCTGACCACACAACGTGGCCCATGCGGCTCCGGCAATTCCCATGTCGAACACGAATATCATCAGCGGTGCAAGACCGATGTTGAGCACGGTTCCTGCCGTAATGCCGACCATCGCATAAACCGCGTTCCCCTGGAAACGCATCTGGTTGTTCAACACAAGCGAAGAAGCCATAAACGGCGCACCCAGCAGAATGATACCCAGATAGGTTTCCGTGTAAGGCAGGATTGTGGGAGTGGAACCCAGCTCCCGGCAGATAGGGGTCAGAAACAGCTCTCCGGCAAGGGTGATGAGGCATCCCATGACAAATGCACTGAAGAATCCTGTCGCCGCCATCTTTTCGGCACTCTTGAAATCGCGTGCACCCAGTTTACGCGAAATATAGTTGCCCGAACCGTGACCGAAAAAGAATCCGAACGCCTGAATGATGGCCATCACTGAAAAAGAGATGCCGACCGCCGCCGTTGCCTGTGTGTTGATTTTCCCAACAAAATAAGTGTCGACCATCACATAAAACGAAGTGACCAGCATACTGATGATGGTAGGAACCGCCAACGAACCGATAAGAGAAGGTATCGGTGCGGTTGTCATTAAGGTATATTTGTCTTGCGCATGATGTTTCATATGGCCTCCGGAAAATCTTTTCAAAAACTGCATGCCCCCATGAATACCGGGCTCTGCAAATCCTTCTATCCCTGCAAAAATAGGAAAAAACTAAGATAAATTAAGACGGGGCTCCCTCTTTTTTATGGATAAATCCGTATCTTTGCGCCCTGTATCAGGCAGTTGAGGCCTGACGGACATAAATTGGAAAATCAATATATCAAAAAAACAATAAGTAAAATGGCACAAGAAGACGTTTTTAAGAAACTGGTCTCACACTGCAAGGAATATGGATTCGTGTTCCCCTCCAGTGAAATCTACGACGGACTGGGAGCCGTATACGACTACGGACAGAACGGTGTGGAACTGAAAAACAATATCAAGCAATACTGGTGGCAGAGCATGGTGCTCCTGCACGATAACATTGTAGGAATTGATTCCGCTATCTTCATGCACCCCACCATCTGGAAAGCATCCGGACACGTGGACGCGTTCAACGACCCGCTCATCGACAACCGGGATTCAAAGAAGCGTTACCGCGCGGATGTACTCATCGAAGACCAGATCGCGAAATACGATGAGAAAATCAACAAGGAAGTGGCCAAAGCGGCCAAGAAATACGGCGAGGCGTTCAACGAACAAGAATTCCGTTCTACCAATGCCCGTGTGCTTGAACACCAGGCCAAGCGCGACGCATTGCACGAACGCTACACACAGGCGATGAACGCCGGACCGGACCTGAACGAACTCCGCCAGATTATTCTGGACGAGGAAATCGTATGCCCGATTTCCGGCACCAAGAACTGGACAGAAGTACGCCAGTTCAACTTGATGTTCTCTACGGAGATGGGTTCTACAGCCGATGGCGCAATGAAAGTGTATCTCCGTCCGGAAACGGCTCAGGGTATTTTCGTAAACTACCTGAATGTGCAGAAAACCGGCCGCATGAAGATTCCGTTCGGTATCGCGCAGATCGGTAAGGCATTCCGTAATGAAATCGTGGCACGCCAGTTCATTTTCCGTATGCGCGAGTTCGAGCAGATGGAGATGCAGTTCTTCGTAAAACCGGGCACTGAGCTTGACTGGTTCAAGAAATGGAAGGAAATCCGTCTGAGATGGCACAAGGCACTGGGCTTCGGCGATGACCACTACCGTTATCACGACCACGAAAAACTGGCCCACTATGCCAATGCTGCAACCGACATCGAGTTCCTGATGCCGTTCGGATTCAAGGAAGTGGAAGGCATCCACAGCCGTACGAACTTCGACCTGAGCCAGCATGAGAAATTCTCAGGAAAGAGCATCAAGTATTTCGATCCGGAAATCAACGAATCATACACTCCGTATGTCATCGAAACTTCGATTGGAGTGGACCGTATGTTCCTGAGCGTGATGAGCGCGGCTTATTGCGAAGAAAAACTGGAAAACGGAGAGACCCGCGTGGTGCTGAAATTGCCCGCTGCCTTGGCTCCGGTGAAACTGGCCGTCATGCCGCTGGTCAAGAAAGACGGTCTGCCTGAAAAGGCGCGTGAGATTATGAACGACCTGAAGTTCCATTTCCACTGCCAGTATGATGAGAAGGATTCCATCGGCAAACGCTACCGCCGTCAGGATGCCATCGGTACTCCGTATTGCGTGACCGTCGACCACCAGACACTGGAAGACAACTGCGTGACACTGCGTAACCGTGACACCATGGAACAGACACGTGTGCCTGTTGCCGAGCTGAACAACATCATTGCGGACAAGGTAAGCATCACAAGCTTGCTGAAAACGCTTCAATAATAAAACGCTTTACATGAAGAGAAACATTCTTTTGCTGATTCCATGCCTGATGGTCTTCCTCACCGGCCTCATGTCGTGTGCGGAAGACACGGAAGTGGTGGACCCGTATGCCGACTGGCAGGCCCGCAACGAGCACTATCTGGACTCCATCGTTTCAGTGGCACGTGCCAATGTGGACGGCAACTGGGAGATCTACCGTAACTGGAAAGTGAACAACGACAACTCATCGTTGACATACCCGTACGAGACCCCGGCCAATGAGACAGACTCCGTGTACATGCGGATTATCGAGCCTGCCGATCCTGACGGAATCACTCCGCTGTATACCGACAGTGTATATGCATATCATCGGGGTTCACTGATAAATGGGACTGTATTCGACAGCTGTTATGAAGGTGAACTGAATACAGAAATACATTCTCCTATAACTTTCACTTTGAACGGTGTGATCAACGGATGGACAACTGCTCTTCAGCAGATGAAAGAAGGAGAACGTGTCATGCTGTACATCCCTTCCGACCTAGGTTATGGTGACAATGGAAACAGCGACGGAGGCATTCCCGGACACTCGGTGCTTATTTTCGACCTCAAGCTTGAAAAAGTGGTTCATCCGATAGGACCGGACGACAGAAGCCGTGCCACCGATACGGAAGAACAGCAGGAAAATGAATGACCATTGAGCGGAACACAGAGACACGGAGCCTTTCATTTTGTCGGATTACAAAAATGAAAGGCTCCGTTTTTTATGTCTGTTCCTCTTTACCGTCCGCGCAGCTTCTTATAACGGATTTCCTTCAGTCCGAAGTTGCGGGATGCGTGAAGATAATCTAGCCACTTTGCCCCCGAAAATAAGGTTTGACAGCCAAAACGGAGGATTTTCTGCCATTGCGGCATACTTGTTCCTTTGAAAAGAAGCCGTCATTGACATATATTTCTCAAAGACGGGCACTTACTATGTTTGAATTATATCGAACGTTATATAATTCTATTAAGAATCTCATGTACATTGAGCTTGCCAAAGCCACGAAAAAAAATGAAATACCACCCCGTGTCTCTCAAAAACATACTGACATTATTTTCTATAAAGAATCAAAAATAAATCAGAATGGCACAAAACGTCCATTTATGCTTACCGAAGCCACGAGAATTTTTCTCCATCTGGAATTGGTTTCTTAAAGAAACTAAAACAACACCCCCTCCAGAAGCACTTCTGAGAAGGGTAAGGAATAAGAAGTATCGCTCGAAAACCTCACGACATTTCAAGGAAAACGCCGAAATGTTTGCCTGAAAACGCCGGGACATTTCAGGGAAAACCTCCCGACGTTTCAGGAAAAGTATTTTTCGGGATAAAATTCATCGGGAAATGCCTCCTTTCTTTTCCAGAAGGAATCATCCGGACAACAATCCCAGCAAATCAAAACAACAAGATATGCGCCACAAGACAGCACTTACAGTCAGAAAATAACCTGATATACTTTCCAACACACACGCATATTCCTCTTTCCCTTACAAACAAGAAAAAGCAGGAGCATTCTCCCTGCGATTTTCCGGAACAATACCGCAGAGGTCCTGAGAAGACGATTCTCAACCGTCAGAATTATCAGAATGTCAGATTGACATTTCGAGGAAAACGGTTCCGCATATACGGAAAAAAACATATCTTTGCAGGCGGAAGCGAAAGAAAGGATGAAGCGTAAACTGAATACATACCTGTTGCTGACCGTCTGTCTGCTGATGCTGGTGGTGGAGGCTTTTCCCCATCATCACCACAACGGCGCATTGTGCCTGAACACGGACATCGAGATGTGCGGCTCAGCGTCCCCAGCGGACAAAGGCGGAAAACACCAGCCCGGAGACGAAGACAGACACACCTGCGACACTACCTGCATCACGCATTTCTCGTTTCAGAGCTCATCCCACCATGTAGACTGTACGCCCGACTATGCTTTCTGTACGCTTCTTTACACTCTGGCAAATATCATCAATCAGGAATCTGATTTGTCGGGAGTGACAAAAAAACACCTTTATTACATCGAAAGACTACATGCGCGGCATTTCTCGGCCGTACGCAATTTCCGTGCCCCTCCCGCCGCCTGACGCATCTTTCCCGTCTCCGGAAAATACCGGAGATTTCACGGACCATCCATTCCACAAATTCCAAAGCGGAACGCGCATTTACAACCCGGTTGTAACCGCTCCGCCCTATCTTTGCATCATTAAAAATTAAACCTATGAAAAAAAAGTATATCTGTATCGGAACATTGACAATGTTCCTGTTGGGTGCATGCACGCCGCACGCACACGAACATGGAAGTGAGGGACACGACCATGAAGCGGAAATGAAAGAAGAAAAGTCACACGCACATTCCGATGAAATCATCCTGACTCCGGAAAAGGCGAAAGCCGCGGGAATTTCAACGGAAATCATCAGTCCCGGCAGTTTCCGGGAGATAATTCCTACCAGCGGACAGATTCTGGCGGCACAAGGGAATGAGGCGACGGTAGTGGCCGGAACCTCGGGAGTGGTTTCATTCTCGAAAAAAGTGGCGGAAGGCATGCAGGTGGCCAAAGGTGCGGAAGTGATGAGTCTTTCCGCCGAACATCTGCAGGACGGCGATCCCCTGAGACGTGCACAAGTGGCCTACGAAAAAGCGAAGGACGAATACGAACGCGCGCGCAAGCTCTCGGAAAACCAGATAGTCTCGCAAAAGGACCTGGAGGCACTCTATGAGGCTTACGAAAACGCACGTCTGGCATACGAAGCCCTGTCACCGAGCCAATCGGGAAAAGGACTTGCCGTGACTTCCCCCATCAACGGCTACGTGAAATCCTGCCTGGTGAAGGAAGGTGACTATGTGACCGTGGGACAACCGCTGATGACCGTTACCCAGACACGCCGCCTGATGCTGAAGGCGGAAGTGTCGGAACGTTATTATCCTTCCGTGCGCCAGGTGGTTTCCGCCAACTTCAAGACCCCCTACAACAACCGGGTCTACCGGCTCAGCGAGCTGGACGGACGGCTGCTCTCATACGGGAAGGCTTCAGGCGACACCTCCTATTACATCCCCGTCACCTTCGAGTTCGACAACCGAGGAGAGATGACCCCCGGATCGTTCGTGGAAGTTTACCTGTTGGCATCGGAACGGAAGGACATCATCAGTCTGCCTGTCTCGGCCATCACCGAGGAACAGGGACTGAACTTCGTCTACATCCAACTGGACGAGGAAGGATACAGGAAACAGGAAGTGCGTCTGGGAGGGAACGACGGACAACGTGTGGAGATTCTTTCCGGACTGAAAGGCGGAGAGAAAGTGGTGACACAGGGAGCCATCCACGTGAAGCTGGCTTCCGCGTCGAATGCCATCCCGGCACACACGCACCATCATTGATCATCATGAACCGATAAACTGAAAAGTTATGCTGAACAAGATCATACATTTTTCATTGCAAAACCGTCTGCTGATTCTGGTGGCGTCCGTATTGCTGCTGGTGGGAGGACTTTACACCACCCTCCATACGGAAGTAGACGTATTTCCCGACCTGAATGCCCCGACGGTGGTGGTCATGACCGAAGCCAACGGCATGGCGGCCGAAGAAGTGGAACAACTGGTGACTTTCCCCATCGAGACCGCCGTGAACGGTGCCACGAACGTGCGTCGTGTCCGGTCCTCCTCCACCGCCGGATTCTCCGTGGTATGGGTGGAGTTTGACTGGGACACAGACATCTATCTGGCCCGACAGATTGTTTCCGAAAAACTGACCACCGTCGGCGAAAGCCTGCCCGACAACGTGGGCAAGCCGACTCTGGGACCGCAGTCGTCCATTCTGGGCGAACTGCTGATTGTGGGTCTGACCGCCGACTCCACCTCAATGCTGGACTTGCGCACATTGGCCGACTGGACTATCCGTCCGCGCCTGCTGTCCACTGGCGGAGTGGCACAGGTGGCCGTATTGGGAGGCGACATCAAGGAATATCAGGTGCTGGTCCATCCCGAACGGATGAAACACTATGGCGTGACACTGGGCGAGGTAATGGAAGTGACCCGCGGCATGAACCAGAACACCAGCGGCGGAGTGATTTATGAATACGGCAACGAGTATATCGTGCGCGGAGTGGTTTCCACCGATGATGTGCGCGCCATGGGCCGTGCGGTCATCAAGACCGTGGACGGCGCGCCGGTGACGCTGGAAGATGTGGCCGATGTACGGATTGGCGCACAACAGCCAAAACTGGGCGTGGCTTCCGAGAAAGGCAAGCCTGCCGTACTGATAACCGTCACCAAACAGCCGAATACGGGTACCATCGAACTGACCGAACGCCTGGAAGCCTCGCTGAAAGACTTGCAGAAGAACCTGCCTGCCGACGTGAGGATTTCCACCGATACATTCCGCCAGTCGCGCTTCATCGAAAGCTCCATCAGCAATGTGCAGCAGTCCCTGTACGAAGGAGCCATTTTCGTGGTCATCGTGCTTTTCCTGTTTCTGGCCAACACACGTACCACAATCATCTCACTGGTCACCCTTCCTCTGTCGTTGCTCGTAGCCATCCTGGTACTCCACTACATGGGACTAAGCATCAACACCATGAGTCTGGGAGGTATGGCCATCGCCATCGGATCGCTGGTGGATGATGCCATCGTGGATGTGGAAAACGTGTGGAAACATTTGCGCGAGAACAGGATGCTCCCCACAAGTGAGCGCAAACCGGTGCTCGAAGTGGTGTTCAACGCCTCGCGCGAGGTACGTATGCCGATTCTCAACTCCACGCTGATCATTATTGTCAGCTTCGTGCCCCTGTTCTTCCTGAGTGGCATGGAAGGCCGCATGCTGGTACCGTTGGGCATCGCCTTCATTGTTTCCCTGTTCGCTTCCACCGTTGTGGCGCTGACACTGACTCCGGTGCTCTGCAGCTATCTGCTGAAAGGAAAAGACGGCAAAGACGGAGTGCCCAAAGAGGCATTCGTGGCCGTATGGCTGAAAAAGCATTACGAGCGTGCCCTGCTCTGGACACTCGACCATAAGAAAAGCGTACTGGGAGGAGCCGTCGCCCTCCTTGCGGTAGCCTTGGGCTTTTTCTTCACATTGGGCCACAGTTTCCTCCCTTCTTTCAACGAAGGTTCGTTCACCATCAACATCAGTTCGCTTCCGGGTATTTCGCTCGAGGAATCCGACAAGATCGGGCGGCAGGCGGAAGAGCTGCTGCTTTCCATCCCGGAGATACAGACCGTGGCCAGAAAAACAGGACGTGCGGAACTGGACGAGCATGCGTTGGGCGTGAACGTATCTGAGATAGAGGCCCCCTTTGAACTGAAAGACCGCTCCCATAAAGAACTGTTGGACGAGGTGCGCAAGAAACTGTCTGTCCTCACCGGTGCGAACATTGAGATCGGACGGCCCATCAGCCACCGCATCGACGCCATGCTGAGCGGCACGCAGGCAAGCATCGCCATCAAACTGTTCGGCGATGACCTGAACAGGATGTTCTCGATAGGCAACCAGATAAAGGAGGCCGTGAAGGACGTGGAAGGCATTGCCGACCTGAACGTGGAACAACAGATAGAGCGGCCGGAACTGAAAATCACTCCGAAACGGGAAATGCTGGCAAAATACGGCATCTCGCTTCCGCAATTCAATGAATTCGTCACCGTCAACATGGCGGGAGAGGTCGTGTCGCAAGTGTACGAACAGGGGAAAGCATTCAATCTGGTAGTCCGCTCCAGCGAGGCCAACCGCGGTTCGATGGAACGTATCAAAGACTTGATGATTGATGACGCACAAGGAAAGAAAGTGCCGCTGAGCCATGTGGCCGATGTGGAATCGTCCACCGGACCGAACACCATCAACCGCGAGAACGTGAAGCGCAAGATCGTAATCTCAGCCAACGCCAGCGGACGCGACCTGCGGAGCGTGGTCAACGACATCCAAAAAGAAGTGGACGAGCATATCCAGTTGCCGGAAGGCTACCATATCGAATACGGAGGACAGTTTGAAAGCGAACAGGCCGCCAGCCGCACCCTGCTGTTGACCTCCATCATGAGTATCGTGGTTATCTTCCTGCTGCTCTACATGCAGTTCAAGAACGGAGCGGAAAGCGGGGTCATCCTGTTGAACCTTCCGCTGGCACTGATAGGCGGCGTATTCGCTCTGGTATTTACCACCGGCGAGCTGAGCATCCCGGCCATCATCGGATTCATCTCACTGTTCGGTATCGCCACACGCAACGGTATGTTGCTGATCAGCCACTACAACCTGTTGCGCGACGAACAGCATCTTGGCTTGCGTGAGCGTATCATACACGGTTCGCTCGACCGCCTCAACCCGATTCTCATGACCGCGCTTTCCTCGGCACTGGCACTGATTCCGCTGGCTCTGCGAGGGGATTTGCCGGGTAATGAAATCCAAAGCCCGATGGCAAAGGTGATTCTGGGGGGACTGCTCACCTCAACCATCCTCAACGGATTCATCGTTCCGATAGTGTATGAACTGATGCATACCCGGAAAAAATGAAAATTGACAACAAAGTTTTATTGATATGCCTATGAGACTGAAATACATATTAGCCATGGCCTGCTGTGCCTTCACCACAATGCAGGCACAAACGATAGACGAGGTGCTGTCTATGATAGAACGCAACAACAAGGCACTCCAGGCGCAGGCACAAGCCACGCAGGCGGCCAAGCTTGAAGTACAGGCCCAAAACAATCTGGAAGACCCGTCGGTGGAATACAGTCCGTTTTACACCCGCGGAATCACCGGCATGTCCAGTTCCGAACTGGTGGTGACCCAAGGATTCGACTTCCCTACCTTATATGCGGCACGCCGCCAGTCGGGAAAATGGCAGCAGGAAACACTCGACCGACAGCAATCGGCCACCCGACAGGGAATCCTGCTGACTGCCAAGAATCTCTGTCTGGACCTCATCATGCTGAACCAGCAGCAACAGCTTCTGGACGAACGGAGAAAGAACGCCGACGAGCTGCTGGCCTTGTTCGAGAAACGCCTGGAAGAAGGGGATGCCGGGATTCTGGAAGTGAACAAAATCAAAATGGAAAGGATGAGCGTACAGACGGAAGTGGCACGGAACAATGCCGCCTACCGCACCGCCTTGCAGCAGTTGCTTGCCATGAACGGAAACCTGCCGCTGGAGTTCAGTGAAGACACCTATCCTGAGATACCGGAACTGAACGATTACAACGCCCTGTATGACGAGGTCATGTCGACCGACGCGGAACTGCTGGCCGCTGACGCCAATGCACAGGCCACGGAGAAAGCCTTGAAAGTGAACCGTCAGAGCTGGCTGCCGAAAATAGAGGTAGGCTACCGGCGCAACACCTCGCTCGACGAGAAAAGCAACGGTTTCCTGATAGGCGGAAGTCTCCCTATCTTCTCGAACAGAAAGAAAGGCCGGATAGCCCGCGCCCAGGCACTCAGCGCACAATTGCAGCTTGACGACACCCGTTTGCAGGCAGAAGCGCGCGTACAGAGCCAGTTCAACGAAATGAGACAGCTCCGCGAAGCCATGAAAGCTTATGACGTAGTCCTGATGCACAAGACACTCCGCCTGCTTTACGAGGCTGTGACAGCCGGACAACTGTCTATCATTGACTTCTATGTGGAAGCCGACAATGTCTACAAGAACCTCCAGGCCTATATGGAAATAGAGAACCAATATCAGAAACTGATGGCGGAAATCTATAAGAACAGGCTTTGAGCCAGCCTACAGAGACACGGAGACACAGGGAAGATTTTTGTAAATCAACAAAATAAAGACGCTGTGTTTCTGTGTCTCTGTGTCCGATTCTTCAAATCATGCTCGCGGATAACCTACACTTGCCGGAAATTTATTAACTTTGCTCCGATAAAAATGTAAAGAAAAAAATTAAATACACATGCCATTAAATTTACCTGACAAACTCCCGGCGATAGACTTGCTGAAAGAAGAGAATATCTTCGTGATTGACACTTCACGTGCCAGTACGCAGGATATCCGTCCGTTGAAAATAGTCATTCTCAACCTGATGCCGCTCAAGATTACGACAGAAACAGATTTGATCCGCCTTCTGTCCAATTCTCCCCTGCAGATTGAGGTCAGCTTCATGAAGCTGAAAAGCCACACTTCAAAAAATACACCCATCGAGCACATGAAAGCTTTCTATCGGGATTTTGCCTGCATGAGAGACGAGAAGTTTGACGGAATGATCATCACAGGAGCACCCGTAGAACATCTGGAGTTTGAGGAAGTGAACTATTGGAGCGAGATTCAGGAAATATTCGACTGGACACGCACACATGTCACCTCTACCCTGTATATCTGCTGGGCGGCACAAGCCGGACTGTACCATCATTATGGCATACCCAAATATCCGCTGGGAAAGAAGATGTTCGGAATCTTTGAGCATCATGTATGCGAAGGTTTCCAGAAACTGCCTATCTTCCGCGGTTTCGATGATGTGTTCTTTGTCCCCCACAGCCGGCATACCGAAGTGCGCCATGAGGATATTGACCGTTGTCCGGCATTGCAGGTGATTTCAGAATCGGAAGATTCCGGAGTGCATATCGTGATGGCCCGGGGCGGACGTGAATTCTATGTGACAGGACATTCCGAATACGCCCCTTACACGCTGGATACCGAATACCGCCGTGACTTGGGGAAAGGTCTGCCTATCGAGATGCCAAGAAACTATTATCGGGACAACAATCCTGAGAAGGGACCGCTGGTACGCTGGCGAAGTACGGCCAATCTCCTGTTCTCCAACTGGATGAACTATTACGTTTATCAGGAAACTCCTTACGACATCAATGAAATCAGATAGCTTCTCCATACGTCCGATCGAGCTGCTGGCCCCGGCCAAGAATCTGGAATGCGGACTGGAGGCCATCAACCATGGGGCAGATGCCGTATATATCGGTGCTCCGCGCTTTGGGGCACGGGCCGCCGCCGGAAACTCTTTGGATGACATCGCGCGGCTGGTGAGATATGCACATCTGTTCAGGGCACGTATCTATGTAACTGTCAACACGATTCTCCATGACGAGGAACTGCCCGACACAGAAAAAATGATCTGGGAGTTGTACCGTATCGGCGTGGACGCACTGATTGTACAGGATATGGGTATTACACGTTTGAACCTTCCTCCCATTCCTTTGCACGCCAGTACACAGATGGACAACCGCGATGTGGAAAAAGTAAGATTCCTGGCTGATACCGGATTCCGTCAGGTGGTACTGGCCCGTGAGCTGAGTCTCGACGAAATAGCCCGGATTCATAAAGCCTGTCCCGACACCCCGCTTGAGGTGTTCATCCACGGTGCCCTGTGTGTGAGCTACAGCGGCCAATGCTATGTGAGCCAGGCCTGCTTCGGACGAAGTGCCAACCGTGGGGAATGTGCCCAGTTCTGCCGTCTGGGCTTCGACATGGTGGATGCCGACGGAAAGATAATCGCTCGCGACAGACATCTCCTGTCACTGAAAGACATGAACCAAAGTGAAAATCTGGAAGCATTGCTCGATGCGGGAGCTACATCACTGAAAATAGAAGGAAGACTGAAAGAGGTGTCGTACGTAAAGAATGTGACGGCATACTACCGGAAAAGACTGGATGCCATCTTCAAGCGGAGAAAAGAATATCGTCGTGCATCATCGGGACATGTGGAACTGTCTTTCCGCCCCCAGCCTGACAAAAGTTTCAACCGTGGATTCACGGAATACTTCGCTCACGGGCGCAATCCGGGTATCTTCTCGTTCGACACGCCCAAATCATTGGGCGAGGAAGTCGGTACGGTAAAAGAAATACGGGGCAACTGTATCATCGTGGCAGGAACCAAACCGTTCAGCAACGGTGACGGCCTCTGCTATCTGGACGAACAAGGTAAGCTTCAAGGCTTCCGGGTGAACAGAGTGGAGAACAACAGACTGTACCTGCAGGAAAGACCGACGGTACGTCCGAAAACAAGACTGTACCGCAATTTCGATCAGGAATTCGAGCGGACCATGCTGAAGAAATCCGCAGAACGGAAAATATCCGTCAACGTATCACTGGAAGAAAACAATTTCGGATTCACGCTAAATCTCGCGGATGAGGACGGAAACCGGGTCAGTGTGGCCCTTCCACAGGAGAAGGCACCCGCACATACTCCCCAAGTTGAGAACCAGAAAATACAGTTGGGCAAATGGGGAAATACCCCTTTTCAGGCGGAAAGTATCGACATCCGGCTCTCTGAGAACTGGTTTATCCCTTCATCCGCCTTGTCCGAACTACGCCGGAAGGCTACTGAAAAACTGATAAGTCTGCGTGCCATTACTTATCCTCAAGAAACAGCCAGAATGGAAGCGACCCATCACCCGTTCCCGATACAGGAACTCACCTATCTGGGAAATGTGATGAACAGACAAGCCGCCGCTTTTTATCACGACCATGGAGTGAAACGGATAGAACCGGCCTTTGAAAAAACGGCTCCCTCCGGTGTACCCCTAATGTTCTGTAAGCATTGTCTGCGCTACAGCATGGGCTGGTGTCCGACACACCATCATAAACGTCCGCCTTTCCGCGAACCGTTTTATCTGGTAAGTGCGGACGGACGGAAATTCCGTCTGGAATTCGACTGTAAGGCATGCCAGATGAAAGTATTGGCCGACAACTAAAAAGGAGGGAAATGATATGCGACTGACTTATCTTTTGTCATGCTTCTTTATCCTTCTGTGCATTGCGACAGGATGTCATTACTCCCAGGACTTATCGACCGAAAGCAAAATACAAGACTCGCTTCAAACGACTATAGGACACCCGTACACTTTGAACAGTAACTTCAAGGTGATATCCGACACGCTTTGGCTACAACGGCTTCCTTTTACTGACTCCATACCAGTGAAAAAAGGAGACAAGCTGGTGGTCGCCGAATTTACAGTGCATCCGAAAGATTCCATCGACTCGCTGTGGGTAAAGGTGGCACGCGATCAGGAAACCATCGGATGGATACAAGAAAACAAACTTCTGAAGAGCATCGTGCCGGTAGACCCCATTTCACAGGGCATCCATTTCTTCAGCAACTCACACACTCTGATATTTCTTCTGGTACTGGCCGCATTCTTTCTTGGAGTCATTTATCGGGCCATCCGCAAAAAACAGATTCGGCTGATATGGCTGAACGATATCGACAGCGTATTTCCAATCATACTTTCATGGCTGCTTGCGGCAGCTGCAGTTATCTACAACAGCATGCAGCGTTTTGTTCCGGGAACATGGGAAAGGTATTATTACGACCCGTCCCTCAACCCTTTTGACCTGCCGTTTATCTTAGGACTATTCATTCTATGCATCTGGCTGATTCTTCTTTTGGGAGTGGCGTTGCTCGATGATCTTTTTCACCAGACCTCATTTGAAGTCGCGTCTTTCTACTTGACCGGACTGGCCGCCTGTTGCACGATACTCTATATATTCTTCACATGTCTATGGATCTATGCCGCGTACATCTGTTTTGCCGCGTACACAATATGGTGCATCAGACGCTTGATGAAAGCCAACCGATATCCGTATGCCTGTGGAGCGTGTGGAGCAAAAATGCGGTCAAAGGGCATCTGTCCTCACTGCGGTGCCCTCAATGAATAACCGGAACGCAGAACAAACGCAAAATGGCTACCGTCAAGTTAGAAGTGCAACTCCGCCACCGCCTTCCTCCGTCCTTGGAGCGTAGCGGAAAGGGCGGAGGTAGGCGGTGGTAGCCCGGCAACGGGTCAACCGGCAATACAAAATAAAAAAGGGAGACCGCCGTCTCCCGAGGATTAATTACTTTTGT
>DWVR01000016.1 GCA_019120125.1 Candidatus Phocaeicola excrementigallinarum | reverse complement strand
GATCGCAGCAAAGGTAGTTGGTTGTAGCGGCGCGATATGGTAAGCTTACCCACCCGCCTCTTTAGCTCAGTTGGCCAGAGCACGTGATTTGTAATCTCGGGGTCGTTGGTTCGAATCCGACAAGAGGCTCGAAGAAATGAATACATACTGGTTTTGCCTCTTTAGCTCAGTTGGCCAGAGCACGTGATTTGTAATCTCGGGGTCGTTGGTTCGAATCCGACAAGAGGCTCGAAGCGAGGCGGATAGTGATATCCGCCTTTTTTGTTTTCATATCTCGTTGTGTGGAAAATGAAAGTGCCACCGGTGTTGTGGGCGGTGGCACTCTCAGAAGCAATGAAAGTCTAGTCAAGTCTGGATAATATGGAATGAATCCTGTTTCTGTAATAATAACAGTTGCCTGGCGGCAATTGTTCATCTTATGAAAGATAAATCTAAAATGTCCTGATGTTTTCTATAGTCCGGCCTGTGAACCGTATGGTTCATATGGGTGGTCTATATGGTTCACCGGCGTGGACTATACGGTCCACGGGCTGGACTATAGAATTTCTTGAGGCGTTGTCTGGAAATGTAGGAGTCTTTTTGAATTTGTGTCCGTATACTATGTTTGCGGTTGCTTGTCCGTCTGATTCTGGAAGTCGTGGCGGCTGATGAAGTTTTGTGGGGAAATCGTTTTGGGTTTGGCTGTTTTTCTGTAATTTTGCATCCGATTAGCATACATAAATATAAACATTTTATAGATAATGGGAGGTTTTTTCGGTACAGTCTGTAAGGCTGAATGCGTAACCGATTTGTTTTACGGTACGGACTATAATTCACATCTGGGAACCAAGCGCGCCGGTATGGCGACATATGCGGAAGGCGAGGGGTTCATGCGTTCCATCCACAATCTGGAAAGTTCTTATTTCCGCACGAAGTTCGAGAGTGAGCTTCCCGGATTCCATGGAAAAGCGGGTATCGGAGTGATCAGTGATACGGATCCGCAGCCTATCATGATCAATTCCCATCTGGGAAAGTTTGCCATTGTCACGGTGGCGAAAATTAACAACATGGAGGAACTGGTGGCTGAAATGCTGCAGCAGAACATGCATTTCTCGGAAATGAGCATGAGTAAGACTAACCAGACGGAACTGGTGGCGCTGCTGATCGTGCAGGGAAAGGATTTCGTGGACGGCATCGAGAATGTGTTCAACAAGATCAAGGGATCGTGTTCCATGCTTCTGCTTACGGAAGACGGAATTATCGTGGCGCGTGACAAATGGGGCCGTACTCCCATCATCATCGGAAAGAAGGACGGGGCATACGCGGCGACCAGCGAGTCGAGCAGCCTGCCCAACTTGGATTACGAGATAGACCGGTATGTGGGTCCGGGAGAGATTATCCGTATGCGTGCCGACGGACTGGAGCAGATGCGAAAGCCGAATGACAAGATGCAGATCTGCTCGTTCCTGTGGGTATATTACGGATTTCCAGTATCCTGTTATGAGGGCAGAAATGTGGAGGAGGTGCGTTTCACCAGCGGTTACAAGATGGGCAAGACAGACGATTCGGAAGTGGATTGTGCGTGCGGCATCCCCGACTCCGGTGTGGGAATGGCGTTGGGCTATGCCGAAGGAAAGGGAGTGCCTTATCACCGTGCCATCGCCAAATATACGCCGACCTGGCCGCGCAGCTTCACGCCTAGCAATCAGAACATGCGCTCGCTGGTAGCGAAGATGAAGCTTATTCCGAACCGTTCGATGCTGCAGGGAAAGCGAATGCTGTTTTGTGATGACTCGATTGTGCGCGGCACCCAGTTGCGCGACAATGTGAATGTGCTGTATGATTACGGAGCGAAGGAGGTGCACATGCGTATCGCCTGTCCCCCGTTGATTTACGGATGTCCGTTCATCGGGTTCACTTCCTCAAAGGGTGACATGGAGCTGATGACCCGACGCATCATCAAGGAGATTGAGGGTGACGAGAACGCGAAGCTTGACAAGTATGCCACTACCGGCTCGCCGGAATACAATGAGCTTGTTGAGCGTATCCGGGCACGTTTCGGACTGACTTCCCTGAAGTTCAATACACTGGAGACGCTTGTTGAGTCTATCGGACTGCCGAAATGCAAGCTTTGCACCCATTGTTTCGACGGATCCAGCTGTTTCTGACGGAAAGTTGTTTCCTATAGGACACAAAAGTATTTCAAACTGAAAAGCCGGCCATCAGAATGATCTCATTTTCTGATGGCCGGCTTTCCTGTTTGAGCCTTTTTTCTTGTGTATGAGGTTTTCAGAAGGCTTCCGTCATGTTGAAATAAAACAGGTTCTGCTTGTTTGTGAAGTCCCGTCCCAAGTCGAGGCGGACGTTCATGCGGGGCTGCACCTCGATACGGAGTCCCAGGCCGGCGTTCGGAAGCACTCCTTCCACATTGACAGGATCGGGTCCCATGAATCCGCATCCTCCCCATGCCACGAATCCCAGCCGGTTGATCACTCTCTTTATCCAGTTGCTCTTGTCGGTGTTGAACATGTGGCGGTATTCCGCCATCACGATGTGTGCCGACTTGTCACGGTATTGTCCCATGTAGTATCCGCGGAGGTCGAAAGGCGTTCCGCTCAGCACGTATTTGTTGAGGGGGATATTCTTGTCCTTTCCCATTGTGTGCTTGCTCTGTACGGTCCATGCCAGCACCCTCCGTTTGCCCACCGACAGGTATTGGCGGTAGTCCAGTTCCAGCCGGTAGAAGTTGGTGTTGCTTCCCAGAAACTTCTGGTACATCAGTCCGCGCAGGTCGAGGTAAAGTCCTTTATAGGGGTTTGCCGGCACGTCGCGCGTGTCGTATGTGGCCAGAAAGCCGATGCCCGAACTGAAATTCTTATAACCTTCCGCCGTACCTCCCGCGCGTTTATAGTCGGGCTGCTCCACCATGTATCTCGCCGGTTCCGTAATGTGGTCGTAGGTGATGTCAATTTGCGGACCCGCAAAGAAGTCGCTGTCCCCTATGCGGAACATGAACCATGGGTTGATCTGGATTCCGCTGTAGCGGTATTGGCTGGTGGTGTCGCTTCTGACATAGTTCTTGTTGGTGTCGTATCCGACTCCGTAGAAGTTCTCCTGTGTGTTTTTGTAGGAGAACTGTCCGAAGATGCGGAACCGGTCGTCCTTGAAGAACAGCTGGGGCTTGATGAAGATGTTCAGGCCGCCTTTGAACATGAAGGCGAGGGCTGCGGGCACTACGGAACGGCGCATGGTGGTGTCCTTGGGATTCATCCTGAATGTCATCAGTGCGCTTCCTCCCACGAGCAGGCCGAAGTCAGGACTGAAGCTTGGTCCGCCCAGAATATTGTAGTGGAAATTCCGTTTCGCGTTTTTTTGCCGGCGAAGCTCTTTCTTTCTTGCCTTTTCGGCATGCCGGATGCTGTCTTCCCACGCTTTCAGGTCTGTCTGTGACATTCCCTCGTTCCGGTTTTCGGATATTTGTGCCGGGACTGACGGAGCGGTCAGCAGCAGGGATATGATGATTAGCAGTATGTTTCTTCTCATTTAGATGAGTCTTTAAGGTGTGGAGGAAAATGTTTTCGGACAAAAATACAAAACTTTATTTACAAACCGTTTGTTCTATGCAAATAGTTTACGGTTTCCCTTCATTTTTTGCGGATGTGGTGGAAGAGGGATGTGACCCTGCTTCCGGAGGCCGTGAATAAGTCTTGTCGTCTGTAAAAAAACGGCAATCTTTTTGGCTTTTCAGTGGCTATTCATTATTTTTACCATGATAATCAAAGTATGAGACTATGACAGTAATTGAACGATTTTTGAAGTATGTGGCTTTCGACACACAGTCGGACGAATCGACAGGAGTGACTCCGAGTACGGAGAAACAGATGGTTTTCGCCAGATATCTGAAAACCGAGCTTGAAGATTTGGGACTTAAAGATATTACCTTGGATGACAACGGTTACCTGTTCGCCACGCTCCCGTCGAATGTGAACCGACCGATACCTGTGGTAGGATTCATCGCCCACATGGATACGAGCCCCGACATGAGCGGTGAGAATGTCAGGCCAAGAATTGTGGAGAAGTATGACGGTACGGACATCGTGCTGAGCGCCGAGGACAATATCGTGCTTTCGCCGGCTGATTTTCCTGAACTGCTCGACCATAAGGGAGAGGATCTGATTGTCACGGACGGACGCACCTTGCTGGGCGCGGACGACAAGGCTGGAATTGCCGAGATTGTCGGTGCGATGGCTTACCTTATCGCGCATCCGGAAATCGAGCATGGCGACATCCGGATCGGATTCAATCCCGACGAGGAGATCGGTCTGGGGGCGCATAAGTTTGATGTGGAGAAATTCGGTGCGAAATGGGCCTACACGATGGACGGAGGTGAGGTCGGAGAACTGGAGTTCGAGAATTTCAACGCCGCTTCCGCCGTGGTCGAAGTGAGGGGACGGAATGTACACCCCGGTTATGCGAAGAACAAGATGATCAATTCATTGCTGGTTGCCAATGAGTTTGTGGCCTTGCTTCCGGAGAATGAGATTCCGGCAAGAACGGAAGGTTACGAAGGTTTTTTCCATCTGACGGGTATGAAGGGGGATGTGGAGAATACCATTCTCACTTATATAGTCCGTGACCATGACCGTGAGAAGTTTGAGGACCGTAAGAAACTGATGATGGAGAATGCGGAGATACTGAACGGGAAATACGGTCAGGGTACGGTGACGGTGACCTTGAAAGACCAGTATTATAACATGCGCCAGCAGGTGGAACCATTGATGCACATCATCGACCTGGCGTTCGCAGCCATGCAGGAGGCCGGTGTGGAGCCGAAGGTGAAGGCTATCCGTGGCGGAACCGACGGCGCGCAGCTTTCGTTCAAGGGACTTCCTTGTCCGAATATTTTTGCCGGTGGACTGAATTTCCACGGGCGTTATGAGTTCGTGCCTGTGCAGTCCATCGAGAAGGCCATGAAGGTGGTGGTGAAGATTGCGGAACTGACGGCAAGAAGATACCGCTGATATGTTTTTTTTGACAGGTGGGTGTGTCGTGATCCAGGCGGATCGCATGAGGCACACCCTCTTGTCTTTTATTGATGAATAACCTTAATTGCTTTTTTATGAAAACAACTCCATTTACCGAAGTCCATCGGACTCTTGGTGCCAAGATGCACGAATTTGCAGGCTATGACATGCCTATTGAGTATCCTACAGGTATAATTGAGGAACATCTTACCGTATGTAACGGGGTGGGAGTGTTTGATGTGTCCCACATGGGTGAGTTTTGGGTGAAAGGTCCTCACGCGCTTGAGTTCCTTCAGGAAATCACGTCGAACAACGTGGCGGCTTTGGTTCCGGGAAAGGTGCAGTATTCCTGCTTGCCTAATGAGACAGGAGGGATTGTGGATGATCTGGTCGTCTATGATTATGGTGGCGACAAATATATGATGGTGGTGAATGCGGCCAATATCGAGAAAGACTGGGACTGGTGTGTTTCCCATAACAGGGTGGGGGCTGAGCTGGAGAACTCGTCTGACCGTATCGGACAGTTGGCCGTACAGGGGCCGAAAGCCTTGCCCACTCTCCAGAAACTTACTTCCCTGGACTTGTCGGAGATTGCTTATTATACGTTTAAGGTGGGCGAACTGGCCGGAGTTCCTGAAGTGATCATATCCAACACAGGGTATACCGGGGCGGGAGGTTTTGAGCTTTATTTCTATCCGGAGGACGCCATGAAGATCTGGAACGCCGTTTTTGAGGCGGGTGCGGAATATGGCATCAGGCCGATAGGATTGGGGGCGCGTGACACTCTCCGGCTGGAGATGGGTTTCTGTCTGTATGGGAATGACATAGATGATACGACATCGCCCATTGAGGCCGGATTGGGATGGATTACGAAGTTCGTGGACGGAAAGAATTTCACGTCACGAGACATTCTCGCGCGGCAGAAGGCGGAAGGGGTGAGCCGGAAGCTGGTGGGTTTTGAGATGGTTGACCGTGGAATCCCTCGTCAGGGATACAGGCTGGTGGATGCTGAAGGTAATAAGATCGGTCATGTGACTTCCGGAACCATGTCTCCGGTGCGTAAGGTAGGCATCGGGCTTGGGTATGTGAAGATTGAACATTCAAAACCGGGCACGGAGATCTTTCTGGAGAACCGGGGAAGAAAACTGAAGATGAAGGTGGTGAAGCCACCGTTCAGGAAATAGGAAGATAAAAAAAGAGATTGTCCGGACAGGCAATCTCTTTTTTATGGAGCGGAAGACGGGACTCAAACCCGCGACCCTCAGCTTGGAAGGCTAATGCTCTATCGACTGAGCTACTTCCGCAATT
>DWVR01000083.1 GCA_019120125.1 Candidatus Phocaeicola excrementigallinarum | reverse complement strand
CCGTTGTAAAGGATGTCGTAGTCCTCGTCAAACTCGCCGCTTTCGTCAAACTGCGCGTAAGCCTCGGTCAGTTCCTTGTCAAGGTCCGCATAGATTTCCTCTTGCGTATCATACTTTGGAGCGAAGTTCCCGTCATCACCCTTCAGAGCCTCCGAATAAGGAATCATGCCGAGGATGTCGGTCATGTGCATGTAGTAGTACGCACGCAGGGTACGCGACACGGCAATCTGGTTCTCGGCACTTCCGAGCGACATCACATAACTCTCGTTCTGGGTGGCCTCATCGGTGTTCAGCGAGATGATCTCCTCCAGATTCTGGATATCCCTGTAATAATAAGCCCGCGTATCGAAGTCCTGCTGCGCATAGCTGGAATACTGGATGTTCTGGCGTTCCGACAGATATTGAGGGAACAGCTGTGTCCAGGGGTTATAGTTGTCATTGTAAGCGAATATGTACGTATCCATGCAGGCACGCGTGAAGAGGAAGCGGGTCTCAGGCGAGGACGGGTTGTTCGGGTCGATGGTCAGATCATCGAAATCACCGCAACTGCTCAAGCCTGCCAGTCCGGCAAAAGCCAGGGCCAATAATTTTATCTTTTTCATAATCAACAAATGCTTTTAATTTAGAATGTAAGATTTACAGTAAAACCATAAGAGCGTACGGAAGCCGCCTGACCGCCTTCGATATAGCCTTCGGTAGCGGCACCCATTTCAGACGGGTCTACATTCGGAACAGCCGAGTAGATCAGCCACGGGTTCTGTGCCACAAACGAGATGCTTGCCTGCTTCACGCCCCAGTTGAGACGTTTCAGGAACGATTGGGGAACGGTATAGCCAATGCTCAGCTCACGGAGTTTCACGTAGCTTGCGTCATACACGTAGTCTTCCCACAACAGCGACTTGTAGCTCTGGTAATAAGTCTGCGCGTCCATATAGGTAGTGACCGGAGTGTAGCTGCCGTCGGCATTCTCCACCACACCGTCCAGACGGACACCGCCACCGTTTTCCACACTGTTACGGATCGGATTGCCCTTGTCGTTCAGTCCGGTAGTGGAAGTCAGCAGACCGGAAGCCTCACCGAACATGTTGGTTGCGGAAGCCATGACACCGCCTACCTGGAAGTCGAGCGAAGCGCCGAAGGTAAAGCCTTTATAACGCAAGGTGGTAGAGAAACCTCCTGTCAGGTCGGGCTGGATGTTGCCCAGTTCCTCCTGTGCCGAGCTTTCATACAAAGGAACATATGTTCCGCTTGAAGTCTGGCCGAACATCAGCTGGCCTTCCGGATTTCTCTTCCATACCGAACCGCGGATCACACCGATAGGCTTGCCCACTTCGGCATACGAATACACGCGTGTGCTCCATGACATCCAGTAAAGCTGGTAGGATGTCTGGTCGTCCACCAGTTCTTCCAACGTGTTATTATTGTGAGAGACATTGGCGTTCACTTCCCATGACCAGTTCTTCGTACGGATAATCTCACCTCCCAAAGAAACCTCGATACCGCGGTTACGGATCAGACCGGCATTCATCTTGCGGGTGGTATAACCGCTGGCAGGAGTGGTGTTCATGTTGACAATCTGGTTCTTGGAGTCACGGTTGTAGAAGTTGATGTCACCCCAGAAGCGGTTGTTGAACATCCGGAACTCAGTACCGATCTCGTATGAGGTCGAAATGGTCGGTTTGATATACGGATCGCGCAGGTTCGGGTTGGTCCACATGGTAGACAGACCATTGTATTTCACCACCTCGTCATCGCTGTTACGGATAGAATAGATGTTGTACACGTTATACGGGCTCATTGTTGAACCGACCTGTGCCACGGACGCTCTCAGCTTCCAGAAATCCAGCCAGTCGGCGTTCTTGAACCAGTTGCTGGCGATGGCCGCTACCGACAGACCACCGTACAGGTAGCTGTTGTTGTCCGGATGAAGCACGGAGCTCCAGTCGTTACGCAGAGAAAGGTCAATATAATAAGTGTCGTCCCATCCTGCAGACGCGGTTCCATAAATGCTCTGCTCGTGGATTTTTTCCTTATAGTTGCTGCCTCCGGCATCACCCATGGAGCCTCCAAGACTATTGAATCCGTTCATGATCAGTCCATTGCGTGTGAATCCCGACAACTCGTCAAGATTGGTCTGACGGTCCTCGAAGAAAAGAGCCGCGTTCACGCTCAGCCTGTCATTCACGAAGCGGTCGTCCCATGTGATACGTCCCTGAGTCTGGATGTCAGAGAACGAGTTCTGGTCCTGCTGATATTTTGAAGTCTGTCCGAACATGCCGTTGGGCACCACCTGCTCCATCTTCTCGCTGCGGATATTTCCGTTCACACGGATACCGGCCTTCAGGTTCTTCCAGATGGTCAGTTCCGCATCACCGCTGAACAGGCTCCACTGGTAAGTGTCCGTTGTATTGATCTCATTGAAGATCGCGTACGGGTTATCGTGGAATGCGGCACCCAGACTGGTCGGGTCGGAGTCACGGCTGGTGATGTTCCAGTAGATATGGCTGCCGTCCGCACGCATATAGTTCTTGTAGTCTTTCAGGTTCACGTTGGTATGTCCCCACTGCTGGTAAGAGTAGAGGGCGTTACCCAGCTCCTGATAACCTTCCACCGCCGCGTTGTGGTTCTTGCGGTAAGTATACTTGTAGTCAACCGTAATCTTCAACCGTTCGATGGGCTTGAACTGCACTTTGGCCGACAGGTAACGGCGTGCCGCGTCACTGTTCGGAGTGATACCCTGACGTGACACATTGGAGAATGACACACGTGTGGAGAAGTTTCTTCCGGAACGGGAGAAAGCCACATTGGTGGTGTTGGTGAAACCGGTCTCGAACAGGTCGCTCAGCTTCATCTGCGGACTCCATGAAGTGGTCTGACCGAAGCGCGGGTCTTCCGGATCCCACGCGTATGCCGGCAGATATTGCTGACCGTTGAAAGCGGGACCCCAGCTCGCGTCGTTGTTATAGTCATAGTAAGCCTTTCCGTCCAATGCCTGCAGGTATGAAGGATGCTTGTTCGCGTCATAGTGGAACACCGGAAGTTCGGCATCCGCGCCCAAGTAACCACCACCGTACTGGTTCTGCATCTCATAGTGGTCATACATCTTCTCCCAAGAGAATGTGTGGCTCACGTTGATTTCCGTGTGCGGAGTGGAGGAAGCCGAACCGCCTTTGGTGGTGATGATCACCGCTCCGTTACCGCCTCGCGAACCGTAAAGTGCGGTTGCGGCAGGGCCTTTCAGGACGTTGATGGACTCCACATCGTCCATGTTCACGGAATTGGCGTCTTCCGACATGACACCGTCTATCACATAAATCGGTTCCACACCGCTGGATTCAGTCAATGAAGAAGTACCACGGAGCACAATGCGTCCGCCGTCGAATGTCGCGCCGGACGATCCCAGAAAGCGCACACCGGAAACCTTACCGGCCAGCGCGTTGTTCAGGTCAGTCTGACGGGCAATGGTCAAGTCTTCCGCATCCACCTTCTGGATGGAGTATCCCAACGATTTCTCCTGACGGGTAAGTCCCTGTGCGGTTACCACCACCTCATCCAATATCTTGGAATCGGAATCCAATATGATCTGCATCACTTCAGAGGTGATCGCCACCACCTTCGTCCTCATGCCGACATATGAAATGGTTAACGTCTCAGCGGACGAGGGCACCTTGGAAATGGAGAACTTACCGTCGACATCGGTAATCGAACCCATTGTGGTACCGCTCACCAGGACAGACGCCCCAACTACAGGCAGTCCGTCCTCCGAGGAGGTGACGACTCCCTTCACCGATCTCACCTGAGACCACGCCATTCCTATTCCTATAAATAGGATGGAAAGCATCACAAAAATTCTTCTCTTCATAAAATCTATTCAAATTAATTAAACAAACTTTTCACAAGACTGTTCCACGAGCCTTTGTTTCTTAATAGTTGGCCAAAGATACAAATATTTGTAAATATCATACAAATTTTTCAATATAAAAATATTATATTTCCAGAAAATTCATGATAAATCGTCAATACATACAAGGAATATACAGTATTATGACATGTCAACACGCATAAAAAGCGAAATTTATAAGACAACTCCCGGTTATCCGCCAAGAAAGCCATATTAACTATATGTAAACATCAACGCCGAAACAGGCTTCATTTTGACAGGATACGACAGGAAAAAGACCGGATACCGACTCTCATATCAGTCCAAGGGAACATCAAGGACCTTAAAGTCCGACAAGACTGACAAATTGTCCGAAAAAAAACGTCAAGGCGTTTTACTTGAAACGTCCTTACGTTTTTCCTGAAACGCCGAAGCGTTTTTCCCAAAACATCAAGGCGTTTTCCCACATGCCCCTCCTTTCCCTGCCGACAGCCCCGTCCATCAGTCCAACACTCTGAAAACGAACCGATTAACAACACTGACATTTTTTCATGCCCAAGACCGAAAAAGCCGGACCTATTCTTGCATATCCTACCCAAAAACCATACATTTGCACCCTGATCGGTTCTGCCTGCCTGTTCAGACAGGCGGATTAAAAGGGAACCGGGTGAAAATCCCGGACAGTCCCGCTGCTGTGAAGCTTCAGCAATCTTCCGGAAAGGCCATTACCACTGATACTGAGACGGTATCGGGAAGGTTCCGGAAGAGAAGTCAGTCAGAAGACCTGCCGGCATTACATGTTATCCGCATGCGAGGACAATGCGGCTAATTGTTTTTTACACCTTATATATATAGTATGATCGGACAGAGAAGCCGGATGGTCCGGCTATTGTTGTTCTTTTTGACATGGAGCGGCGTATCCATGCTCCACGCGCAACACTCGACAGACAGCCTCCAACGTCTGGATGAGGTGCTCGTGACCGCCCGTACCCTGCAGAAAGAAATCATTCCCGTACAGAGACTCTCGGGTGAGCGGCTCCGGCAACTCGGCTCGCACAACGTGGCCGACGCGCTGCGCTATTTCTCCGGGGTACAGCTGAAGGACTACGGAGGCATCGGGGGACTGAAAACCATCAATGTCCGCAGCATGGGCACCAACCACGTGGGAGTGTTCTACGACGGTATCGAACTGGGAAACGCACAGAACGGAACTGTCGACCTGGGACGTTTCTCACTGGACAACATGGAGAGCGTCACGCTCTACAACGGACAGAAGAGCGCGGTATTCCAGTCGGCCAAGGACTTCGGATCGGCAGGGACAATCTATCTCCAGACACGGACACCGAGATTCACCGAAACGAAAGATTTCAACATCAAGGCCACTTTCAAGACCGGCTCGTTCGGACTGGCCAACCCGGCGGTGCTCTGGGAACAAAGGCTGAGCGACAGGCTGAGCAGCTCATTCAGCGCGGAATACATGTACACCACCGGAAAATACAAGTTCCGCTATGCCACAGAAGGCGGATACGACACCACCGCGATACGCCAGAACGGAGACGTGAACGCGCTGCGCATCGAGCACGGACTCTACGGCAATATGAAAGACGGATACTGGCGCACCAAGCTCTACGCCTATTTCTCCGACCGGGGCTATCCCGGCGCGATTGTACGCAACAAGTTCACACACGAGGACCGCCAGAAGGATGCTGACTTCTTCGCCCAGGGAATGTTCCGGAAAGATTTCTCGGAACGATACCATTTCATGGCGAGTGCGAAATACTCGTACAACTACCTGCACTATCTGGCCGACCCCAGGCGGGACGAGTCGCTGATGTACATCAACAACATCTACCGCCAGCAAGAAGTGTATGCCTCCACAGCCAACTGCCTGGACCTTACCTCATTCTGGAGCCTCAACCTGTCGGCCGACTGGCAGTTCAACCTGCTCAACGCGAACCTGAAGGACTTTGTCTATCCGCGCCGCCACACCGGACTTCTCGCCGCCGCCACCGCGCTCAACTTCGGGCATATCAAGCTGCAGGCCAGTCTGCTGGGCACATTCGTGTCCGACCGTCTGCGTGAAAAGGGTGACGCCGCGTCCGACAGGATGGAATGGACCCCGGCGGTGGTGATGAGTTACCGTCCGTTTGAAAGAATCGGACTGGACTTCCGCGCGTTTTATAAACGGATCTTCCGGATGCCCACCTTGAACGACCTGTACTACACCTTTATCGGCAACGCCCGTCTTGATCCGGAATACACCGACCAATACAATCTAGGAGTGACCTACGAAAAGCAGTTTCCCGCCTTATGGCTGAAACGTGTCGAACTGCAGGCCGACGTATATTACAATGAAGTGGAAAACAAGATCGTGGCGACCCCCACCTCTAACTTTTTCCGATGGACCATGGTCAATCTGGGAAAAGTGGAGATCAGAGGAGTCGACGTGGCTCTCCAAACCGACTGGACACTGGGACGTGAGACGAATCTCAGCGGACGCCTGAACTACACCTACCAGAAAGCGCAGGACTTTACCGACCCCACCGACGAGTTCTATGGAGGACAGATACCCTATATCCCCTGGCACAGCGGTTCGGCGGCCATCAGCCTTTCATGGCGCTCGTGGGAAGCCAGTTACAGTTTCATCTATACGGGAGAGCGGTATTCCTCGCAGGCCAACCTGCCGGCCAATTACCAGCCCTCATGGTACACCAGCGACTGCTCCATATCGAAAAGCCAACGTATCAACAAGCACGAGCTGAAGCTCACACTGGAAGCCAACAATCTGCTGAACCAGCAATATGAGGTTGTTTCCTGTTATCCCATGCCAGGCATCAACTTCAGGCTGATCGTGCAATACATGTTCTGAAATGAAGAATGAAGAGTGAAGAATGAAGAGTGAAGAACGAAGAATGAAAAACGAGAGACATTACAATAACCTGTTTATCCCTTTCCTCCTGTCGCTGGCCCTGATTGCCGGATGCCGGAAGGAACTGCCCGTACTCGACTCTGAAAAAGAGTTTGTAACCTATCCCACCGATCCCCGGAATATTGAAGGGTTCTTCCTGCTGAACGAAGGGAATATGGGAAGCAACAAATGTACGATTGACTTCTTCAGCGCACGGGGAGGGTATTATCTGCGCAACATCTATCCGGAGAGCAACCCCGGCATCGTGAAAGAGTTGGGTGATGTGGGCAACGACATACAGATACACGACGGGAAATTGTATGTGGTGGTCAACTGCTCACATCTGGTGGAAGTGATGGACGCACGCACGGCCAGGCATTTGGGCAGCGTAAACATCACCAACTGCCGTTACATCACCTTCAACGGCGACAAGGCATATGTCAGCTCGTATGCCGGTCCGGTACAGATTGATCCGGAGGCCCGCCCCGGAAAGGTGGTGGAATTCGACACGAACACCCTTCAGATTACCCGCGAGGTAGTGGTAGGCTATCAACCGGAAGAAATGGTTATCACCGGCGGACGGCTGTATGTAGCCAACTCAGGAGGCTACCGCTATCCCGACTACGACCATACCGTCTCAGTGATTGACCTGGAAAGTTTCCAGGTGGTAAACACGATTGACGTGGCCATTAACCTGCACCGGATGGAAAAAGACACGAAAGGGAACATCTACGTCACCTCACGGGGAGACTATTACGGAAACGGCTCAGACATATACGTCATCGACACAGCCACCGGAACAGTAACCGGAAATCTGGGAATCCCCGCCAACGAGATGTGCCTGGACGGAGACTCCCTTTACATCCTTTCCTCCTCCTGGAACCATGAAGGAGAAAATAATGAGACCGGCTACTTCATCTATGACACCGCGCAAAAAAGGCTTGTGTCCGAGAATTTCATTACCGACGGCACAGACCAGGAAATACAACTCCCCTACGGCATTGCCGTCAACCCGGAAACCAAAGAGATTTATGTGAGCGACGCCACCGATTATGTCACCCCCGGATATCTTCATTGCTTCACACCCGACGGGAAAAAGCAATGGAGTGTGCGCACGGGTGACATTCCGGCACACTTCGCCTTCACCACCGAAGAGTTCTACTACAACAACACCCCACAGGAGACCACCTCCTCGGCATATATCACGAAAGTGATAGAATATATGCCGGCTCCGGGCCAGTTTGTCAACGTGATGCCCAAATATGAGGAAGGCGACACGCCGGACGACATGAACCGGAAAGCGCTCGAAGCCATCGGAAACAACAAGAGGGGCATGGTGTCGCTGGGAGGTTACGGAGGATACATTATCGTAGGCTTCGACCACCGTATTGAGAACAGGCCCGGACTGAGAGACTTCCGCGTGCTGGGAAACGCTTTTGAGGGTACGGCTACCGCCATGGGCGGAGGCGGCTATGAGCCCGGAATCATCCAGGTGGCGCTGGACGAGGACAAGGACGGAAAGGCGGACGGCGGAGTCTGGTATGAGATAGCCGGAAGCGCCCACCGGGACGCCACACAGGAATCGTGGTATGAAACGGCCCGGAACGCCGGAACCGACACCCTTTTCTACCACGGAGACTATGAGATCGTCTATCATGCGCCCAATGAAGAACAGTCAGGCAATGACAACATCCGTTGGGAGGACAACAAAGGAAACCAGGGACATATGACCCGGAACATGTATCATTCACAGCCCTATTATCCGCAATGGATAACGGAACAGGAAATGAAGTTCAAGGGAAGCCGTCTCCCCCAGAACGGAATCGATGAAAGCGGACAAGGGACTTATTATGTGCTCTACCCGTTTGCCTTCGGTTATGCCGACAATGCCCCGAACACTTCCGACGGTTCAACCATCGACATCGATTGGGCCGTGGATGCGGAAGGAAACGAAGTCTCGCTTCCGGGAATTGACCTTATCCGGATCTATACCGGGGTGAACCAGCAAAACGGATGGATAGGCGAATGTTCCACCGAAATCAGCGGCATAGAGGACCTGCATGTATTGGGAGTGGAGATCACAAGCGAACAGGCATCAGGGAAATAACTCCAATTGCCAATGTTGGCAAAAAAGAGGCTGTATCAAAATAGAAATAGGCTTTCATTTTGTCATTCTGAACAAAGTGAAGAATGACATTACTTTTTAATAGCCGATTTTCATTTTTAGGCACCCTCTTTTTCATACACTCAAATACTTTGTTCACCAATTTCCATACATGTAAAGCCGGTACCCCAAGAAAAACAGACAACCGCATGACAACAAGAGCATGACCGAAACCACTATTATAGCCTTACGTCTGTCCCGTACATTCAAGTCCATATCCTTCTCTTTCTGATTTGTTTCAAAATTCGGCATTCAATATGACAAAATGATGAAAAACGGATTACTTCACTATAACAAATTGCAAAAAGAGATCAACAGAAAAGCACAGTATATTAATATATGTTATAAAGCACACTTTTATCCCCGTTTTATTTGCAGATTACTGGAAAGTCCGTATCTTTGCACTGTGTTTTTCATAGTATTAGATTTTAAGGTTAACAAAGGTTGGAGTACAGCGGTACTCCTTTTTTTATGTCCGTACGAGAAAGGAGCGCAATATTAACATCAGGATACAATCATATGACATACAATTGACAATTCTCACAAAACTTACGAAAAGAATCTGGCCATAAAAGGCCACATCATGCCCATCACTATATTTGTAGCCACAAAAAACAATATAGTGATGAGAACAAAAAATCTGCCCGTGTGTCTACTCACCATCTTACTGATCTTATCTGCCTGCCTACCTGCAGCCAGCCAAAGCCGCGCAAACGAATATCCGACAGACCTGTGCGAATGGATGCGGCGATTGCCCGACTCCCTTCATATAAACAGATTGTCCATTCCAGGCACTCATGATAGTGGAGCCAGATATGGAGGTAGCGCGCTCCAGACGCAGACCACAGACATTGCCACCCAGCTGAAACTGGGTATCCGCGCTTTCGACATCCGCCTGAAAAAGAAAGGGCATAAACTGGGTATATACCACAGCACCGCCTTCCAACACATCTATTGGGAAGACAATGTACTGCCGACATTCATTGACTTCCTGAAAAAACATCCCTCTGAGACTCTGATTGTCTCCCTGAAAAAAGAAGGTGGAGGAAATGATGAATATTCTTCACTCCTGTCCCAGTCACTGGACAACATGGACAACCGGAAATATTTCATCGACCATTTTCATGCAAATCTGACATTGAAAGAATGCCGGGGAAAAATTCTTTTCCTCCACAGAGACCATGCTGCAGACAACTATCCCGGCGCCGCCTGTCAAGGATGGCAAGACGATGCCACCTGCCTGCTGGACTTGCTCGACAAAGACGGGGAAAAAGCATCCGCCTGGCTGCAGGACGAATATCAATATGCCTCAGAAAAAGAAGCTGGAGAAAAAATAAAGGCGTGTATCCATTACCTGGAGAAAATGAGACTTCTTCCCGACGGCTCTTCCCAATGGGGAATCTCGTTTGCCAGCGCGACAGGACTACCCTCAGGCACACCACAAGCCTTTGCCAATAAAGTGAATCCTGCATTGACCGATTATCTGAGGAAAAACAATATCGGCCACACAGGAATCCTGTTCATCGATTTTATAGAACAGACACACGGACAAAAACTGGTTTCTTGCCTGATCAACGCCAACTTTGCCGACCGAAGATGAAACAGAAACGAAATATTCCTGCCCGAGAAAAAACTATTCTTACATAAAATCCATCCGAATAAAGTCATGTAACATTCAATTGGCATTCTTGTAATGTCTCTGTAATTCCATTTCAGGACTTTTGCGTATCACAAATTATGTTATTAACATTTAAAGTATGAAACACGCAAATCTTAGAATCTGCCGGACATTGATGATCCTACTGGTAGGGCTATTCATGTCGGCAGGGGTTTATGCCCAGAAAATGTCGGTGACAGGTACCGTACTTGACAAGACCGGCGAACCGATCATCGGTGGAAATGTAATGATTAAAGGAACTACAAACGGAGTCATTACAGATGTAGACGGCAAGTTTACATTATCAGCAGACAAAGGAGACATTCTGGTATTCAGCTATATCGGATTCGCGACTCAGGAAGTCCCTGTAGACAAGAATGAAATACACGTTACATTACACGAGGATTCTGAGATGTTGGAAGAAGTCGTTGTATTGGGATACGGCGCCAACACACGCAAACAAGACCTTTCCGCTTCGGTAGGTGTAGTAGACAATACAGATGATCTGGCTGTCCGTCCGGTCACCTCCACAGAAGGAATGCTGCAGGGACAATTGGCCGGTGTCACCATTCAGTCAGATGGCGGCGACCCTACTTCCACTCCCAATATCGTCATCCGTGGACAAGGTTCCCAGAACGGTGACAATGTTCTCTGGGTGGTAGACGGTGTACCAGGCGCACCCATCTCTTCCATGAATGACATAGAAAGTATCGTTGTATTGAAAGATGCCGCTTCCGCGGCCATCTACGGTGCCCAGTCCGGTGCCGGAGGTGTTATTCTGGTCACCACCAAGAAAGCAAAGGAAGGAGCCCCCTCACTCACATACGACGGTGTGTACGGCCTCCGTCAGGCAACCAACCTGATTGAACCGCTCACAGCCGAGCAGCAACTGGAAATGCGCCGCACTTCATACGCCAACGCAGGCATGACCTTACCTACCGGATGGGACCCGCAAAGAAATCCATGGATCACCACCACACGCACCAACTGGATGGACGCTATCTTCCGGACCGCATTCTACCAGCGTCATAACGTGGCGTTAAACGTAGGTACGGAAAATTTCACAAACCGTATCTCTTTCGCATACAACAACGACCAAGGTGTGCTGATCAATACATTTAAAAAGAACCTGACCATGCGGTATAACGGCAAGATGAAACTGAACAAATGGGTTACCGTGACAGAGGACTTTATCTGGCAGAACACAGACAGCCGTTCAAAAGACACAGACAACGATGCCTATACGGGCCCGATTCTTTCTGCCATCTACATGCCGTCGAGCGCAACCGTCTATAATCCGCTGGACGGAAGCTACGGAGGCACCACTACCGAGGACCCGGATTATATAGCCCAATACGGTTCAAACTTCTCGGACATTCATGGCGACGCCGTAAATCCTGTACGTATTCTTGAGGCAGAAAACCTGTACAACAAGACCAGTGACTTATGGAGCACCACAAGTCTTGAGATCGCAAATGTAGTACCGGGACTAAAGTTCACCAGCCGGTTCACCTACAATCTGGCCAGCAACCATTATAAAAAATTCAACCCCAAGCGTGATGAGGTAGGAAAGCCTGACCTTTCAAACAACCTGCAGGAAACCACCTATCGTACAGATTCCTGGAAAACAGAAAACACGCTGACTTACGACAACAACTTCGGCAAACATACAGTAGGAGGACTTCTCTCGACCACTGCAGACCATTACAACAGCCGCGGCATGAACGTGACAGGCACAAACCTGACAGACGAGTCAGCTTATCTGCAATATCTGGCATATGCGGACAATATTACAGCCGATGACTATCTGACAGGACCGGACGCAAACGTGTCAGTGATAGCCCGTGCCGCTTACTCATACGATGACCGTTACTTCGTTACCGCTTCGTGGCGTCGTGACTATGCCGGCCGCTTGCCTAAAGAAAACAATTACGGTGATTTCCCGGCTGTTACAGCCGCCTGGAAAATCTCCAACGAGAAATTTTTCCAGAAAAGCGACCTCATCAGCCTTCTGAAACTGCGTGCCTCCTGGGGACGTGTCGGTAATCTGGGATCAATCGGCTACAACTACAAGTCGGCTCTGCTGAACCGCACCACATGGACAGAACAGGCACAATATGGAGTAGAGTCGAATCTGGTATGGAATAATTTCGTATACAACTCTATCGCACTGAATCCGGACCTTACATGGGAAACTTCTGAACAATATGACCTGGGATTGGATCTTTCAATGTTCAACGACCGCCTTTCCCTGTCACTGGACTATTTTGACAAGCGTACATTCAATCTGATCCAGGCACAGTCGATGAACTGGCCAGGCAGCATCGGTATCGACGCCATGCTGGTCAATCAGGGAGAGGTACGTAACCGCGGATTTGAACTTCAGGCCAGTTGGAGCGATAAAGTCAACGACAATTTCTCTTACTTCATCTCAGGCAACTTCTCTTACCTGAAGAACTGGGTGTCGGATATCGGAGTGAAAAATGCGGACGGAACACCAGGAGTATGGACCAATGACAAGACATTCCGCAACATTCCTTACGTTTACCAGACTGCCGAAGGACAACCGCTGAATTCATTCTACCTGATCAAGACAGACGGAATCTTCCAAAGCAACGAAGAAGTGGCCGCATGGAACGCAGAGCACGGATACCGTGACTCGGAAGGAAACTGGGTAGGAATACAACCTTCCGCACAAGCCGGTGACCTGAAATTCGTAGACCTCAACAACGACGGAAAAATCACCGACGAGGACCGTCAATATATGGGAAGCGCCACTCCGAAAACCACTTATGCGTTTACGCTGGGATTCACCTGGAAAAAACTCTCCGCAAGTGCCATGTTCCAAGGTGTGGGCGGTGCCAAAGCAATGTATGTAGCCAAATATATGCTGCTGAGCGATGTGGAAGGAAACTTCAACCGTTCGTCTGAGATTCTCGATGCATGGAGTCCGACAAACACCTCATCCGACATACCCCGCCTGTCAAAGAATGACCCGAACGGCAACTTCAGCACCGCATCCGACTGGTATCTGGAAGACGCGTCTTACTTGCGCCTGAAAAATGTAACCGTATCATACGACCTGACCGACGTGCTGCGGAAATGGCAGCACATCAAGGAGCGCAACGGCGGCCTCTCCGTATTCTTCAGCGGCGAGAATCTGGCAACCTTCACCAAATACCCTGGCATGGACCCTGAGTGCGGCGGATGGGATGCATTGAAATATCCGGTATCACGCGTATTCTCCTTGGGGGTAAAACTGACTTACTAATCACGAACAGACAACTAAAAAATCATGAAAAAGAATATATTGCTTTTAGCTGTGGCTGCCACAATGTTAACCTCTTCATGCAGTGATTTCCTTGATGTGCAGCCCGAAGGAAACGCTACGACATCAAACTATTTCACCAATGACCAACAAGCGGTTGATGCCATAGACGGCCTTTACGAAAGATTTCATCAAGAGGCCTTGTACGGACGTGAATTGTTTTGGGAGCAAGGCGCTGCCTGCGATGTGGTATGGGGAAGATCCCGTTCATACAACACATTAGCCACACTGGAATATACCGGTGACGAGGAACCGCTCAGAACGGTCTATGAAACACTTTATACCGTCATGGCACGCTCCAATTGGGTAATTGAACAGTTGGTGGACAAGCAGAAGAATCAGGCTCTGTCTGAAATCGAGACCAGAAGTCTGGGAGAAGCCTACTTCACACGCGCATGGGCCCATTTCCTCATCGCATACAGATACGGGACTGAGGAACAAGGTGTACCGTTCATCCGTTATGAGGAATTTGAAAATGGATACGACAACTCCATCCCACCCCAGCAGGCATCCGTAATTGAAAACTATAGACTGATTATTGAAGATTTCGACAAAGCGATAGATTGCCTTCCTCGATTCGAAGATTATGATACGGATGACAGAGGACGTGCCCACGATGCGGCTGCCGTTGCTTTCAAGGCTAAAGTATATGCTTATTGGGCCACTTGGGACGAAACGCAATGGCAAAATGTCATCCAGATGGTCAATGATCTGGAAAACAACTATGGCAGAGACCTTGCCGGTTCATTTGCAGACGTATTTTCCTCCGACTTCGCCAATTACTGGAATGCCGAATATCTTTGGTCCATACCAGGAAACGGAGGCTCACAAGGAGGCGGATCTGAATTTCCCGGTGTTGTCCTTGAAAATCAAGGATGGGGAAAATATAACGGATGGGGGCAAAACAAACCGACATACGACATTTATGAAGAAATGTCGAAAGACGGTGAAGGAAATGAACGTCTTGTCCGTTCCATCCTTGAATACGGACAGGAGTTCCAGTTTCTGGGAGAAACAAGAAAATTTTGGTCTACATCTGATATTGAAGCCGGATTCCAGATCAACAAATATATGGATCCGTTCAAATATGAGAACGCTGCCAACGCAGGATATATCAATACCAACGGAAACTGGCCGACCGCACGTGTCAACTTCCCTATCATCCGGTTCGCAGAAATGCTGCTTTTCCGTGCCGAAGCTTATCTGATGACCGGAAAGGCAGATCTGGCGACCAACGACTTGAACCGTATCCGCCAACGTTCCAACCTGCAATTGCTGGGACATACGGCTACAATGGCCGACTTGTATCACGAACGCCGCTGCGAACTGGCCTTCGAGTTTACCGACCATCTGTTCGACCTGAAACGCTGGCATCGTTCAAGCAACCAGGAAATCAAGGAACTGGCAGAAAAAGAGCTGAACGCCAATCCACGTGTACGCCACTACGAAGACAGACAGAATCCGGACTCTCCGTGTACAGTAGGCGCATACGAAGATTATACGAGCAAGCTGCCTTATGCGGACTACATGATGGTGTTCCCGTATCCGTCACTTGAAATCACTAACTCAAACGGGTTACTGAAACAGAACAGCGGATATTAACCTTTCCGTTAGCAAACAAGTCTGCAAGAGGATATAGGGTGAATTACCTGTCTAAAAGCAATGTCATTCTGTAGCGAAGAGTCTCGTATATACCAGCTTGTATTTTCGAGATCCTCCACTTCAGGATGACATGCCTTTTGGAATACAGGATTCTCATTCCGGAACAGCCTCCTGCAGATAATTATATATCTTAACTTTATTCCAGACATTACAATGAAAAAAATATGGCAACGCTGTCTGCTGACAGTTCTGATCGGACTTTTGCATGTCGGGGCAAATGCACAGGACAAAAAAGACAAAGAGCAGACTTACATTATGGAATGCCCCTATGAAGTGCAGAATATCACTCCACCGCAAGGCAAGAAAGTGAAAAACGTCATCCTTATGATCGGTGACGGAATGAGTCTGATGCACATGTATTCCGCATGGACAGCCAACCGTGGAAAACTCTATCTGGACAACTGCCAGGCAGTAGGATTGTCAAAGACATATTGCGCAAACCGCCTGATTACAGACTCCGGAGCCGGAGGAACGGCTATGGCTACAGGACAGAAAACGAATTACCATTCTGTAGGAGTGGATACATTAGGACACCCGCTGAAGTCACTGGTCGACCTGGCAAACGCAAAAGGAAAATCCACAGGCATTGCCGTTACCTGCCGGCTTTGGGACGCCACACCCGCCGATTTCTGCTGCCATAACGTGGACCGTGACAAAGAGGAAGAAATTATAGCCGACTATGTAAACTCTCCGGCAGATTATGTATTCGGCGGAGGGGCCAGACTCTTCGAAAAACGAAAAGACGGACGGAACATCTTCCAAGAACTGAACGAAAAAGGATACAAGACCCCACGCAGCTGGAATGAACTGGACACTATCAGAAGCGGTAAGGTCTTTGCGGTCCCTTATCCGGCAGATACACCGATTCCCTCCGAACGGGGAGACCTGCTGGCGCGTGCCTCATTAAAAGGCATCGAACTGCTGGACCAGAACAAAAACGGATTTTTCATGATGATTGAAGGCTCGCAATTGGATGACTACGGACATTTCAACGATTTGAACTTGCTGATGCAAGAAACACACGATTTTGACCGCACAATCGGAGCCATCTATAAATGGGCGGCTAAAGATGGTGAGACGCTGGTCATTGTCACAGCCGATCATGAGACAGGAGGGCTTACTTTGGTAGACGGAAACCTGAAAGAAGGAAAAATCGTATGCAAATTCTCTACCGGTGGCCATAGTGGTGTAATGGTTCCTGTCTACGCATTCGGACCCGGATTCCAGGAATTTACCGGAATCTATGAGAATACGGATATTTTCAATAAAATTAAAAAGATTCTTGAGTTGTAGAACTCAAACATATAAGAATGTAAGTTCAGGAAAGAGGCACAAAGTTACGTGGACATTGTTATCCCGTAACTTTGTGCCCTTCCATTCAGGTTTTCAGGCTATCACCATAATCCAAGACTTTTTATATCGCTTATAGAGCCTATATCCCCACTTTTACCAATTCAGCAGAAGCGCCGCAAGCCTCCGGCCACTTTTTCCTGAAATCATTTTTTTATTGTATGTTTGCGTGATATATGAAAACAGACAATAAAGTATTGCTCGGAATGAGCGGCGGTACAGACAGTTCTGTAGCCGCCTTGCTTTTGCAGGATGCCGGATATGAGGTGACCGGCATCACTTTCCGCTTCTATGAGAAAAACGATGATACGGAATATCTGGACGACGCACAGGAATTGTGCAGAAAGCTGAACATCCGGCACATCATCCATGATGCCAGACAGATTTTCAACGAAAAGATCGTCCGCTATTTTATTGACGAATATATGGCTGGACATACTCCCGTCCCCTGCACGCTCTGCAACAATTTCCTGAAATGGCCGCTTCTGAAACAGACTGCCGATGAATTGGGAATCTACCATCTCTCTACCGGACATTATGTGAGAAAGAAATTCGTGGACGGTCATTGGCATATCGCCTGCGGAACAGACGCTGACAAAGACCAGTCGTTCTTCCTCTGGGGACTTCCACAAGATATTCTGGAACGGATGCTGCTCCCTATGGGCGGACTTACCAAAACTCAGGTACGCGAGATCGCGGCCCGACGGGGATTCCTGAAAGCGGCCCACAAACGGGACAGTCTGGGAGTATGCTTCTGTCCGATGGACTACCGGAGCTTCCTCAAACGGCATGTCCCGGACGGGAGCATCAGGCCGGGATGGTTTTATGACGAAAACGGCCTGATGATAGGGAAACACGAAGGATACCCTTTCTATACCATCGGACAACGAAGGGGACTCGGCATCAACCTGAACAAAGCCGTGTTCGTGAAAGAAATCTGTCCGTCGGAAAACCGCATCATCCTCAGCGACCGGCTGGAAACGCTTGAAAAGCATGAGATGTTCTTAAAAGACTGGCAGACAAGCAATCCGGACGCCTTATTGGGCCAAGATGACGTCAAAGTCAGAATACGTTACAGGAAACAGGAAAACCGGTGCACTGTACGGTTAACAGAAAAAGGATTGTTACACGTGGAACTTCATGAACCCTTGGCATCCATTGCCATCGGGCAGGCCGCCGCTTTTTACCGTGGAGAACTGGTATTGGGGGGAGGCATCATCACAAGTGTCTGAATCCATCAGGATGAAGGCACAGAGCGAACAGCTTGAGATTCAAACATAAAAAGCCCTGTGCCTCACGTTGCTTCCAAGCCGTCTACCAGTTCATCCTCCATACGGCTCCCACACGCACCCAAACGCCGGGTTGCGGAATGTTGCCGTAATCATAAAAGGTCTTGTCAAGCAGGTTGTTGACCTCCGCATACAACCGGTATTGCGGAGCATCCCATGACAGTCGTGCGTCCAGCAATGAATAAGGCTGATAAGCCGTCATCCGACCGTTCCGCTCATAATTGCCCGCACGGTCCTGCCAACGGTACGACAGATGCAGGTTCAGGCAATGCCACAAACGCAGACCGGCCTGCGCCACCAGCTTGTGCCGGAGATACTCCAACGCATATCTTGACTGCACGTCAGATTCTGTCTTTTTGTCTTGAGTGATATATCCGTAAGCCAGATTCAGATCGCGTATCCATGAACGGTGATGAAGCAACTCGTCAAAATCCAGATTGAACGACGCTTCCGCTCCGGTCGTGTTTACCCGGGCGTGATTGACCGACTGCCACGGCGCGTCTTCTCCTGCCGACAAATCCTTTATCCAGTCAATCAGATCCGTACCCCGGTAATGATACACGCTGACGACAGCACGAATGGCCGGAGTGAGGTATTTCACTCCCACCTCACAAGCTTTCATCTCTTCCGGCTTCAGATATTTGTCGGCCTTATATCCTTCCACCGAATAATAAAGTTCGGTAAAGGTAGGCATGCGCAGAGACGTATTGAACGAGGCATACAATTTCCAGTCACGGGCAAACTGCCAGCTGGCATCCACACCGGGATAAAAACGGAAACTCATCTCGTTTCCGGTGTTCTTCACTGCAATCACCCCTGCCGAAAGCGTAAAGCTGCGCAACAAGATATTGTGTTCCAGATGGAAACTCAGATTGGTGCGGTTCAAACCTACCGTGTATTCCCCTCCTCCGGGTGCGGGCTTAGGGAAACGTAACGGCTCGCCAAGGGTTGTGCTCACCACCCCTTCGTTGCGGAACTCCGCACCGAAAGCCGTCTTTCCGAGAAAAGTTTCCAGCATATTGTTCAGGTTCAGGCCATATACATCCGTGCGGTGATAATTGAAAGGTATGGATTCCGGATGATTCCGTATCAGTTCAAACCGGTCCTCCGAACGGTTCCAATAAACCGCAGGCCTGAAACGATAAAACTCCCCTTTCGTCTCCGCCTGCACGGCCGTAAAGAATTTCCGGGTATGCTCGAACTGGTCATCGTATTTCGCGCTGTAAAACGTGTTGGCCCCGTAATCCTTTTGTGAGAAACCGGCATGCCACCTCACATCCACCGTCTGATGACCGTATCTTCCTTGATAAAAGGCTTTGGCTTGCCTGAAATCACTGTTCAGGCTTCCCATCTTGTTTCTGCTGAAACCGTCGCTACGGCTGAAGCTGCCCGACAGCTGGTTGCTGAACGCTCCGTTCCTGAAGCTCACATGGCCTCCTCCGTCGAAGAAACCGTAGGAACCTCCTTCCGCATGGATCTCCATGCCGCTCCGGACATCGGTACGGGTCACGATATTGACAGCCCCTACCAACGAGGATGTGCCATACACACGTCCGGCAGGACCTTCGAGCACCTCTATGCGCTCAATCTCACTGATGTCTACTGGAAAATCGGCCGAATTGTGGCCTGTCTGGGGGTCACAGATATTGATGCCGTTCAAAAGGATGGCTATCTGGTCGAACGTCCCCCCTCGGATACTGATGTCTGTCTGTACTCCCATGTCACCCCGCTGGCGGACATCCACACCGACGGCATACTTCAACAAGTCGTTCACACTTTGTGCAGGGACCGCCGCAATGTCGTCACGGTCGAGCACAGTCACCATCCGCGCCGCCTGACCGACGGTCATCGGAACACGCGTGCCGGTCACCTCCACCTCATCCAGCTCATACACCCGCTCCTGAGCATGATTTTCCGTTTGCGCGGAAACCGAGTCCACATTGGCGAAAGCCAGCATCGGAATGGCCAGCACACCGATGTTCACCTCCAGTTTCAGGCTTTGGAAAACAGCATACGAGCGGCGCGTGAAGCGTTTGAAGCGCACGGCACGGCTGCGTCTCTGAATGTTTTCTTTTTTCATTTATAAAAAATTGAGTTGATAAATACAGGCGCAAAGAAAAACATTTATGAACAACCGGCAAAATATTCCATTCGCTTTTAACCCATATCCTACCACCATTTCCAGTCCATTTCCAGGACTGTCTTCTTACGCCAAAGCCTAAACAATACAAAAAGCATTACAAATCATTAAAAAACGAAGGTGGATTCCTTTTTTATGTTTATTTTTGAGAAAAAGGATTTCTTATCATGGAAAAAACATTGTTTTTAACGGCAAGCGTACAGGATGCCTACATCATCCAATTCTGGGCAAGACTGGACGCACTGGTACAGATGTACAATGAAAGGTACAGGAACATCGTCTTCACAGACCTGAAAGAGAAAGAAGCGAATCTGTTTTTCGCGTATGTAAAGACAAGGGAATACGAGGATATGGAAACCGTCAAGAACGCATGCGAGGATTTTGCGGACGATGCGTCCAGACTGATCCCTTCTGAATATGTGACACTGAATGTATTTACCAAAAAGCTGAAATAAGAGGCTACGAAACATTCCGGTACGCCAGCACACAAAGACACGGAGCCGCAGAGAAAAATCTTGCAAGACAAGCAACTCTGTGACTCCGTGTCTCGGTGTCCGGACCTTTCAGTCATGACATATTCCCGTCATTTCCATGATGTCACTTCTTTTTCAACTCTTCGGAAGGCACCATCCGGTAAAGCTTGTCGCTGGGACGGATCCGGCCGGGAACCTTGAAAGAGACATGGACTCCTTTCTCCACCACGTCCACCGGCTTCAGATCAACACGGGCCTCTTCAAGCGTCACGTACATCGCTCCAGTAGTGGGGCCTGTAATCAGCAGCTTGTCGCCCACCTTTATCTCAGCGGCCTCAATCAGGAACTCCGCCACACCGATATTGGAGAAATACTTGATGCCCTTTCCCGCATATACCTTCTTCTCGGTGGCTTCCGAACCGTAGTTCCTGCTCCATTCGCCCAGACGCTGGCCCAGATAATATCCGTTCCAGAAACCACGGTTGAATACGGTCTTGAGCCGCTCATCCCACTCCTTCACCTTCTCTTCTGTGAAAGTGCCGTCAATATACGATTGGATGGCTTCCTTGTAACATTCCACCACTGTCTTCACATACTCCGGTCCGCGGGCACGGCCTTCAATCTTGAACACGCGTACTCCGGCCTCAATCATCTCGTCCATGAAATGAATGGTCTTCAAGTCTTTGGGCGACATGATGTATTTGTTGTCCACCTCCAGCTCGATGTCGCTCTCCTTGTCCTTTACGATATACGAACGGCGGCACACCTGCATACAGGCACCCCGGTTGGCCGAAGCGTTCAACTCGTTCAGACTCAGATAGCATTTGCCGGACACTGCCATGCACAAGGCTCCATGACAGAACATCTCGATACGCACCAGTCCGCCCATCGGTCCTTTGATCTGCCGCTCCTGAATGGCATCATATATCTTGCGTACCTGCTTCAGGTTCAGTTCGCGCGCCAACACCACCACATCGGCAAAACGTGAATAAAACTTCAGAGCCTCCACATTGCTGATGTTCAACTGAGTGGAAAGATGCACCTCCTGCCCCACCTGATTGCAGTAGTCCATCACCGCCACATCGGCCGCAATTACGGCACTGATACCGGCTTCCTTGGCCGCGTCCACAATCCTGCGCATCAGCTCAAGGTCCTCGTCATAAATGATGGTGTTGATGGTCAGGTAACTCTTCACCCCGTGCTCGTCGCACACCTTCGCGATTTCACGCAAGTCATCTATGGTGAACGTGCTGGCCGAACGCGCACGCATGTTCAGGCTTTCGATGCCGAAATAGATGGAGTCGGCTCCCGCATGAAGGGCGGCGGCCAGCGACTCGCGCGAGCCTACCGGAGCCATTATCTCAAAATCCTTGATAGAATGATTCATGTCTTTTTCAATTGATTGGAGTGCAAAGGTAGCTATTTTTCGGGATATAATAAAATTTCACTACCTTTGCAGCTCAATATCAACGGAATGAGAATAAGAGACATAGACTTGGGAGAAAAGCCCGTGATGCTTGCCCCGATGGAAGACGTGACAGACCCGGCTTTCCGCCTGCTCTGCAAGGAGTTCGGCGCCGACATGGTGTATACGGAGTTCGTTTCGAGCGACGCGCTGATCCGCTCGGTGGACAAGACCCTGGTGAAACTGAACATCAGCGACCGGGAACGTCCTGTGGCCATCCAGATTTACGGAAAAGACACGGACACGATGGTAGAGGCCGCACGTATCGTCGAAGAGGCGCGGCCGGACATTCTTGACCTGAACTTCGGATGCCCCGTGAAGCGTGTGGCCGGAAAAGGTGCCGGAGCCGGAATGCTTCAGAACGTACCGAAGATGCTGGAAATCACCCGTGCGGTGGTGGATGCGGTGAAGATTCCGGTCACCGTAAAGACACGCCTGGGATGGGATGCCAAACACCGCATCATTGTCGATCTGGCCGAACAGCTGCAGGACTGCGGCATCGAGGCCCTCACCATCCATGGACGGACACGGGCACAAATGTACACGGGCGAGGCCGACTGGACACTGATCGGTGAGGTGAAGAAAAACCCCCGGATGCGCATACCCGTCATCGGAAACGGCGACATCACCACCCCCCAGCGCGCCAAGGAATGTTTCGACCTCTACGGAGTGGACGCCATCATGATAGGCCGCGCCTGTTTCGGACGTCCATGGATATTCAAGGAAGTGAAGCACTATCTGGAAACGGGCGAGGAACTTCCTCCCCTCTCCTTCAAATGGAGGATGGACGTGCTGCGCCGCGAGGTGCAGGACAGCGTGAAACTGCTCGACGAGCGCCGGGGCATCCTTCATGTGCGCCGCCATCTCGCCGCGTCACCGCTCTTCAAGGGAATCTCCCACTTCCGCGAGACACGCATCGCCATGCTCCGCGCCGAAACACTGGAGGAGTTGAACCGCATTCTCGACCACATCGAGGAGACTTACGGAAAGGAAGCTTAACGAATGACACTTCTCTCTTATTAATTCTCACACATAAAATGAATACCATGGAAGACAACAATGGAAATATTCTCATCTACCAGAGCGAAGACGGAAAGACCCACATTGAAGTACGTTTAAGCAATGAAACGGTATGGCTGACACAAGCCCAGCTATGTGAATTGTTCGGGAAATCGAAATCTACCATCAGTGAACATATCAGCCATATATTTGAAGAAGGCGAATTAGAAAGAGAGTCAGTTGTTCGGAAATTCCGAACAACTGCCGAAGATGGAAAAATGTATGAAACCACCTACTATAATCTGGATGTAATAATCTCTGTTGGCTATCGTGTAAAGTCTTTGCAAGGCACACATTTCAGACGTTGGGCTACAGAGCGATTGCGTGAATACATCATTAAAGGTTTCACAATGGATGACGAACGTCTGAAACAATTGGGAGGAGGAAACTACTGGAAAGAATTGCTGGACCGCATCCGTGACATACGTTCATCGGAAAAAGTAATGTACCGTCAAGTTCTTGATCTCTATGCAACAGCTGTAGATTATGACCCTCGGTCAGACCTTTCCATTGAGTTTTTTAAGATTGTACAAAACAAACTTCATTATGCGGCTCATGGACATACCGCCGCCGAAGTGATTTATGAAAGAGCCGATGCCAACCAGCCTTTCATGGGATTGACGGCCTTTCAAGGAGACCATCCTACTTTAAAAGATGCCCAGATTGCCAAAAACTATTTAAAGGAAGATGAATTAAAAGTGCTGAATAATCTGGTTTCCGGATATTTTGATTTCGCTGAAATACAAGCGATGCGGCATAAGCCCATGTATATGACAGATTATATCAAACAATTGGACAATATCCTAGCCACTACAGGCGAAGCCTTATTGACCGGTGCCGGAAGAATCAGTCATACCCAAGCGATGCAAAAGGCACGGGATGAACACAGAAAGTACGAAATCCGTACATTATCACCCGTTGAAAAGGCCTATCTGGACACTATCAAGAAATTAGACAGTCAGATGAAAAGGAGAAACAAAAAATCTGACAAATCATAAAAGCCTAATGCGTTGCCCGATACCATTCCGTATCGACCCAGTTTACGGCTTTCGGGCTTACGCTCGGGGCGGAAGTCGTGATGCCCAAAAAAGCAAAGTGATTTTCATCAGACAAAACAACCGGAAAGCAAAACCAGCCTTCGTCATGCTTCCTCCTTTCATTCCATCAGCTCAAACGTCACCAGCACACCCTTGTGGTCGGTGGGCCATACGCCCAGAGGCTCGATGAAGCGGTCCTTGGATGTCTCCACGATTCTTTCAGACTTCACGATGCTCTCTTTCGGGCCGAAAATCACCGCGTCTTTCAGCTTCAGCCTGCGGTCAGGATAATAGAACACATAGTCTATCCGGTCGCGCTCGTCCGACTTGGGAGCCCATGTAAGGCGGTTTACTTCTATCAGCGGATTGTCGGCCGGGAAAGTGAAGCCGGGATAGTCGAGCACATCGGGATATTTCGTGCGGTAAGCATCCACAAACCCCGCGTTGTCGAGCAAGAGAGGGACCGTCCAGGGAATGATCATCCCGTTGTGGTCGTACAGGTCTTTCGTTTCCCTGATCCAGTCAAGGTGCGACGGCTCGTTGAAGTCACCGCCCAACACGACCAGCACTCCGTCCTCCACATCCTTCCGCGCCGCCTCGATGAAGCGTTTTATCGCGTCGTCACGGAACGAAGCATCGTTCACCGCCAGCACCTCGGCCACACTTTCCGGTTTCGGAATCTCTTTCCACGTGGAACCATCATATCCCCTTACATTATAATATGCGTCGCTCAGATAATCCAGATGGGCCGTATAAACCGCAATCTTATGCCCGTGAATGTCCGTCAGCATCCGGTGGACGGTTCCGTGGTCGTCATTCAGAGGATAGACCACCGTAGAATCCGAGATGGGATTCCGGCTGAGCAGACCCGTATCGTCGGAATAGAAAGAATAATAGGTTTCGCCCTTCTTCTTGAGCGACGCCACAATCCGGTCGCAGAACCGGGTGTGATTGTAGTTTCTGACTTCGCTGAACGTCACGAAATCCGGTTTCAGACGCACAATCTCATTCACTATGGCCTCGTACCCTCCGGGCACCACCGTACCTTCCTGCCAGATGTTCCACTGCAGGACAGTGAATCTCTCTCCTGCCTGGACGGACAGGCTCAGAAGGAAAGCAAAAATACAAAATACCAGTTTTTTCATAAAGCTATGTGTTAAATATATAGGTGCAAAAATAAACGATAATCGGATGCGGTGACACAAAACACATGAGAAAAAATCCCCGGACCCCGTCCGATACGACACATATCACCCCACTCTGAACACCCGCGAAGCAAACCAGCGATTGTACATCCTCGAAGCAAGCACATATACAAAGAATGCCGTGAAGAAGCCCACGATGGAGTCAATCAGATAGTGCGCCTGTATGTACACGGTGGCACAGCACAGCAACACGTAAAAAGGCAGGAGCACGTATGCCAGCTTCCGGCTGACACGCCACGCCATGACCATCAAAATGGTGGAAATGGCCACGTGCGAGCTGGGAAAAGCTGCCGTAGGACGCTCCCCGACCTCCTGGGAAGCCTCAACCAGATGATAGAAAAAGCCGTGCGCGCTGTCCGGGCCCGGGAGCAGAAATGTATGATCGTTGAAATAATCGCCTACAGGAGGAAAGATGCAGGCACTCACATTCGCCTCACCGATGGCCGGAAAATAGAACTGCGGACCCGCCACCGGCACCAGAATATAAAACAAATAATACACGAAAAAAGAAGTCACGAGCACGAAACAGATCTTCTCGAACCAACGGAAATGATAAAGGAAATAAAACACCGTCACAATCAGCATCATGGGATAATAGAAGAAATAGCCCATGTTGAACGGCTCACTGAACCATTCCGAAGGGCAAAGCCGGCTGAACTCCACCGATGGCTGGCAATGGAATATGGCCTGCTCGGCCCTGGCGAAAAGATGGTCGAGATTCGGGAACAGGCGGTTGAACTCATACGTGTCGGGATACCAATAGGCCAGAAGGGACATCTGGACCACCATACGCACAAACGCCGTGAGCCGGCAGGGAAATATCTGATACAGATAGATCAGCGCGAAGGTAAGCGCCACAATCCCGGCCCTTTCCAGCAACATCATCCCGGGATGGTCCATCCTGGGATACAACAGGAATATCAGGATTGTTGTCAACGCATTATATATCAGACTGATACTTTCTACCGCAAACAACGACCTGCCGCTCTCTATCCGCTCAAACAATCTTAATTCTAAAGCCATCCTTCTTTCTTATACCACGCTATTGTTTCTTTCACTCCTCTCTCCAACGGATATTCCGGCCGGTAGCCCAGCTCTTTTTCCAAAGGAACAATGTCACACCGCCAGTTTCGCTGCTTCATGATCTTATACTTGTCACCGTTCAATGTGGTCGGTCTGCGCATGAGCCGGCCCACGTTTTCCGAAACGAAAGATATGAGCCTCAACAGGAACAGCGGACATACGAACCGGAGCATCCACGGTCTTCCCAGCTCTTTCCACACGAGGTCGGAAAAAGTGCGGCTGCTGTACACCGCCCCGTCGCTCACGAAATACGCGCGACGCACCACCTGCCTCTCCAGTGCCAGATAGACGGCCCTGACCAGATCCTTCACATACACGAACGTGATGTCCTGCCTGCGGAACCCCGCCGCAAAGTCCAGGTGACGCTTGATGGACTCCGCCATCAGGTAATAGTCCGTCTCACGCGGACCGTACACTCCTGTCGGACGGAAAATCACATAAGGAAAATCAGGGAGTGAACGCAGAAACTCCTCTGTATGCAGCTTGCTGATTCCATAGGCTGTATCGGGACAGGGCCTGTCATCCTCACGTATCTCCGTGTAATCTCGCTCCCTGACAGGTCCGAACACACTCAACGAACTGATGAATATGAAACGCCCGGGAACCATGTCCAACCGTTGCAAAGTCTCGATGAAATGACGGGTGGCCCAATAGTTGCCTATCTCGAAATCACGCTTGTCCAGGCATTTTGTCACTCCGGCGCAATGGATGACATAGTCCCATCCGCCATGCTCCCTCTTGTGGGCGGCCAGCTGACTTTCCAGCTTCTCCGAATCGGTAAAGTCCAGTTCCGCAAACCGGATACGGCTGTCCTGCAGATACCTTCTGCTGCTGGTTTTCCGGACTCCCGCCCACACCTGCAGGCCACGCTCCAGCGCGCCCTCCACCAGAAAGCTGCCGATGAATCCGCTGGAGCCTGTCACCAATATCTTTTTCTCCATGAATGTCATTTTTTAGGTTCTACGTGAATGTTGATGTACGTGCCTTTCCCGTACGCCTCCTTCAATTTGTATTCTATGGCGGTAGCCTTCTCGTGTGCCTGGCGCAAGGACATATTTCCGTCCATCCGCACATGGATATCAATGGCATAATGACTTCCTATACGGCGCGTGCGCAGATGATGGGGCTGCGACACCCCCTCGAACGAAAGCACGATGCGGGTAATGTCCTGCTCGATGTCGTCGGGCAACGAGCGTTCGAGCAACTCATCCACACAGGATTTCAACTGCTTCATCGCCACCTGGATGATGAACAGGCTGACAATCACGGCCGCCAACGGGTCGAGCACACGCCAGTTCTCTCCCAGCAGAATCGCTCCCCCGATGCCGACCGCCGTACCGATGGAAGAAAACGCGTCGCTCCGGTGATGCCAGGCATTGGCCACCACCGCCGGACTGTTGTAACGTTTTCCGACAATCCGGGTGTAATGAAACAACACTTCCTTGGAAACGATGGAAATCAGAGCGGCCACGAAAGCGATCCATCCGGGAGAATCAAGGCTCTCCCCCCGGAAAAAACGGGTGATATTCTCGATTCCGCTCCAGCAGATGCCCGCTCCCACCACCAGCAAGGCGGCACCGATGAGCAGTGTGGCCAATGTCTCATACTTGCCGTGGCCATAATCGTGCCCTTTATCCTCCGGCTTGCTGGAGATGCGCACAAACACAATCACAATCACGTCCGTCACCAGATCGGACAACGAATGGACAGCGTCCGCAATCATCGCCGCGCTCCGGCCCGATATTCCGGCAACGAACTTGAACGCCACCAGGATGATGTTGACAAGACTGCCTGCCAACGTGACCTTATAGATTTCCCGTTCACGGACGGAAGTCTCAGATTCATTCATACAGCTCTCAAATAAAAACGTCCGGCAAAGATAATGGTTTTTCAGCATCTTAACAGAAAATATAAATGGAATCAACCAATTATTCCATTTAATTTGCTTACTTTGTATTATCACTAAAAATCCAGGCGACATGGCTAAGAAGAAAAAAGAGAAGAAAGCGGGAAAACGCATGAAGAAAAAAGAACTGGCCGAGCTGATTATCGGCTATTTCCGAAACAAACCGGAAGCGACGGTCAGCGCCAAACAGCTGTTTCAGGGACTGAAGCTGACCACCCATCCGCTGAAAATGCTGTGTACCGACATCATAAGAGAGATGCTGGAGGACAACTTCCTGACGGAACCGGAAAAAGGACGCTTCCGGATCAATGACAAGGGACAGGTGCTGACCGGCACATTCCAACGGAAAAGCAACGGCAAGAACTCGTTCATCCCCGATGACGGCGGAGAACCGATATTCATCGCCGAACGCAATTCCGCCCACGCGATGAACAACGACAAGGTGAAAGTGGCGCTGAGCGCGAAATGCAAGAAAAAAGTCCCCGAGGGACAGGTCATCGAGATATTGGAACACGCCGACGAGAACTTCGTGGGCACCCTGAAGGTGAGCAAGAACTACGCTTTCCTGCTCACGGAATCGAGCACGCTGGCCAACGACATCTTCATTCCGAAAGACAAGCTGAAAGGCGGAAAGGACGGCGACAAGGCGGTGGTAAAGATCACCGAATGGCCCGACGAGTCGAAAAACCCCTTCGGACAGGTCATCGACATATTGGGAAAGGCGGGCGAAAACACCACGGAAATGCACGCCATCCTGGCCGAATACGGACTGCCGTACACCTATCCGCAATCGGTGGAGGCGGCCGCCGAGAAGATTCCTGCGGAAATCACCCCCGAGGACTACGCCGAGCGCGAGGACTACCGCAATGTGGTCACCTTCACCATCGACCCGAAAGACGCGAAGGACTTTGACGACGCCCTCTCCATCCGTCCGCTGAAACCCGGACTCTGGGAAGTAGGCGTGCATATCGCCGATGTGTCACACTACGTGAAGGAAGGGGGTGCCATCGACAAGGAAGCCGTGAAACGAGCCACCTCGGTCTATCTGGTGGACCGCACGGTACCCATGCTGCCGGAACGCCTGTGCAACTTCATCTGCTCCCTCCGGCCCGACGAGGAGAAACTGGCCTACTCGGTCATCTTCGAGATGGACGAGAAGGCGGAAGTGAAGAACTACCGCATCCGGCATACGGTCATCAAGTCGGACCGGCGTTTCACCTACGACGAGGCGCAACAGGTCATCGAGACCGGAGAAGGGGACTATAAGTACGAGATACTGGAACTGAACCGCTTGGCACAGGCCCTTCGCGAGAAACGGATGGCGGCCGGATCCATCGACTTCGACCGCACGGAAGTGAAGTTCGAGATCGACGAGAACGGAAAACCCGTCAGCGTATACTTCAAGGAATCAAAAGAGGCGAACAAGCTGATCGAGGAATTCATGCTGCTGGCCAACCGCACCGTGGCCGAACATATCGGAAAAGTGCCCAAGAACAGGAAACCGAAAGTGTTCCCCTACCGTATCCACGACCTGCCCGACCCCGACAAGCTGGAAGGACTCAACCAGTTCATCGCCAAGTTCGGCTACAAGATACGCACGGGAGGAAGCAAAGGGGAAGTGTCAAAGTCGCTCAACCACCTGCTGAACGAGGTGAGGGGAAAGAAGGAGGAAAACCTGATCGAGACGGTATCCATACGCACCATGCAGAAGGCACGCTACTCCATCTACAACATCGGACACTACGGACTGGGATTCGACTACTACACCCATTTCACATCGCCCATCCGCCGCTATCCCGACCTGATGGTACACCGTCTGCTGACCCGCTATCTGGCCGGAGGACGGAGCGCGCAGGCCGACAAATACGAGACCTTGTGCGAGCACAGCTCCGCCATGGAGCAGACGGCGGCAAGCGCCGAACGCGCCTCCATCAAGTACAAGCAGGTGGAGTTCATGAGTGAGCGCATCGGGAATGTGTACGACGGAGTGATTTCCGGAGTCACCGAGTGGGGGCTCTACGTGGAAATCAACGAAAACAAGTGCGAAGGCATGATTCCGATCCGCGACCTCGACAACGACTACTACGACTTCGACGACAAGAACTACTGCCTAATTGGCAGACGCCGCCACCGGATATTCAGCCTGGGCGACCCCATCAGGATCAAGGTGGCAAAGGCGAATCTGGTGAAGAAACAGCTTGATTTCACACTGGTGGAATAACGCTTCACAAGACTTCCATCCGAACCGAAAAAAACGTCAGGGCGTTTCAAGTAAAACGTCCTGACGTTTTCATTAAAACGCCTAGACGTTTCGGTCAAAACGTCTAGGCGTTTTTTCATGCCCTCCCTACAACGTGAATTTTCTTTTCATGAGCGGCCATTTTCCTTAAAAATTCTAAGGGATAAGCCCCATTCTCCCAAAAATTATTATTGTCAATCCGTACGCGATTTGTCTAATCGTCCGCCAGGAATTGTCTATTCGTATAAATGTTGCGGTTTTACCGCTTTCTGGGCTAAAATTTATTATTCGACAAGCAGAAATTCCTTTTGATTGCATATTTTCGCCCTTGCAACAAAACCGAAAGGAAAGGCCACGGCCCAAAGGCGCCGAGCTGCCACGGATACGAATTTTGGGATATATCTGCAAATATAATGATTTTGACTTATTAAAAAAAGAACTGAATATTAACTTTTAAAAACTTGGATTTACTTATGAAAAAGAAATTCATTGCAGTGTACGCACTTATTGGAGTGCTCGCACTTGGTTCTACCGCGTTAACATCTTGTGTAGACGACAACGAATCAGCTTCCGTGACCGCTGTACGCGACGCGAAAGCCCAGCAGCTTGCAGCTTTGGCCTCACTTAACAATGCCAAGGCAAAATATCAAGAGGCAATGGCTGCGATCAAGCAAGCTGTAGCTGAAAATCAGCTCCTTGAAAATGACAGATACGCAGCGGAAATTGAGAAATTGAAAGCTGAATATGAAAAAGAGAAGGCTGAAGCTGAACAGGCATTGGTTACCAATCTGCAGACCCATCAGGAAACCCTTTATGGGAACTACGCAGACGCACAGGCTGAGGTTGTTACCCTTACTGGCGACATTGTAGACAAGCAATTGCAGATTGCGGCGGCAGAGGCTGATACAGCCGAACTGAAAGTTATCGCAGCAAACAACATCTACGACCAGCAGATAGAAATTGCCAAACAAACAGCCAAGAAAGAGGCTTATCAGGCAATGGGCGATAACGGCTATGATGAATTGTTAAAACAACGTGAACAGCTTGCCATTGAAAAAGATAATAAGGAAAATGACAAGACAGCCAAGAGTAATGCAAAAACTGCGGCAGCAACGGCTTTCAGTAACGCAAAAGCTTTGAATGTGGATGGTGGTAATGTTAGCGAAGGTGGTGCATCTACCACTGTTGAAACTCCGCTGAAAACGGTAGAGGCGATTGATGCTTTAAATGAAATGTTGTTATCACGTGATATTACTAAAAATGTCATTAAGGACGGCGATAAAATTAAAGCCTCGGAAGATGTTGCATACAGCACTTATGCTTACACGCTGAAGGTATTGGACGCACCTGCCGTGACAGTGGTGACCAACGATTTGGAGGATAAGATTGACGCAGCCAAAGAAGCGAAAGGCGATGCCAAAGATAAAGCGGCAACTCCTACTTCAGGTGATGCAAAATATACTGATTATGAATATATCCAGTTCAGCTATGGAACAACAGCGTATGCGAAGCTGAATTATTTCACAGAAGCAAATGATGAAGCCCAGAAAGCGTTGAAAGATGCAGACGAGGACGATCCGTCATACGCATCATTGCAGGCAGATGCTGAAAAAACAGCTGAAAACTTAGGCTATGCCAACGACCGTATTCTTGCTGAAGCAGACAAAGTTATCAAAGAAGCTGAGGACTTGAAAACTGAGTTTGATGCAAATGTGGCTTTGTTGGATACTAACAGTGAAGACTATAAAGCGTACAAGACTGCCGTTGAAAACCTGATCAACAACGAAGGTAAAGCTTATGTCGCTGCGGATGAGGCATACAAGGCTGCTGAACTGGCATACGTGACTGCTGTTGGAAAATATGACGCTGTAGTTGATTTGATTGGTGACGATATTAATCTTGGAACAACCATCGATATCAATGATTTGATAGGTGGCTGCGATGAAGAAATTGCAAAAGCTCAGACTAAGATTACGAAGTATGAGAATCTGCTTGAGGTAAACGGTAATAGCTATACAGATTCCAAGCAGGCATTGATAGCAGAACTTCAGGCAGAGCTTCAGGATCTGAACGACAAGTTGGTTGTTGCTGAGGCACTTGAAGCAGCTTGTAAAGAACAGCTGGAAGCTTCCTTGAACGGAACAGCCGCTCCGGCTCCTGAAACTCCGGCAGAAGGTGAGGAAACTCCCGCAGCCTGAGCTGAAAGCCAATCTTAGAAACGCTAATCATTAAAAGTGGAGAGGCGGCGCGCGGAATCCCTTTCTGTCATCCTGAACGGATGTGAAGGATCTCGTGAGCATACACTGGATGCATCAGATTCTTCGCTGACGCTCAGAATGACGGAAGGTCCGGAAAGTCAGATGTTCCGTCCGCCCCGCCTCCCGACAAAAAACAAGAGGAAACTTATATGAAAATAAACAAGCTTTTAATATTAGCCGCACTCCCGCTGGCCGGTGTGCTCACCGCCAGCGCACAGGAAAGAGGACCGCAACGCAACGACTTCACCGTAGCGCTCACGCTCGGCTATAACGCCACCGTGATGCAGGAGGCCGCTGCGGGAAACCTCGCCACATACAACGGATTCCAGAGCCAGTCGACCAACTGGAACGACAAGGCGCTGACCGTGGGCATCGAGGGCGGATGGTTCTTCCTCGACGAGTGGAAGCTCACGCTGGGAGGCGGCATGAACATCACCAAGAAACCGGGCTACACGGGAGTGCCGGGAACGGCAGACCCGACCCTGAGCGCGGAAGACAACATGGGTGAGATACCGACATACGGAGCGGTGGCGGACCAGAGCTTCATCCAGTTCAACGTCTACACGGGCGTGGACCGCTACTTCAAGAC
>DWVR01000082.1 GCA_019120125.1 Candidatus Phocaeicola excrementigallinarum | reverse complement strand
TGCCGTTCTCGTTCAATGCAGCCAGAATCTGCTTTATACGACGGTCTTGACTTTCAAACTGTACTGGTCTAATCATAATCTGTGTCCTCCTATTATTCTTTACGTGGGTCAATATATTTAACTGCGCCTTGTTCGGGTTTGAAGCGGCCGTAAGTTCCGGTAACTGCCTTCAACGCTTCGTTGGCATCCACACCCTTCTTCACCTGTTCCATGAACTTGCCCATGTGAACATATTCGTAACCGATAACCTGGTTGTCTTTGTCAAGAGCCATACGGGTAATATAGCCTTCGGTCAACTCGAGGTAACGGGTTCCTTTGGCCTTTGTTCCGTACAGTGTACCGGTCTGGCTGCGGAGACCTTTACCCAGATCCTCCAGACCCGCACCGATCATCAGACCTCCTTCAGAGAAAGCTGACTGGGTACGTCCGTAAGCGATCTGCAGGAACAGCTCGCGCATTGCGGTGTTAATGGCGTCGCAAACCAAGTCCGTGTTCAAAGCTTCCAGAATGGTCTTTCCCGGCAGGATCTCTGACGCCATGGCTGCAGAGTGGGTCATGCCTGAGCAACCGATCGTCTCAACCAGACATTCTTCGATGATGCCTTCCTTAACGTTCAGTGTCAGCTTGCAAGTACCCTGCTGCGGAGCGCACCATCCGATACCGTGAGTCAAACCTGAGATGTCTTTAATCTCTTTTGCCTGAATCCATTTCCCTTCTTCAGGAATTGGAGCGGGACCGTGATTGGGTCCTTTCGCAACACAACACATGTGTTCAACTTCGTGTGAATAAGTCATATTCTTTACGTTTTGTAAGTAATAAAAAACAAGTATTCGTATACCACGGGTTCAGGGATAGACTCCCTCAATCCGCACGCAAAGTTACTCTTTTTATTTCAGTCCTGCAACGGCGGAAACCAAACTTTTTGCTCGTTTTTAATGATATTTTTGTTGATGGACATACTTTTGTAAAGTCAGCTTGACAAAATGTTTTTCGTGTTCCGTTTTTTACTTGTATCTTTGTCCCCGGATCCGGATTTCCCGCAATTGGGCGGCGGACAGGTGGAACGGCGCGGCGGTGTTGGCATCGTCTTACATGGATGCGACGGTTGCCTGACGGATGTGCGACGGCTGTATGACGTTCATGCGGTAGCCGGCTGACACAGGTGCGACGGGGAGGGTCCGGCGTCGGTTGTAATCAAAAGACAATATAATATAAATGGAAGAGAACAAGGTTGCGGTTTCGGATGCCGCTTTGCGTGAAGGAGCGGAAGAGGGTATGGACGCTTTTCTGCAGGTTTTTATTGACGGATACTTGAAGGTGACCGGAGGGGAGATCAATGCGGAGACCATGCCTTTGCTGAACGGCTGGCAGCATACGTTGTTGGGCTATCACTTCTTTCGTCAGGAAGTGTCCGACGGGGGATTCGTGCAGCTCGTACAGAATGGTTATGGTCCTTACATCTTTGACAATCCGTTTGCCAAGGCCATGCGCCTGATGGGAGCGAAGGATTTCTCGAAACTGGTCTACAAGGCCAAGGAGATTTATGACGCGAACCGCAAGGATCTGGAAAGGGAGTGTACGGAGGATGAGTTCATGGCCATGTATGAGCGATATGAGGCTTTCGATGACCTGGAGGATGCTTTCATTGAGAATGAAGAGGAGATTACGGAACAGATTGCCCGTTATGTGGATGAGCATCTGGAGGATTTCGCCCGGATTGAGTCTTGAGAAAATGTTTATCTGTGTTAAAATTCAGAGCTGAGGATGCAGTGGATCGGTGGAAATTGCATTTATCCGGCAGTTGACAAGGATATATATGAAAACATTTAAAAGCAGAATCAAAAGTATGAAGAAGATGAGACTGGCAGTGGTTTTCGCTGCGTTGACGGTTATGTTCGGGTTCACCTCGTGTCTGGACGACAATGGGGGTGACTCAAGGAGCATGGGGCAGGAGATAGTGAAGGTTTCTGGTGCAGCCGGATTCTATTCTTTCCGGAGTTTTGGCGGATACACCCTTAATCCTACAAATCAGAGTGCCTTGCAGAATTTGGCGTTGAATAGCCCTTATGCGCTGGTGGCATATTACTATGACCCTTCTACTGTCACGCAGGGTTTCACTCAGTTGGATGTGGAAATGGCCAGCGCGTCGGAGGTGAAGTCAGGCACGGTTGAGTTGGGGGAGGCTCCCGAAGGTGGGGGGAATCTGCCTGTCTATGCGGTTCTGAATGACAGCAGGGGCGTTCCTCTTATTGCCGAGAAGAGCATCCTGTTTCTTCCGGTCACGTATTATTATGCGAACTCTTCCGACCAGACCGAACTGGCCTCAGAGCTCAATTCCCATTCTTTCACCTTGTATTATGAGGGTGAAGAGTCTGTGAACGGAAGGATGCGTCTTGAGTTGTGTCATAACGTGACGGACTCTACTGTCACGCGTACAGGCGTAGGCACTGAATACCGTTATTTCAACATCGCTTCGGCGTTGGGCAGCTATGAGTCCCAGTTCGGGTCATCGCCGAGAGAGATTATCGTGGAGTTTGAGCAGGCTTCTGTGGGAAGTGTAAACGGTTCTATGAATTCCATTACTTTTGAATACAAGACATCTGAATGAGGCGTTCCCGGTGGTATGCACTGGTGCCTGGCAGAGGGAAAGCAAGTATGCGAAAGAAACTTTAAGCATACTTGCTTTTTGTTTTTATATGCTTTTTTGTACCTTTGCGTTTCATTCATTGTTGAACTGTTTGAAAACGAAAGTGATAAGGCATGGATTATAAAGATTTGTTTCATAAGATGGTGCGGTTGCTGTCGGCTCCGGGAAAGTTTTGGGATGAGTTGGATGAGGAGAGCGGGAGGAATGTGCAGATGGGTTTTGTATATCCGTTGATCGGGTTGTGCGGACTGTCGGAGTTTCTCGGCGCGTTCATCGGGCATGAGGTGAGTCCGGAATTCTTTCAGTGGGCCTTGACCCGTTGCTGCGCGGTGGCTGTAGCCTTGTTCGGCGGCTTTTTCCTGGCTGCCTATCTGTTGGGGAAAATCGGGAGGACATGGTTCCGCCATTCCGCCTCGCGTGAGGAGCTTCTGGCTTTTGCCGGCTATTCCATGGTGGTGGTTTTTGTGATGAATGTGGTGGGGGGACTTTATTCCATTGTCATTCTGCAATGGATCCTTCAGTTGTACACCATTGTGGTTGTGTTCGAGGGGGCACGCCGTTTCCTTAAGGTTCCGGAGCGGAGGCTGACGGGATATACGTTGACGGCTTCGATTCTCATCTTGCTGTCGCCGGCACTGATTGAATATATTTTTAATGAACTGACTGTAATCTTGAACTGATGAAAGCGAAAACGAATAATAATGTCAATATAAAAAACAGACGGGCTTCGTTCGACTATGAGTTTATCGATACTTATACGGCGGGCATCGTGCTGACCGGAACGGAAATCAAGTCTATCCGCGAGGGAAAGGCCAGCCTGGTGGATACTTATTGCTTTTTCTCGAAAGGAGAGTTGTGGGTGAAGAACATGCACATTGCCGAATATTTCTATGGCTCTTACAACAATCATCTGGCCCGTCGCGACCGGAAACTGCTGCTCACGAAGAAGGAGTTGCGCAAGCTGGAGCGGACTTCGGCCGAACCGGGATTTACTATCGTTCCTACTCGTTTGTATATCAATGAGAAAGGATTGGCAAAGGTGGTGATTGCCTTGGCCAAAGGTAAGAAACAGTATGATAAGCGGCAGACCTTGAAGGAGAAGGAGGACAAGCGGATGATGGACCGCATGTTCAAACGTTGATTTCCAGTAATATGTCGGAGGGCAATGAGAATGATGGAAGAGGAAATAAGAAAACGCGTCCTGGTGCTCGACGGGGCGATGGGGACGATGATCCAGCAATATGGCCTTTCGGAAGCCGATTTCCGTGGGGAGCGTTTCAAGGACATTCCGGGCATGATGAAGGGCAACAACGACATTCTGTGCCTTACCCGTCCGGATGTGATTGAGGAAATCCACCGTAAATACCTGGAAGCCGGCGCGGATATTATCGAGACCAATACGTTCAATGCCACTTCAGTCTCAATGGCGGACTATCATATGGAAACCTTCTGCCGTGAGATCAATCTGGCAGCGGCCCGTCTGGCCCGCCGTGTGGCCGATGAGTTTACCGCACGGACTCCGGAGAAGCCGCGTTTCGTGGCCGGTTCGGTAGGACCTACCAACAAGACTTGTTCCATGAGTCCGGATGTCAACAATCCCGCATTCCGTTCCCTGACTTTCGATGACCTGTGTGAGGCTTATACCGTGCAGATGGAGGCTTTGCTTGAAGGAGGAGTGGACGCTATTCTGATAGAGACCATTTTTGATACGCTGAATGCGAAGGCCGCTATCGCTGCGGCGGAAGATTCCATGAAGAAGAGAGGGAGAAAGGTGCCCCTTATGCTTTCGGTCACGGTGTCGGACGCGGCAGGGCGTACTTTGTCGGGGCAGACTCTTGACGCGTTTCTGGCATCGGTGCAGCATGCCGATATCTTTTCGGTGGGACTGAACTGCTCGTTCGGTGCACGTCAGCTGAAGCCTTTTCTTGAACAGCTGGCCCGTCGCGCTCCGTATTACATCAGCGCATATCCGAATGCCGGTTTGCCTGATTCTTTGGGAATGTATGACCAGACTCCCGAGGAAATGGCGGAGGAAATCAGTGAATATATTAATGATGGACTGGTGAACATCGTGGGCGGATGTTGCGGAACGACGGAAAAGTTCATTGCTGCTTACCAGCCGCTCGTGGCGCATGCCTGTCCGCATGTGCCGGCAGAGAAGCCGGAACATTTGTGGCTTTCCGGACTGGAGTTGCTGGAAGTGACTCCGGAGATCAATTTTGTGAATGTAGGGGAGCGTTGCAATGTGGCGGGTTCTCGCAAGTTCCTGCGTCTGATTAATGAAAAGAAATATGATGAGGCTCTGTCCATTGCCCGTAAGCAGGTGGAAGACGGAGCCCAGATTCTGGACATAAACATGGATGACGGCCTGTTGGATGCGGTCGGTGAAATGACAAACTTTCTGAACCTGCTGGCATCTGAACCGGAAATCGCACGGGTGCCCGTGATGATTGATTCGTCGAAATGGGAAGTGATCCGTGAGGGACTGAAATGTGTGCAGGGGAAATGTGTGGTCAATTCCATATCGTTGAAGGAGGGCGAGGAGGTGTTCCTGGACCATGCCCGTGAGATTCAGCGGATGGGGGCGGCTGTGGTGGTCATGGCTTTCGACGAGCAAGGGCAGGCTGATACTTACGCGCGTAAGATACAGGTGTGTGAGCGCGCGTACCGTTTGTTGGTCGACAAGCTTCAGTTTAATCCGGCGGACATTATTTTCGATCCGAATGTGTTGGCCGTGGCTACCGGCATCGATGAACATGATAATTATGCGGTAGACTTCATTAAGGCAGCCGGATGGATCCGGAAGAATTTGCCTGAAGCGCATGTGAGCGGTGGGGTGAGCAACTTGTCGTTCTCGTTCCGCGGCAACAATTATGTCCGTGAGGCGATGCATGCCGTGTTTCTCTATCATGCCATTCGCGAAGGGATGGATATGGGTATTGTCAATCCGGGGACGTCCGTATTATATACTGACATTCCGGCTGATGTGCTGGAACGCATTGAAGATGTGGTGTTGAACCGTCGGCCGGACGCGGCGGAACGTCTGGTGGAGACGGCGGAACGTCTGAAGGCCGGGCAGGAAGGCGCGAAGTCGCAGGATGTGGACGCGCGTCTTGCATGGCGTGAAAATACCTCAGTGGAAGCCCGTCTGCAGTATGCGCTGGTGAAGGGAGTCGGCGATTATCTGGAAGATGACCTCCATGAGGCCCTGATGGAATATCCGAATGCCGTGAGCATTATTGAAGGCCCGCTGATGGACGGGATGAATCAGGTAGGTGAACTGTTCGGATCCGGAAAGATGTTTCTTCCTCAGGTAGTGAAAACGGCACGTACGATGAAGAAGGCGGTGGCCGTGTTGCAGCCGTTCATTGAAGCGGAAAAAGAGGATGGGGCTCAGAAGGCCGGTAAGGTATTGGTAGCCACTGTGAAAGGGGATGTGCACGATATAGGCAAGAATATCGTGTCGGTGGTGATGGCCTGCAACAATTATGAGATTATTGACCTGGGAGTGATGGTGCCGGCGGAAACGATTGTGGAGACGGCTGTTCGTGAGCATGTGGACATTGTCGGGTTGAGCGGACTGATCACACCTTCGCTGGAGGAGATGGTGCATGTGGTCGCGGAGATGCGGCGTGCAGGTCTCCGCATCCCTGTAATGATTGGCGGTGCCACAACTTCCAAATTACATACAGCCTTGAAGATCGCACCGGTTTATGACGGTCCTGTGGTGCATTTGAAAGACGCTTCGCAGAATGCGCCGGTGGCTGCACGATTGTTGAACCCCGGCTTGCGGGATGAGTTTGTGAGGACATTGGAGGCGGAATACGAGGAACTGAGGAAAAAGAAGGAGGCCGAATCCGTAAAAACCGTTTCATTGGAGGAGGCACGGAAGAATAAGCTGGATCTGTGGAGTTGAAATATTAAAATGCTATATATTTATGAACGTACAGATAGAAGAAGGATGGAAACAAGCTTTGGCACCGGAATTTGAGAAGCCTTATTTTAAGGAACTGACCGATTTTGTCAGGCAGGAATATCATACGACAACGGTTTATCCTCCCGGAAAACTGATATTCAATGCGTTTGACCTTTGTCCTTTTGACAAGGTGAAGGTGGTGATTATCGGTCAGGATCCATATCATGGACCGGGACAGGCGCACGGATTGTGCTTTTCTGTAAACGACGGGGTTCCGTTCCCTCCTTCCCTTCAGAATATATTCAAGGAAATACACGATGATTTAGGCGCGCCGGTTCCTGCAAGCGGCAATCTAACCCGTTGGGCGCAGCAAGGAGTTTTGCTGTTGAACGCCACACTGACGGTGCGTGCTCATCAGGCTGGCTCTCATCAAGGGAAAGGATGGGAGACATTTACTGATGCGGCTATCCGGGTGCTGGCGGACAGTCGGGAACATCTGGTGTTTATCTTGTGGGGTTCGTATGCGCAGAAAAAAGGGGCGTTTATTGACCGGCAGAAACATTTGGTGCTGACCTCCGTGCACCCGTCTCCACTTTCGGCCTATCATGGATTTTTCGGGAACAAACATTTCAGCCGTGCGAATGCTTATCTGGTGGAGCATGGCGAGGCTCCGATTCAGTGGTAGTTTGTTTCTTCATGAAAAACACAAAGGCACAGTGTTTCTTTCAATCTCTGTGCCTTCGTGTCTGTCTCTTGTGTTCATTTCATATGGAATCACGTTAAATAAGCTGCATGCCTAGCTTTTCGCATTCCTGGCGCATTTCTTCGGGCCAGATGCTTGCTTGGATTTCTCCGATGTGGGCTTTTTTCAGATAAAGCATGCACAAGCGTGACTGTCCAATACCTCCACCGATGGTGAGTGGCAGGGTGCCTTCCAGCAGACGTCGGTGGAAATAGAGTTTGGCGCGTTCTTCTTTGTCTGCCAGTTTCAATTGTTTTACCATGGCTTCTTTGTCCACGCGGATACCCATGGACGAGATTTCAAATGCACGTCCCAGTACGCTGTTCCACACCATCAGGTCGCCGTTCAGTCCGGGCAGTCCTGTCTGTGGGTTAATAGTCGTGTAGTCATCATAGTCGGGGGCACGCATATCGTGCGGCTGTCCGTTGCTCAGTTTGGCTCCGATGCCGATGATGAATACTGCGCCATAACGTTCTGTAATCAGATTCTCACGTTCTTTTGCCGTTTTGTCAGGATACATTTGCAGCAGCTCTTCCGAGTGGATGAAGTGGATGTCGTGTGCCAGAAAAGAAGTGATTTGCGGATACATCTCGCAAATCATGTATTCTGTGCGGCGCATGGCCGAATAGATGCGTGTTACGATGCTTTTCAGAAATTCCACGGTGCGCTGTTCGGGAGTGATGACCCGTTCCCAGTCCCACTGGTCTACATAGAGTGAGTGCAGGTTGCCTAATTCTTCATCGGCCCGGATGGCATTCATGTCGGTATAGATGCCGTATCCTGGTTCTATGTGATAGTCGGCCAGTGTCAGCCGTTTCCATTTTGCCAGCGAATGGACCACTTCCGCCTCCCTGTCGCCCAGATCCTTGATAGGAAATGATACCGGGCGTTCCGTTCCGTTCAGGTCGTCGTTGATGCCCATGCCTTTCAGTACGAAAAGTGGAGCGGTCACACGTCGCAGACGGAGCTCGGACGAGAGGTTCTGCTGGAAAAATTCCTTTATCTGTTTGATGCCCAACTCGGTTTGTTTCATGTCGAGCAGCGGCTTGTAGTCAGCTGGTTTTATAAGATAACTCATAAGTGTTGTTGTTTGATTTAAAATTGTCTGGCAAAGATACTCTAATTTTGCAAATATGCAATGATTTTACTTTAAAACTTAGCAATATGATTGATAATTTCTGTAGATAATGTTATTTTGAAAATGTTTGTCCGGTTGTTTTTATGGAGGTTTGGGAAGGAAAGAAGGCTATGGTTGTGGTGGAAATAAAAAACGTCAAGGCATTTCAGGAAACGCCTTGACGTTTTTTTTCGTCTTTTATCAGAGTCTGGAAACCGCTGGAATCAACGGTTCTTGTACATGTTTTCGTAGTAGTTCTGATAGTCACCGCTGGTGACGTTCTTCACCCATTCCTGATTGTTGAGATACCATTTGATGGTTTTCACGATACCTTCCTCGAATCTGGTTTCCGGATACCAGCCCAATTCTTCTTTAATTTTTGTGGGGTCGATAGCATAGCGCTGGTCATGTCCCAGACGGTCTTTTACGAATGTGATCAGTGAATCGTTGATCCAGTCGATGCAGATTTGTCCGTCGGGTCCGGTTTCTTTTTTCTTCAATACCTTGCGGTAGTCAGGGTTTTCTTCCATCAGTTGTCGGATAGTGGCGATAGTGAGCTTCACAATTTCAATGTTCTGCTTTTCATTGTGTCCCCCTACATTATAGATTTCTCCGTTCCGTCCGTTCCGGACAACCATGTCGATGGCCTTACAATGGTCCTCTACGTACAGCCAGTCGCGTACATTGGTTCCGTTCCCGTATACAGGCAGGCGTTTCCCTTCCAGTATATTTTTGATGATCAGCGGAATCAGTTTTTCAGGGAAATGATAAGGTCCGTAATTGTTTGAGCAGCGTGTAATGGTAACTGGCATTCTGTATGTGTCACGGTATGCCATTACAATCAGGTCTGCGCTGGCTTTTGACGCGCTGTACGGACTGTGCGGGCAGATGGGAGTATTCTCCGTAAAATACCCTTCGTTGCCTAATGAGCCGTAGACTTCATCGGTGGATACCTGATGGAAGCGCACTTCTTTTCTCCATGTCGGGTATCCGTTCTCGTCTTTTCCTGTCACCCAAGCGCGGCGTGCGGCATCAAGCAGGTTCTGAGTGCCTAGAATGTTGGTCTGCAGGAAAAGTTGCGGTTCTTCAATGCTGCGGTCCACATGGCTTTCTGCTGCGAAGTTCACGATGTAGTCAAATTTATAGTCGGCGAATAACTGGTCGGCCAGGCTTCTGTCGCAGATGTTGCCTTTGATGAAAAAACAACGTTCGTTATCTATGTCGCTGACTATTGTTTCCAGGTTGCCTGCATAAGTCAATGCGTCAAGAATCACCACTTTGATGTCGTCGTATTTGGCCAGGATGTATTTGATATAATTGGCCCCGATGAATCCGGCTGCTCCTGTTACTAAATAAGTCTTCATGATTCGGATTTTTGTTTTTCGCCGCAAATTTCGCAAAGTTTTTTGAAAGCGACAAGTTTTTTATCTGTTATCGTTCAGCTCAATGACCTCAAGATCGGAAAAAATTCCTTGGTCGATGGTGAGGCGTACAAGTGTCCTGACTTTGTGGAATCCATATTTTCCGCATGCTCCCGGATTGATGTGGAGCAGGTCTAGGGTCTTGTCGTATTTTACTTTCAGGATGTGCGAATGGCCGCTGATGAACAGTTTGGGTGGATGTACCAGAATCTGTCCCCGTATTGACGGGTCGTATTTTCCGGGATATCCTCCGATGTGTTTTATCAGTACATCTGCTCCGTCGATGGTGAAGCGCATGGTTTCAGGGTAGCGGATGCGGATGTCCTGTCCGTCAATGTTGCCGTATACGGCGCGCAGGGGACGGAAAGCGGCCAGCCTTTCGGCCAGTTCCAATGATCCGATGTCACCCGCATGCCAGATTTCGTCACAGCTTTCGAAATATTTCAGGTAGCGGTCATCCCAATAGCCATGGGTGTCCGAAAGAAGTCCGATTCTTGTCATGCCTGTTCCTTTTTGTTCTCGGATATGAGCAGCAGCTTGTCGCCAGGATGAAGTTCGAGCTGTCCGTTTGGGATGATGAACTCCTTGTCGCGTTTCACGAGCATCACCAGCGTGCCTTGTGGCAGTCTCATGTCGACCAGCCGGTTGCCTCCGCGCAGCATCTCTTCGGTCAGGGTCAGGTCGTTGAGGTCGGTGTCTATCTCATCGGGCAGTTCCACGCCGAACTCATTCCCCTCTTTTTCGGCCGGGAGGTCAAGGTGCAGCAGCCGTGCCGTCTTGGCGATGGTCATTCCTTGTATTATCAGAGAGAGCAGGGTGATGAAGAACACGATGTTGAACAGTTGTTGCGAGCCTTCTATCTCGGCCAGTACCGGATAGGTGGCGAAGATGATGGGAACCGCTCCGCGCAGTCCCACCCACGACACGAAGAGGCGGGCTTTGTTCGTGAGGTTACGGAACGGGAGCAGGCAGAGGAACACGCTGACCGGACGGGCGATGAGAATCATGAATACGCCGATCAGCATGGCTACTGCCGCAATGTCCAGCATTTCGTGTGGGTTGACCAACAGTCCCAATGTGAGGAACACGATAATCTGGAACAGCCAGGTAAGCCCGTTCATGAACGTGTTGATCTCTTTCCTGAAAACCAGTCTCGCATTTCCTGTGATGACTCCCATGATATAGACAGCCAGATAACCGTTGCCTTTCAGCTGGTCGGTGACGGTAAATGTGATAAACACTATGCTCAGCAATAGAATCGGGTAGAGCGAGCTGTTTGACAGGTTGATGCGGTTCACCAGCCATACTGCGAAACGTCCTGCCGCATAACCGATGATTCCGCCGAAAAAGAACTGGATGAGAAGGTCTTTTCCGATAATCAGGAAATCAAAGTCATTGCTGCTTGAGATGACTTGTATGAGCACGATAGTCAGCATATAGGCCATCGGGTCGTTACTGCCGCTTTCCAGTTCAAGCATGGGCCGGAGGTTCTGTCTCAGGTTCATGTTTTGCGAGCGGAGCAGGTTGAACACCGATGCGGAGTCGGTGGACGACATGGTGGCGGCCAACAGCATGGAGGCGAGCAGCGACAACTGGATGTTGGTATGGCTCCACCCGGAGATCCAGAATATGAATGCGCCGGTGAGCAAGGTGGTCAGCAGGACACCTATGGTGGAAAGCACGATGCCTGGCTTGAGCACCGGACGGATGTCCGTGTATTTGGTGTCCATACCGCCGGAAAACAAAATGATGCTCAATGCGATCATTCCGATGAATTGTGCGTCGGAAGCACTGTGGAACTGCAGTCCGAGTCCGTCGCTTCCGAAGAGCATGCCTACCACAAGGAAGAGAAGCAGGGTAGGAATTCCGAAACGGTAACCTGTCTTGCTGATAAGTATGCTTGAAAGAATCAGTATCGATCCGATCAAAAGAATGTTTTCGGCGGTAAAAATCATAAGCTGAGTTTAAATTTTCGGCAAAGTTAGGAAAAAAAAGAAAAAAAGACTTATATTTGCGATGTTTTGTTCCGCCTGTGCTTCCAGGTAGCGAAGCCGCGGATGAAAAGGGAATCGGGTGAAAGTCCCGGACAGTCCCGCTGCTGTAAGCTCCATTGGGATGGTCAGCCCCTCTGCTACATGCCACTGTTTCCTGAAGGCGTATTCGGGAAGCGGGAAGGTTGGGTGAGACCGGAGTAAGTCAGAAGACCTGCAAAACGGAAGTCATGCTTGCGTTCTCGAGGAAAGGATGGCAAGAACATGCAATACTAATGTATCATTTATTAATTTAATGTATTTATGAACTTAAAAGGTTTCTTATGGGGTGCGCTTTGCCTGTTGGCAATGGGCCAGACATTTGTATCGTGTGATGACAATGAGGATGTGCTGGATGATACCGGCTCGAAAGTGGAGCTTCCGGGGCGTCGTGCTTATATCCTGTATGAGGGAAGTTTCGGAGCTTCCAATTCCGGACTTGCTTTTTATGCTCCTGACGGCAACGCCGATTTTGTGAGTGACATTTATCTGTTGCAGAATGGTAAAGGGATGGGAGATACAGGCCTGTCGATGTTGGAGCACAATGATTATATTTATGTGGTGGTTTCCGGTTCGAACTGTGTGGTGCGCTTGAATGCCGCGGGGGTGGAGCAGAACCGCAGCAGGACTTTCGAGAATACGCCCCGTTATATTGCGGCTGAGGATGGATTTGTGTATGTGACTCAATATGGAGGACGTGTGAGCAAATTGGATGGCGTTACTTTGGAGGAAATTGACGCTTATCAGGAAGGTGACGGTTGCCTGGAAGGAATCGCGGAATGCGATGGCCGACTTTATGTGGCGAACAGTTACCGTTATGACGAATCCGGAAACATTGTATATAATAAGGAGGTGTGGGTAATCAATGCCAACACAATGGAGTTGGAGAGAAAGATTACGGATGTGACTGTCAATCCGGAACGTCTTTGGGAATGTGAGGACCGCATCTACCTGATTTCACGCGGTGATTATGGAACGGTGAAAAACGAGCTGCAGGTCATCAATCCTTATGCCGACAACCAAGTGACTCCTTTGGGAGAAGTGACCAAGCTGGCAGAAGGAGGAAATGGCTTGCTGTATCTTGTCAATACGACTACGGTATATGACAGCGACTGGAACGCCACTACCACCAATTCGTATTTCACTTATAATACCACGGCCGGTACAATGAACGACCATTCATTCTTGAACGAAGCCCCAGAAGAACTCTTCAACTCTACTGTCTATATGGTTGAAGTGGACGATGAGACCGGTGATATCTATATCGGTACGAGTGATTATGTGAATGAGGGTAAAGTGTATCGTTTTGACCGTAACGGAACTTTGAAAGATTCGTTCAATGCCGGAGGTATAAACCCGAACTCCATGCTGTTCATAGACTGAGAGGATGAGAAGGTTTTTACTATCTGCCTATATAGTGACTGTGGTCTTGCTTCTTACCGCTTGTGGCGGAAGGGGCAAGACCTTTTCTGTGTGTGAGGGCGATACGTTAAGGCTGGAATATGCGGAGAATCTTTGTCTGGTCCGTTGTCCCAGCTATACGTTGGCTGTGTTGCGTAATCCTTGGGATACATTGAAAGTACTCCATACTTATGCGCTGGTGGACAGGGAGGATAGTCTGCCTGAAAATCTTCCGGACGGGGCGACGGTTGTAAGGGTTCCGTTGGAACGCTGTATGGTCTATTCGTCCGTGCATTGCAGTCTGTTCAAGGAATTGGGGGCGGTAGACCGGATTGCCGGAATCTGTGGCCTTGAGTATATGAACGTGCCGGAGATCAAGGAAGGTTGCCGGGCCGGGAAAGTGACGGATTGTGGCAACAGCATGAGTCCCGATGTGGAGAAAATCATTGATCTGCATCCGGACGCCCTTCTGCTTTCACCGTATGAGAACAGTGGAGGATATGGGAAAGTGGACAAACTTGGCATTCCGTTGGTGGAATGTGCGGATTATATGGAGACATCTCCGTTGGGGCGTGCCGAATGGATGAAATTTTACGGACTGCTGACTGGCGCTTATCCGCGTGCCGACTCTTTGTTCCGGAAGGTGGAGAAAGCTTATCTTGGGATGAAAACGTTGGCTGCAGGCGCAGGGCACCGTCCTACGGTGCTCAGTGACCTTAAATACGGTGCGACGTGGTACATCTCTGGGGGGAACAGTACGACCGGTCAGTTGTATGCCGATGCGGGTGCTGATTATGTGTTTGCTTATTTGAATACCAGTGGTTCGGTTCCGATGGCTTTTGAGACTGTGCTCGACAAGGGGCAGCAGGCAGAATACTGGTTCATCAAATACAATCAGCCTAAGGATAAGACCTGTCGTGAACTGGCGGAAGAGTATGCGCCGTATTCCCGTTTCCGGGCGTTCAAGGAGCGCAGGATCTATGGTTGCAACACTTCTTATGTTCCCTTTTATGAAGATACTCCGTTCCGTCCCGACCGGTTGTTGGAAGATATGGTCAGGATTCTTCATCCGGAATTGTTTGATGAGGCGGATACCCGATATTTCACGAAATTGGCGGAATGAAAAGATATAAGGGATATGGATATGGGATAGGATTGGCGGTATGCGTGCTTCTTCTGATGGCTGCCAATCTTGCTTTCGGGTCGGTGGATATACCTGTCCGTGACGTATGGAGTATATTTCGGGGTGAGGAGGCGGAAAAGGCTGGGTGGGCTTATATTGTTTGGGAATCCCGGTTTCCGCAGTGTGTGACCGCGTTGCTGTGCGGAGCGGCTTTGTCTGCTTCCGGGCTGATGTTGCAGACTGTATTCAACAATCCGTTGGCTGATTCTTCTGTCTTGGGCATCAGTTCGGGAGCGAGTCTGGGTGTGGCCCTTGTAGTGATGGCGGGGGGAGGAGGCGTGGTCGCAGGCACGTTCAGCCTGACGGGTTTCTTCTCGATTGTATTGGGTGCGCTGGCTGGTGCCGTGGCTGTCCTGTCGCTTGTCCTTGTCCTTTCTTCGTTAATCCGTGACAGTGTGATGTTGCTGATTGCCGGCATTATGATCGGATATGCAGTGTCGTCGGTTATTTCTCTTGTCAGTTTCTTTTCCACGTCAGAGGATGTGCATTCGTTCGTGGTGTGGGGGATGGGTAGTTTTGGAGGGGTGTCGTCGGAGCAGCTGCCTGCGTTTTCCGGTTGTGTCGTTTTGGGATTGCTTATGGCTGTGTTGTTGGTCAAACCGTTGAACGCGTTGCTTCTCGGTCCCCGTTATGCGGAGAATCTGGGAGTCAATGTACGCAGGGTCCGTAGTCTGCTTCTGTTGTCGACCGGTATACTGACGGCCGTGACCACGGCTTTTTGCGGTCCGGTAGCGTTTATCGGACTGGCGGTGCCTCATATGGCACGGCTTCTGTTGGGCACCTCCAACCATGATTTCCTGATGCCTGTCACCATGTTGTGTGGCAGCGCATTGGCTCTTTTGTGTAATTTGCTGTGTGTGCTTCCCGGCGAGACGGGAATCATTCCTCTCAATGCGGTCACTCCTGTTTTAGGAGCTCCTGTAATCATTTATGTCATTGTCAACCGTCGGAAACTGCAATATTTCAACTGATGGAAAAGATTGAGGTCATCATGGAAGGGAAAGGTCTGTCGGTGGGCTACCGTGGAAAACAAGGCAGGGTGGTTCATACACAGTTGGACTTCCGTTTGTATAAGGGTGAGCTGACTTGTCTGCTTGGTGCCAACGGTGTGGGAAAATCCACGTTGCTCCGTACATTGTCTGTGTCACAGCCTCTTTTGGACGGTCGGCTGGAGCTGTTGGGAAAACCTGTCGGAGATTATTCAGTGAGCCAGCGCTCACGTCTGGTAGGGGTGGTGCTGACAGACAAGACGCAGGCAGGAGGTTTGACCGTTTATGAACTGGTGGCCTTGGGACGTCAGCCACATACGGGATTTTTCGGACGTCTGGACAGACATGACCGTGAAATGATAGATTATGCCTTGGATGCTGTCGGCATTTCGGGCAAGGCGGCATCTTATGTGGGACAACTGTCCGATGGAGAACGTCAGAAAGCGATGATAGCCAAGGTGTTGGTTCAGGAATGTCCGTTGATTCTGCTGGACGAGCCGACGGCTTTTCTGGATGTGGTCAGCAGGATAGAGATTATGGCACTCTTACACCGGTTGGCCGTGGAAGAAGGAAAGGCGATTCTGATGTCCACGCACGATGTGGAACAGGCACTGGTGTTGTCCGACCGCCTGTGGTTGCTGACTGGAAGCCATGGGCTTGAATGTGGGGTGACGGAGGATGTGATACTGGCTGGCAGGATGGATGATCTTTTTGGCAGCCGGTCGCATGTCTGTTTTGACCTGACGCATGGCGTATTCTCTCCTGAAGTGAAGGGAAAGGGCCGTGTTTATCTGCATGCATCGGATGAGGTATTACGGCATTGGACTCAGAACGCGTTGAACCGGCAGGGTTATTTCTGTATGAAACTGACGGATCCGGATGAATATCCGCAATTGGAGGTCAGGTCTTCCCGCCAGTTGATATTCAGGACAAGAAACTCCATTTCAGAATGCGTATCCTTTGAGGAGCTGTTTAAGATTCTCGACAAATGACAGGCCGTTTTCTGCGGAATATTTGTGGAAATTCTCTACATTTGTGGAATGATATAATGAACCGATACATTTTATGATAAGAATATTACAGTTTCAAGGCACGGATGCGGCGCTTTATACTCTGGTGGCTCCATTGGTGATGAATCCTAAGATATTGAAATACAACAACAATTATCCTTTCAAGACAAATGATTCGTTTGTCTGGTTTGTCGCTGTGGAGGAGAAAGAGGTGAAAGGTTTCGTACCTGTGGAAGTGAAAGGCTCCACGATGACCGTCAACAATTATTATGTGGATGAGAATGAGGAAAAGACCCTTTTCCCGTTGTTGTTGAAAGCGGTCATCGGTAAGCAGGCTGAACTGGAAAAGAGCCTCCATGCGGTGGTGATGGTCCGTCATGCCGTGTATTTTGAGTCGGAAGGTTTCAAGACATGTAAGGTTTGGACTAAATATCTGAAAATGGAAAGATGATGGTGGCTGACGGGAAAAAGAATGTATATGAGCTGGTGGAGGAAAGGCTTTCCATGCTGTTTAAGGAATTCGACAACATCTATGTTTCCTTTTCAGGCGGGAAAGACAGCGGAGTGCTTCTGAACTTGTGCATCGATTATATCAGAAGGCATAATCTGAAAAGGCGCATCGGAGTGTTCCACATCGATTACGAAGTGCAGTATAAGATGACAATAGATTTTGTCGACAGGTTTCTGGAAGCCAATAAGGATGTGGTGGATGTGTATCGTGTGTGTGTGCCGTTCAAGGTCCGTACCTGTACGTCGATGTACCAGAACTATTGGCGTCCGTGGGATGCGGAGAAAGAAGACCTGTGGGTGCGCCGGATGCCTGCCGGCGTGTTGACGGTAAAGGACTTTCCTTTTTTCCGGGATGACATGTGGGATTATGAGTTCCAGCTCCGCTTCGCCTCATGGTTGCATGAAAAGAAGGATGCGGTGCGTACGGCGTGTCTGGTAGGAATACGTACTCAGGAAAGCTATAACCGGTGGCGTACCATCTACAGTGGACAAAAGCAGCAGCTTTACCATAACTATCAGTGGAGCTCAAAACTGGCCAACGATGTATACAATCTGTATCCCATTTACGATTGGCGGACCACGGACATCTGGACCGCCAACGGGAAATTCGGATGGGATTACAACAGGCTGTATGACTTGTATTATCAGGCTGGGGTGAATCTGGAGCGTCAGCGTGTGGCGAGTCCGTTTATCTGTGAGGCCATTGAGAGCCTGCACTTGTATAAGATTATCGACCCTGATACGTGGGGAAGAATGATAGGCCGCGTGAACGGGGTCAACTTTTCCGGTCTGTATGGTGGAACCCATGCCATGGGGCGTAACTCGATCAGACTGCCCAAAGGACATACCTGGAAATCGTTCATGGAGTTCCTGTTGGCCACATTGCCGGAGGAGACTCAGAGAGGTTATCTCTCCAAACTGCATACAAGCATTAAATTCTGGCGTACGAAAGGGGGATGCCTTAGTGATGAGACGATACAGAAACTTATTGACCTCAAGATTCCTATCGAGGTCCGTAACAAGACGAACTACAAGACTACCAAGCATCCGGTGATAATGGAATATCTGGATGACATTGACATACCTGAGTTCAAGGAGATACCGACCTATAAGCGCATGTGTCTCTGTATTCTGAGAAACGATTTTGCCTGCAAATACATGGGATTTGCCTTGACTAAGGAGGAATTGAGACGGAAAAACCTTATTTTGCAACAATATAAAGATATATGGACATAAACGAAGAGTATAAAAGCCCGGTATACAACGTGATTGCGGTGCCGGTCGAGAAAGTCGTGGCCAACGATTATAATCCCAATGTAGTGGCTCCTCCGGAAATGAGGCTCCTGGAACTTTCCATCTGGGAGGATGGTTTTACGATGCCTTGCGTATGCTATCATGACAAGGAGAACGATAAATATATTCTTGTGGACGGCTTCCATCGGTATCGGGTGATGCTTACGTCGAAACGCATCAACCAGCGGGAACATGGAATGCTTCCTGTCGTGGTGATCGATAAGGATCTGTCGCATCGCATGGGGTCGACCATCCGTCATAACCGTGCGCGTGGAACCCATGTGGTGGAGCTGATGACACATATTGTGGCCGAACTTACAAAATCGGGGATGTCCGACCAATGGATTATGAGGAATATCGGGATGGATAAGGACGAGCTGTTGCGGTTGAAGCAGATATCCGGTCTTGCAGCCTTGTTTGCGGATAAGGATTTTTCCATTCCGGAGCCGATGATGCCGGCCCCGAAGGATGAGGACTGACGGTGTCTGGCAACCCTGTGGAAAACACCCTGACGTTTTACTTGAAACGCCTTGATGTTTTGATCAAAACGCCTTGACGTTTCAGACAAAACGTCAGGGCGTTTTTTCCCGGCTTTTTTGGGGCTGATTTTCAGTAGATGGCATATCCCAACACTCCGCATGAGACGATGAGCAGGATAGGGTTGACCTTATAGCGGTAGGACGCAATGAAAGTGATGATGAAGAGTGCCGCGCTGACAATCTGTTGGGTCAGGTCTGTACCGAAGTTCTCTCCGTTCATCAAGACCAGGGCGGCCGCGGCCAGCAGACCGACCACACCCGGACGCAATCCGGTGAACACAGCCTCTACAGCCGGATGTTTCTGGTACTTCAGGAAAAAACGGCTTATCAGTACCATAAGGATGAAGGAGGGAAGCACAACCGATACTGTGGCAATGGTGGATCCTATTACGCCGGCCGCATGTGAATAGCCGGCATTGACCACGGACACATAGCCCACGTATGTGGCCGAATTGATGCCGATTGGTCCCGGCGTCATCTGGCTCAGGGCGATGATGTCCGTAAAGTCAGACGTGCTGAGCCAGCCATACCGGGTGACGACCTCTCCCTGAATCATGGAAATCATGGCATATCCGCCGCCGAATCCGAACAGGCCGATCTTAAAGAATGTATAGAATAGTTTCAGATATAGCAGTATCATTTCTTTTCCTCTTTTGATTTTTGTTTCCGCTGGTATCTTCCGTATATGAATCCTCCCACACCGCTCAGAATGATGACGTAGACGGGCGAGAAGCCCAACAGCCAGATGAGCAGGGCGGAAACCACGGGAATCCAGATGTTGTATCTGCTGATGCGTGCCGACTTGGCCATTTTGAAAGTGGGGGCGGCTATCAAGGCCACCACGGCAGGACGTATGCCCTTGAAGATGTTCTCCACCACCTCCAGATGCTGGAACTGGCGAAAGAACAATGCGATGGCCAGCATGATGACGAATGAGGGCATTACGGTGCCCGCCGCCATCCAGAACGCTCCCCAGAATTTCCTCAGCTTATAGCCGATGAAGATGGCGATGTTGACGGCAAAGATTCCCGGAACGGTCTGGGCCAATGCCATCAGGTCCAGAAAGTCTTCTTTGCTTATCCACTTCCTTTTGTCTACCAGGTCGGCCTCTATCAGCGGCACCATGGCATATCCTCCTCCTATGGTGAAAAGTCCTATGCGGGAGAATATAAGAAAAGACTTTAAATAGAAATTCATGTCACTTTTGTCCTTTTTGGTTTTTCATATAAATGCTTGGGGGCACTCCGTAGAATTTCTTGAATGTGTCCGTGAAATATTTCGGGTCGGCGAATCCCATCCTGTCGGATACTTCCGCTACCGTAAACCGGTGGCTTTTCAGCAGAAGTGCGGCTTCCTGCATACGGATGTTCCGGATAAACTCGGCGGGAGCGATGCCTGTCAGTGCCTTTATCTTGTTGTAGAAGCTGGTACGGCTCATGTTCATGGCGGCGCACAGGATGTCTACGTTCAGTTCTTTGCCCAAGTTGTCTTTGACTTGCCGGGTCACACGCTTCATGAACTCGTCGTCAAGGTTGGTTGGAAGTTCCACGGCTGCTTCGTCGGTCGGTAAGGCCGTGACAGCCTGTTGAAAACGTTGGCGCATCAGGCGTCTGTTTTCAAGCAGCGTATGGATAGTCGCTTTCAGGATCTTCACGTCGAAGGGTTTCACCAGATACTGGTCGGCACGGGTCTCCAAACCTTGCAGGATCTGTTCGTCCCCGCTCAATGCGGTAAGGAGGATAATCGGAATGTGGCTTGTGTCCATGTTGCCTTTCAGTGTCCGGCACATTTCGCGTCCGTCCATTACCGGCATCATGATGTCTGATATGATCAGGTCCGGCTGTTCCTTTTCCGCCTTCTCCACCCCTTCCTGGCCGTTTGCCGCTTCCAGGGTCTGGCAGGTGTCCGCCAGACTTTGCATGATGAACCTTCTCAATGATTCATTATCCTCTACCACGAGTATGCGCGGCATGTCTGCCTGTGGAGGAACCTGTTGTCTTATGGGCATTTCAAACGCTGTCTGTTGTTGTCTTTCCGGCTTTTCTGTCTGTGTGGTTTCCTTGTGCCGGAAATTCTTGCTTTTTATCGGGAAGGTGAGCTTGAAGCATGTGCCTTCATTTTCCGTACTTTCAAAACTGATTTTACCTTCGTGCCTTTCTATCAGCTTGTAGGTGAGCAGCATGCCGATTCCCGCTCCCGATTCGCTTTGGTTGGCCGCGTTTTGTCCGCGGAAGAGGTACTTGAACAGTTTTTTCTGGTCTTTTTTTGATATTCCTATTCCGGTATCGCGGATTGTCAGTGTCCAGATGTTTTTCCCGCATTCAGCCTGTGCGGTCACACTTCCTCCTGCCGGAGTATATTTGAAGGCATTTGAAAGCAGGTTGCGGATAATCGAGTTGATTTTATGGATGTCGATCCATACGGTCTGCTTGCTGAATGTGGAGGAATAACTCAATGAGATGCCCTTCTGTCTGGCAAAGCTGTCAAACTGATGGATGTAGTTGTCCAGATATTGGTTCAGTTCCACTTCCGTTACGATAATCTCTGATGTATAGAGCTCCTCTTTCTGGAAGTTGATCAGATTGTCCGCCAGTTCGGAAAGATTGTCCGTTCCCTGAACGGCCAGTCTCAGGTTGTTCATTCCTTCTTCGCTCAGCTTTTCTTTTTGGAGTATCTCGCTGAGCGGGGCCTTTATCAGTGTGAGTGGGGTACGGATGTCATGGGCCGCCTGGGTGAAGAAGTTGATCTTGTCCTCCGATATCTTCCGTTCCCGGCGTATGTTCATGTATTTCACGAGTGCGTATGCCACGCCGATAAGGATAGCCGAGTAAATCAGGAATGCCCAGAAAGTCAGCCAGAAGGGGCGTCCTACGATAATTCCCAGCTCGCGTTCTTCTATGACCTGGTGGTTGTCGAGCGAGATGGCGCGTATTTTGAGTGTGTAGTTTCCGGGAGACAGGTTGGTATACCGGATCAGTCCGCTTCTGGAGGGGGCGGACCATTCATTGTAGAATCCTTCCAGCTTCCAGCAATAGGATATGCTTTCCTGAGTGTCGAAATTGATGGACGACACATTCAGTGAGAAGGTGTTCTGGTTGTATTTCAGTCTGATCAGTTGTGTTTCGTCAAGGGTCTGGGTCAGCGGTGAGCCTTTCTCGAAGGGGTGTACTGTCCGGTACATGATGGCCAGGTTTGAGAGTACCATCCGGTTCTTGAAGTCCGTGGGGACCTCAAGCGAATCGTGCAGTATGATGAAGCCGTCATTGCTTCCCAGCAGGATTTTTCCGTCTTTGGTGTGTATTCCGGCTGTAGGGTTGAAGTTGGCGGCAAACAGTCCCTGCTCTTTGGCCCAGTTGGTGAATTCTTTGTTCTTAGGGTGGAAGATGCTGATCCCGTTTTCTGTTCCGAGAAGAACGTTCCCGTTCTTGTCGGGCACGATGCTGTATATGTTGTTGGTCTTGATCCCACTGTTTTCCTGATGATAGTGTGTCACCTTTTCTGTGATGTTGTCGATGATGAACAGTCCGTTCTCGTAAGTGCCCACATAAGTGTTGCCTTCGTGCAGACACATCATGTTTACCGACCCGATTCCTTTTTCCGTCAGGAATGGTGCCAGCTTATGGGTAGTCTTGTCAAGTGTGTAGATTCCGTTGGTCGTGCCTATCCATAGCCTGTTGGTGTCACGTACCGAGATATATGTAATCGGATAGGGAATGATGTATTCCTGTTTTTCCTTTCCGGGAACGCCATATCCTTTCAGGCTGTAGAATCCCCCTGTCCAGATTGTCTCTTCCGAATCACGCAGGATGCATCTGATATATTTGTCTGGGGTTTCTTCCGGATTGTCCATTTTCTTCTGCTGGTGGTGGGTCACCGTCCCTGTCTTTTTGTTTATCTCATAGATGCCGCTCATATAGCCTCCGGCCAGTATGTTTCCTGACCGGGTCTCACAGAGGGAGGCAAAGACATGGTTGTCATATTGAGGTTGTTTTTCGGCCGTGCAGTAGGTCGTCCATCTTTTTTCCTTGGGGTGGTAACAGCTTATCCCGTTGTTTGTGGCAAACCACACGTCCCCGTCCGTATCCTCCAGGATGTGGTTTATACAGTTGTGTGACAGTGAGTTGGCATTGTTTGTTTCATGTCTGACCCATTTATATGACGGGTATCTGTCGGAGTATAAGGTGATGCCTATGGGAAAGACCACGCACCATATCCGGTTGTCCTTGTCCATGCAGACATCCTTGATGATGTTTCCGTTCATCTTGTTCAGGCTTTTACTGTCGTCCGTAAGGAATCGTGATATTCTTTTTTCCGCGATGTCCAGAGTCAGCACTCCTCCTCCGTCTGTGGCGATCAGCAGCCTGTCCGGGTTAGTCCGGTCGGGGATGATATTGTTTATATTGATGTCTTTCAAATGGTTTCCCAAATCTGTGGTCTTCCCGTTTTTGGGATTGAGCAGGAGGCTCTTTTCAAGCAGGGAGTTGACCACCAGTAATCCGCTGGGACGGTGGTAGTATACGTAGTCGAGAATATCCATGTCTTGCAACTGTATTTCACGTATGTCGGTCAATGTCTCGTCCGAGAGTCTGGCGAAATAAAGCCGGTGTTCCGATGCGAGGAAGTAGGAGTCCTCTTCGGCCTGTGTGATGCAGACTATCTTTTCCGGTATAGGATTCTTTACCGGATAGCTCTTGTTTCCGGAAGGTTGGTAGATGTATTGTCTCTGGGCCGAGCAGAACCAGATGTTTCCCTTCTGGTCCAGATAGGTGGTGCTGACCGGAACATTTCTTGTCTCGGGAAACGATGCTTTCAGGTCGAATGCCAGCTGGAATGAGTCTTTCAGTTCGTCATACCGGAAAGCCAGCCCGTCTTCTCCTATTTCCCAGATGGTATGCGTCGGGTCTGCTTTCAGTGTGTTCTGGTTGGGATAACAGTATGTGACGTTTCCGTTTTTTATCAGCGGATAGAATTTGATCCGTTGCCCGTCGTAGCGGTCGATTCCTTTGTGAGTGAGAATCCAGATGAAGTCTTGTGCGTCCTGCCGGATGGAAAGTACGCGCCGGCTGCTCAGGCCGTCCTCCATGTCAATGTATTGGAAAATCTGGGCCTTCAAGGGAAGGAGGCTCGTCAGAAATAGGCAGAACAGGACAATGGATTTATGCATGATGGTTTGATTGTTTCTACAAAGTTCCGAAAAAATAACGGGTTATCAAAAGACTTCATCTGATTTCTTTGAACGGAATGAAAAAAGCCGCCTCAGAAACTTCTAAGACGGCTTGTGTATGGAAAAAGGAAATAAAGATTATTCTTCACCACAGATGGCGGCTACACCCGGCAATACTTTACCTTCGATAGCTTCCAGCAAGGCTCCGCCACCGGTTGAGATGTAGGAAACCTGATCGGCCATACCGAACTTGTTGATGCAGGCAACAGAGTCACCGCCACCGATCAGAGAGAACGCACCGTTCTTTGTAGCTTCGGCAATGGCTTCAGCGATGGCTTTTGAACCGCCTGTGAAGTTGTCGAACTCGAATACGCCGGCAGGACCGTTCCACAGGATAGTCTTGGCGTTTACGATAGCTGCCTTAAATGCTTCGCGGCTTTCAGGACCTGCGTCCAAACCTTCCCATCCTTCAGGAATATTGCCGGCCGGGCAAACCTGAGTGTTGGCGTCGTTGGAGAAATCGTCGGCTGCGATACAGTCTGTACCCAATACCAGATTCACGCCTTTTTCTTTTGCTTTCTTGATGATGTCAAGAGCCAGGTCAAGTTTGTCATCCTCGCAGATAGACTTGCCGATGTTGCCGCCTTGAGCTTTTGCGAAAGTGAATGTCATACCGCCGCAGAGAATCAGGTTGTCCACCTTGTCCATCAGGTTCTCGATGATACCGATCTTGGTGGAGACTTTGGAACCACCCATGATGGCAGTGAACGGACGTTTGATGTCTTTCAAAACATTGTCGACAGCCTTCACTTCTTTTTCCATCAGATAACCCAGCATCTTGTGGTCTGCATCGAAGTAGTCGGCGATGACAGCTGTAGAAGCGTGTTTGCGGTGAGCTGTACCGAATGCGTCCATCACATAGCAGTCAGCGTATGAAGCCAAAGTCTTTGCGAAGTCTTTCTGACGGGCCTTCATTTCTTTCTTGGCAGCATCGTAGTTCGGATCTTCCTTGTCGATGCCTACCGGTTTTCCTTCTTCTTCCGGATAGAAGCGGAGGTTCTCCAGCAACAGCACTTCGCCCGGTTTCAAGGCAGCGGCAGCTTCCTGTGCTTTTGCGCAGTCGGGAGCGAACTGGACAGGAGTGCCCAATGCGGCAGATACAGCGTCTACAATCTGGCTCAAAGAATATTTGGCGTTTACTTTACCTTTCGGTTTACCCATGTGAGACATGATAATCAGGGCACCACCGTCGGCCAAGATTTTCTTCAAAGTAGGCAATGCACCACGGATACGAGTGTCATCGGTAATCTTACCTTCTTCGTTCAAAGGTACATTGAAGTCCACACGAACAATTGCCTTTTTTCCGGCAAAGTTGAATTTGTCAATTGTCATCATAATTCCTAATATTTTGTTTAAAGTGTTTTCCGTTGGTTGACGCACCGCAAAGTTAAGAAAAATTCTTTATGGAGTTAAATTAAGAGTGATTATTTTCTGTCGGTTTGTTATTTTGTTTTAAAACGTTCTTCTTTTATCTTTTAAGTCTGGTTATGGATTTGGTTGTATGCGTTTTAAGGATTGTTTTTAGAGATGTTCGGAGAAAAATCATTCGCTTTGTCTTGTCAACCGTTTATCCTGATTGTCATGAGCAGACTTTATCAGATAGGTATACAGAGTTTCGAGGAAATCCGCAAGGGAGGGTCTCTTTATGTGGACAAAGGCGGACTGGTCTACCAGTTGGTTACGTGTGGAAAATATTATTTTCTGAGCCGTCCGCGACGGTTTGGCAAGAGTTTGCTCATATCTACGTTGGAAGCTTGTTTTCAGGGTAAAAGAGAATTGTTCTCGGGCCTTGCTGTGGAAAATCTGGAGCAGGAGTGGACGGAATACCCGGTGTTTCATCTCGACTTGAACGCCCGGAAATATGAGAATGAGGCTTCGTTGGCAGCAATCCTTAACCAGCACACTTTTCCTTTTGCCTCTGGTATACGGAAACTGTTCAAATTGGGAGTGAATTTCAGCAACAAGCTTCGGGGAATCGAGGAGTGGAAAGCGGTCGGATAACCGTTAAAGTCTTTCCAGTTCCTCGAAACGTCCTTTATTTAATTCCCAAATCATGATGTATGGCTTTGTAGACCTCTTTCGCCACATCGACCACATTGCCTTCCGGATCGGGGGAATAGGTGTCATGCCGGAGTGTCCATGCTTCTTCCAAGGCATAGAAGTCAATCGAGGGAAGAGTGCCGTCATGCAGACGGGCGGACAGCTCGTTGAAATAGGTTTTCCAGCGCATGTGATAGAAGTCCCGGAGCAGTCCGTTCCATTCCTTGTGGGCATAGTCGCGCAGGCCACCGTCATCGGCGGCGATACGGTTTCCCCATGTCGTAACCTGGACCCGGGCATTCCATTCGTAATGATTCTTTTCTTCCGGTGTATGTCCCAATGCCCGTGCCTGTTTTATCCAGTGTCCTAACTTGAACTCGGAGCGAGTGGCCAGAAGTTTGTCCTGCAAGAGAATCAGGTGGAGGAAACGGCGTGAGGCAGCATCAAACAGGGACTTGTCTCCCGACTTGAAAGCACTTGCCACAACCGGGTATACCAGACGTCCCTTTTCGGCAACGGCCTGACGGACAATGTCCACAAGGTCATACTCAAAGTTGTTGTTTCCCCGGAATTTGTCAGCACTTTCCAGCAGAATGCCGGCCGCACGGATAATGTCCATGGGGCGGTAATAGTCGGACATTTCCGACCAGGTGGACACCTGATAGGCGTTCAGTGAGGGACGGGCACAGAATATGGATTCATGCGTGCCTTGCTGGGTTGATTCGGCAGGACAATTATAAATGGTATTGCTCAGCAGTGTCCAGGCTTCCAGCACATGTTCATCCGGTTTTCCGTACCGTGCTTTCAGGTATCCGGCCAGCCATTCATCTTTGTCGAACCGTTTGTCGCGCCATGGCAATTCGCATACCAGCTCGTACATGACAGGATTGTTCTCTATCCCTTCCATTGTCATTCCTACACCGCACAAGGTTGTTCCGAAACGGCTTTCCTTGGCCTTGTAATATTCATTGATGACATGTGCCATCTTTCCGTGCAGGCCTACGTTGCCCCCATAATTCAGCAGCATGCAGTAAACCCATTCATGTCCGTTGAAACCATTCTTGCGTAGCCAGGTCGATTGTGGGTCACCCCATTGCGGACGGCTTTCGGAATAGAGGTCGAGCACCAGCATGTCGCCTCGGGGAATGTTCTTTATCATTTCTGCTCTAGGGTTGGCTCCCCAAGCCTGTATCACCCATACGGCATCGGGGTTGTTCCGTTTCATGGCTTGCAGGATGGCTTGTCCCGCGGCGTCAAGGTCCACTCCTTCCACACTTCCTCCTTCATGAAACGGGTCCATGCAGTAATAGTCGGCTTTTCCGAAAAGCTTGTTCATTTCCTTATAATAGAGGGCGGCGATTTTCTGGAAACTCTTGTCAGTCGGTTGCAGGAAAGCGGGGCGGTGGAATCCGTTCCACAGGCCGGGATCGGTGACGTTGAGCCCCAGTTTCTCTTTGGCATTATGGGGAACCATTCCGGAATATCCGGGCATTACGGGCTGGATGCCGAACTCGCGCATCCGTTTCAATATTTTTTTCTGCAAGACGATACGGTCCTCATACCATTGGTCGCTGTTGGGGCCTCCCCATCCTTCAAGATTGTTCATCAGCCACCAGGCTTGGAAAGCCGGTCCGGCAACAAACCCGTTGGCCTCTTCTTTTGTATAACCCAGTTTCAGCAGGACGTTGCGCCATACGGCATCCGCTCCTACCAGTGCCAGAGGGAGATTGATGCCATGCAGAGCCATCCAGTCTATCTCCTGTTCCCAGCGTTTCCAGTCCCAGAAAGCCATGCTGTATGAGAAAGTGCAGTAGTTCAGGTCGTACCGGTACTTTAGCGTAGTCTCGTGCCGTTCCTTTTGTGGAACGGGCGGCAGTATGTCGGGCAATTCCGCGGTCATGCCGTTCCATGACAGATGGATGCCTGCATAATATTTCAGGTACCAGTTGATTCCGGTGGCGATGCTTACATAATTATTTCCGCGCACCACTACTTTCTCCTGTTGCTGGTCCAGCTCGAAAAAGTCGGTGTCCGCGCGTTGCAGTTCTATCTTGAATTTGTTTGAGGCTCCCGGGTCAATACGTTCAAGCAGTCCGGTGACAGGTGATGCGTTTGCAACACAGGCAAGCAGACACAAAACAAAGGTAGGAAATAGTTTTTTCATGGTTTTTTCAATAGATGTTTACTGGAGGCAAAGTTAATGAAAATTTTATACGCGCATTGTTTTTTCGGATGAACAAGTCGTACATTCTCTTTGCACGGTTTCCTGTTTGTGTGTGTATTATCTGCAAGGCAAAGGCATAGCTGGCAGAAGCCAATCGCTTTGTATTTCTGTAGGGGGCGTTGATTGGAAAAGCTTTCAGGTGCAGTATATTGCTGAATTGAAAATATGCACGGACAGTTTTCTGTTTGTTAATAAACTGTAAATGTATGGCTTGCGTCTGTGCTTCCCGATAATCTGTTTTGCGTATATGGAAATAATACCTTATTTTGCACTAACAAAATTGTTAGTCTAATTAGTTGAATCAAATAGTTTGCAATATGGATAAAGAACAGGACCACCTGCAGGATACAGAGTCAAGAATCCTTCAAGCAGCCGAGAATGAATTTTTTGAAAAGGGATATGCCGGTGCAAGAACGGCGTCTATTGCCGAAGCGGCCGGTGTGACCCATGCCATGCTTCATTATTATTTCCGTACGAAAGACAAGCTCTTCGAGCGGATAGTGTCAGAGAAGATAAGCATGCTGGCCGATATCCTGTTGAGTGCCATCGGCGATGCCAACTTGCCTCTGGAAGAAAGGATCCGGCAGGGAATCGAACGGCATTTCGACTTCATATCCGCCAACCGGGATTTGCCGAGGTTCATTGTCAATGAAGTGCTCTCCCGTCCGGAACAGATTGACACGATGAAAGGGAACATACAGAATATCGTGAATGAACTTTTGGACAATCTGCAGCAAGAGATTGACGAATATGCCGCCAAAGGGTTTTGTCGCCAGGTCGATGCGAGGATGCTGCTGATAGACATCGTGTCGCTCAATGTATTTCCGTTTATGGCGGCACCGATCGTTTATGGCGCGATAGGGGATTCCTACGGGGACTACGATGAATTCTTGGCTATACGCAAGAAAGAGAATGTGGAGACCATCTTGAACAAACTTAAAATTCAGTGATCATGTGGAAACTGTATTTGCTTTTGGTGTTGTCGCTGTTTGCCGGAATCCGACTTTCCGCTCAAGTGACATTGGAAGAGTGCGTCAAACTTGTACAAGACAACTATCCGCTCATCCGGAAGTATGATCTGTTGGAGCAGACCAAAGAAGTGAACCTGTCGGACATTAACAAGAGCTGGCTGCCGCAAATCAATGTGTATGGACAGGGAACCGTGCAGAATGAGATACCTTCTTTCCCGGAATCATTGGCCGGGATTATCAGTCAGACCGGTGCGTCCATTTCCGGATTGAATGAATGGCAATATAAGGTCGGGGCGGACATCAGCCAGAACATTTGGGATGGAGGCGCGTCGAAAACCGGACGGAAGATAGAACGTGCCGAGAACGCGGAACGGCAGGCTGCTCTGGATGTCCAGCTTTATGCCATCCGCGAAAGGGTGGAAGATTTGTATTTCGGCATCCTGCTCATTGAGGAACAGGCAGAACAGATTCGGATCATGCAGGCATTGCTGCAAAGCAATCTCAACAAGCTGCGGACGATGCATGAGAATGGTACCGCCATGCAAAGCGATGTGGATATGGTGGAAGCGCAGTATCTCAGCAATGCTCAGCAGCTCATTCAGGCGGAAAGTACATCGAAAAGTTATCGGAAAGTACTTGAAATATTCACGGGGAGGAGTCTTGTCGGGCAAGAACTGACAAGACCGGATGCATCCATTCCTCAGGGCCTGATGTCCGACCGTCCTGAGTTAAGGCATTTTGAAGCGCAACTGCAGGCGAATGAGGCAAGGAACGCGAGCATCACGGCAAGCACGATGCCCAAAATCGGGCTGTTCGTCCAGGCTTATTACGGTTATCCGGGATTTGACTATTTCGAGAGCATGATGAACCGAAACCTTTCGTTCAACATTCTTGCGGGAGTGAAAGTGTCATGGAACATAGGAGCGTTTTACACAAAGAAGAACAACAGGCGGAAACTGCGCCTTTCGTCGGACAACATAGCCGTGGAACGGGATGTGTTCCTGTTCAACACGAATATGCAGATCCAGTCGCAGCTTGACCATATCGGCGAGCTGAAAGCCGTCATGAAAGAGAATGACCGGATAGTGGAATTGCGTACCAACGTTAGGGAAGCGGCAGAATCCCAACTGGACAACGGAGTCATCGATGCTACTGCCTTGCTGACCAAGCTGACGGATGAGAAACAGGCCCGTCTCACCGCATCCTATCATGAAATACAGCTTCTCCAAAGCATTTACCAACTTAAATACACCTTGAACAAATGAAAAAGACAGTATTATTCTCCATATTCGTTTTGGCGTTGGCTTCCTGCCGGAACTCTGAAAAGTATGATGCTACAGGCCTCTTTGAGGCAACTACCGTAACTGTATCTGCTGAAACCAGTGGAAAACTTGTATCGTTTGCCGTTGACGAGGGAGACAGTCTTGAAATCGGACAACAGGTCGGACTGGTGGATACCACCTTGCTTGTGCTGCAACGGAAACAGCTTCATAGCCAACAGCTGTCCACCGAGAAGTCATCGCCAGACATTGCGGCGCAGGCTGCAGCATTGAGGTCGCAGATTGCTCACCAGCAGAATGAATGCGACCGCATAGCCCGTCTGCTGGCCAATGGAGCGGCCACTCAGAAACAAAGCGATGACGCGAATGCCGGGTTAAGAACCTTGCGGGGCCAATTGGAAGGTCTGCTTTCTACGCTGGACAAGAACCGTAGCTCCATCACGGAAAGCGCTTCCGCCCTGCAATATCAGAAAGAGCAGGTAGAGGAACAGATACGCAAGAGCCGCATCATCGCACCGATAACCGGAACCGTCCTGCAGAAATACGCCGAGCAGGGTGAATATGCCACTCCAGGACGCCCACTCTTCAAGATGGCAAACCTCAATGACATCTATCTTCGCTGCTATTTCACGGCTTCCCAACTGGCCCACATCCGGATCGGGCAAGAGGTGACCGTCATAGCCGATTTCGGCGGAAACGAACAATATGAATATGCGGGAAAAATCATCTGGATAGCACAGGAAAGCGAGTTCACCCCCAAGTCTATCCAGACGCAAGACTCAAGGTCAAACCTCGTATATGCCGTAAAGGTTGCAGTCAAAAACGATGGCAGGTTGAAACTCGGGCAATATGGAGAGGTACGCTTATGAAAAATGCAATTGACATTCAAGGCCTGACGAAGCGGTACGGAAAACTCGTGGCCCTTGACCATGTGAGCTTCTCCGTTTCCGAAGGCTCCCTGTTCGGCCTTATCGGTCCGGACGGTGCGGGCAAGACCACGCTGTATCAGATACTGACCACTTTGCTCAGTCCCGATGAGGGCTCGGCTACCGTGGTGGGACTGGATGTGGTAAAGGACTACCGGAAACTGCGCACCGAGATAGGCTACATGCCGGAGAAGTTTTCCCTTTATCCCGACCTTACCGTGGATGAGAACCTGCACTTCTTCGCCTCGCTGTTCGGTGTGAAGGTAAAGGACAACTTCGACCTGATAGCCCCGATATTCGACCAGCTGAAAAAGTTCCCTAACCGCAAGGCAGGAGCCTTGTCCGGTGGAATGAAACAGAAACTCGCCCTGAGCTGTGCGCTGATACACCGCCCGAAAATTTTACTTCTGGACGAGCCTACTACCGGAGTGGATGCCGTGTCGAGAAGCGAGTTCTGGGGCATGCTGGCCATGTTGCGAGAAAAGGGCATCACGATTCTTGTCTCCACCTCCTATATGGACGAGGCCGAGCGTTGCGAACGCATCGCCCTGATAAACAAGGGAAGGATTCTGGATGTGAATACACCTGTCAGGCTGATTGAGGGGCTGGACAAGAATCTTTACAACGCATCGTCCAAAGACATGTATCCGCTTTTGGAAGCGTTGCGTACTTTGTCGGACGTGAAAGATTGCTACACCTTCGGAGCCACGTTGCATGTCGTGACAGACAACGGCTTCAATCCGGACGATGCAGTCCGCAAGCTTCGGCAGGAAGGTCTGGAAGATGCCCGGATCTGGCCGGCAAAAGGAAATATAGAAGATTTGTTCATTAAATTGGCTAAGGACGATGGCTAAGGAAATTGTAATATCAGTGAAAGACCTCACCAAGAAATTCGGGAGTTTCACCGCCGTTGACCATATCACATTGCAAGTACGCCGGGGCGAGATATTCGGATTCTTGGGAGCAAACGGCGCGGGTAAGACCACCGCCATGCGCATGTTGTGTGGGCTCAGCTTTCCGACATCAGGCAGCGGGACTGTAGCCGGGTATGACATTCTCCGTCAGGCGGAGGAAATCAAGCGGCACATCGGCTACATGAGCCAGAAATTCTCCCTCTATGAGAACCTGACGGTGTGGGAGAACCTGAACCTGTTTGCCACCATCTATGGCATGTCGGCAAAGAGCATCCGGGAAAAGACCAATGTTGTATTCAAGGCATTGGGCATGGAAGACATGAGGAATGTGCTGGTAAAGGAAATTCCTCTCGGATGGAAACAGAAGCTGGCGTTTGCCGCCGCCACCCTGCACTCGCCGGATGTCGTATTTCTGGACGAGCCGACCGGAGGGGTTGACCCTTCCACCCGGCGCAAGTTCTGGGAAATGATTTACCGGGCTTCGTCTGAGGGTATGACGGTCTTTGTGACTACTCACTATCTGGATGAAGCTGAATATTGCCACCGCGTCTCCATCATGGTGGACGGACGTGTCAATGCATTGGACAGTCCGGAAGGATTGAAACGGCAGTATCATGCCGGAACCATGGACGAGGTATTCCGCATGGTGGCGAAAGACGCGAAAAGAGACTAATTTTAATGAAGAATGAAGAGCGAAGAATGAAGAATTTTCGGATACAACCTGTCATGTATGTCTTCGTTCCCCATTCTTCACCCTTCATTCCTAATTCTTCATTCTTAATTCTTAATTACTAATGTCTATATTCCAATCACTCATAAAGAAAGAGGTGTTGCACCTCATGCGCGACTTCCGCACGGTGACGGTGGTGTTGCTCATGCCCGTTGTGCTGCTGTTGCTGTTCGGGTTTGCCATATCCACCGAGGTCAACAATGTACGGGTTGTCGCCGTAGTGGAACAACATACGGATGAGACCAAACAGATTATAGATCGCTTCCGCAACAATTCCTACTTCACGTTTGAAGGTATAGTTACTCACAATGACGTGGAAAGCCTTTTGCGGAAGGGTCGGGCAGATGCTGCTGTCGTGTTCCGCACGGAAGGCGGGAAGCTGAAGCATCAGATTGTCGTGGACGCTTCCAATACGACTATGGCACAGACTTCTACGGCTTATTTGGAGAATGTCATCAGTTCCGGGGCGGGCATCCCGGTGGTGACCGACACGCTCTACAATCCGCAGCTGAAAAGTGCGTACAACTTTGTTCCGGGCATCATGGGCATGATATTCATTCTTATCTGTGCGATGATGACTTCCGTGTCGATTGTCAGCGAAAAGGAAACGGGAACCATGAACCTGCTGCTGGTGTCGCCGGTACATCCCCGGACAATCATTCTTGGCAAACTGGTGCCCTACTTCCTGCTGTCATGCATCATCCTCACGCTGGTGCTGGTGCTGGGCTATACCGTGCTGGGTCTTCCTTTCTCCTTCAGCGTCATCAATGTGATATGGGTGACCATTCTGTATGTCATTCTTGCCCTTGCATTGGGACTGCTCATCTCCACCATTGCCTCCACACAGGTATCTGCCTTGCTCGTTTCCGGCGTGATGTTCATGATTCCGGTGGTCTTGCTTTCCGGCATGATTTTCCCGGTAGAGAACATGCCGTTGGTTCTGCAATGGCTTTCGTGCATCATCCCCGCGCGCTGGTATATCTCGGCCATGCGTGTCCTGATGATCCAGCAGCTTCCTGTCGGATATGTGCTGACGGAGGTCCTGGTCTTGTCGGGAATGACATTGGTTGTATTGGCTTTGGCCATCAAGAAGTTTAATACTAAAAAATGAAGGCTGTATGAATGCAAATACATTGAAGATACTGCTCAGGAAAGAAGTGTCGCTGATGAAGCGCAACCCTATTATCCCCCGCCTGATAGTAGCGATGCCCATTCTGGTGATGCTGATAATCCCCCTTGTGGCGACTCTTGATGTGAAGAACGTGGAAGTGGTCGTGGTAGATAATGACCGGACGGAATTGTCGCGGCGGATGGTGGCGGACATGGACGCGTCGGAATACTTGTCCGTGACCGGCTGCTATTTCAGTTACGATGAGGCGTTCCGGCAGGTAGAGGGCGGAAAGGCGGACGCCATTGTCACCATTCCGAAAGATTACCTGAGGGATCTGACAAACGGGAAGAGGCCTGAACTGGATTTGAAGGCGAACGGTGTGAACGCGACAAAAGGGACATTAGGCGCGCAATATGCCACTATGTCCGCGGTCCATACCCTTACCCGTTGGCAGATGGAGCAAGGCATCACCATGCCGGTGCAGGAGGCCACCGTTGTCAATCTTTATAACCCGACGCTCAATTTCCGGAACTACATGATACCGGCGCTTATGGTGGTGCTGCTCATTATCATTTGCGGCTTCCTTCCGACTCTTAATCTGGTCAGCGAAAAGGAAACAGGAACCATCGAGGCGATGAACGTCACGCCGGTCGGGCGATTGGAGTTTGTCTTGTCGAAACTGATACCCTATTGGATAGTGGGAATACTGGTCGTGACGGTCGGAATGCTTGTCGGCTGGCTGGTCTATGGACTGGTGCCGGAAGGGAATGTCGTGGATATTTATTTTGCGGCCATCCTGTTCAGTCTCGTCATGTCAGGTCTGGGTGTGTTCATAGCGAACAAGTCGGCGACTATTCTGCAAAGCATATTCATGATGTTCGCCTTCATCGTCGTATTCCAGCTGATGGGCGGACTGTTCACTCCCATCGCTTCCATGCCACGGTGGGCGCAGTGTGTCACCTACGCCATCCCGCCGCGCTATTTCATAGAAATCATGCGTTCCGTCTATTTGAAAGGAGCCACTGTGGCAGACCTTTGGGTGCAATATGCGGCGTTGTCCGGCTTTGCCATCCTGTTCTGTCTGGTGGCGGCCATGACATACAGAAAGAGGATATAGACCATTGTCAGTTCTGGCGAATGCCAAAGGAGAAATGGTATATCCTCTCTCTTTATATCCGGTCAATGATTCAGATAGATGTCCGTGCCGAAGGCCCATCCCATGAAGCCGGCTTCTGTCTTACGGCTTTTCCCACGGAATTTCACTGTATAGGCATGGCGCAGGTTGCAGTGCAGGTTGACCATCTGTCTTTCGTCCGCTTCAACCTCCAGTGCATTCCCTTTCCGGGATATCCTGCAGTTGTATCCGGCCAATGTGCCGTCGGGGCGTTCCACGACAAACGCGTTGGTCAGCATGGCCTCGCCCATGAACTTGAATACCTCATGCACATCGTTGTCTTGTGTGTTCACCGTCTGCCAGTCGCTGATCATGTTGACATATTGCTCGCCGATGATGAACCGGCGTGTGTCGTACAGGTCAGGATGGGGGTTCCCGAAGCTGAGAGAGTCTGCTGTGACGTGTGTGTCGGCGCTGCAGGTCTGTCTTACCCGGAGATAGGGATCCACCACGAAAGCCCATCTCAGGTCTCCGGTCCGGTAGTCGATGAGATTTGAAAAGGCCCCCATGGCGTTGTAGGTCTCCCTCAACCAGCGTTCTTCACCGGTCAGCAGATAAGCGTAGTAGGTGGCGTACGCGCGCCATCCGCTCCATCCGTGAGGCGAGTTGAACATGTTGGGCAGCATCTGCACGTCATATTGGGCTTCCCAGTAGCGCATTGTGCCGCCCCGTCGGCGTGCGTCGGGCACACGGAGCTGGGTCAGACAGTCGTGGCTTTCAAGTATGTCGAGCATCGCTTCCGTGTAGTGGGCACGTGTCTGGGCGTCTTTCTGCATGAGTCCGAGCATTCCTATCTGGAGGGCCGAGCAGGATATCATGCCGTCCTCGAAAGTCAGTTCCCCTTCCGTCTCGAAATCGCCTTGTGAGGCGACCAGCTGGTCGATGGCGCGTCTGGCTGAGGCATAATGCCTTTCGGCGGCCTGTTCCCATTCCGCGTTGTCCTTTCCCAGTTCATACTCGGCAAGGGCAAGCTCCAGTATGTTTTTGGCCACATAGATGACGCTGGTGTAGATGATGTTATGGTTCACGTACGCTCCGTCTTTCCGTTGCCAGGTGTTGATGAGCCAGTCGGCCAGTCGTGACGCTTTCCGGAGGTCTTCCGGGTCTTTATACGCATGATATTTCCTCACCAGCAGGTTGATGGTGCCCGATGTGTTCTGGATACGGGAACCGTAGAATTTGGGTTCCATTTTTATCGTATCGTGCAGCAGGGTGAAGAGATAGTCGAACCGTTGGCGGAGTTTCCGGTCCAGCTCCTTGTCAGGAAAATACTGTGCCGCCAGAAAGGCGGAGTAGAAGCCGTACCAGCTCTCGATGTGCGAGGTAGCTTTCTGGTGATATTTCCAGGCTCCCTGACGTGCTTGTTCCAGTGTCTGTTTCCATGAGGCGTGTGCGGAGAGTATTCCTTCCGCCTGCCTTTGTCCGTCGTCCACGGATATTGTGTACAGTCCGGTTTCCGGCAGGGTGCAGGTGATTCGCTGCGTGTGTCCGTCCAGTCTTTCCGATGTCAGCTTCAGTTCTTCTCCCCGGTCGTTGCGGACGGTTGTCCGTGCGTTGCCGGCCAGCACATCGAAAGTGAGCTGCCCGCCCGGTCGGCAGGTGGTTTCCGGAATCCGGAGCATGGGGATGTCGGCAAGCCGATGGAGTGTCTCCTCCAGTTCATCTGGTTTTCTGATGTTGACAAAAGCGATGGTCCATGTCTTGCTTTCCCCCTGCCTCAGCATCCACAGGTTCTGTGGGTGATGTTCCGGCAAAGGCAGGGCGTTCAGCAGGTCCAGGTTCAATGACTCGATGCGGTGTCCCATGAACCAGTGGGGCGCGGGGTCCTGATAGCCCAGATTGTATTCCACGCTCCATGAGGCGACAGGTTGTGGGGATACGATTCCCAGTGTATGTCCGGTGGGTGTCTGCAGGTAGCCGAAAAAATGGTTTTTCTCGTTGCGCATCAGTGTGGGGAAATATTTTCCGAACCAGTCAGGATATTTGTCCATGTAAGTGTCGATGCCCAGACGCAGTCCGGCTTTTTCCGGCTGGAAGGGTACGTGTCCCGTATTGATCAAAGTCACTTCCAGAGCCGGCTGGCCTTTCCAGTCTTTGTAGCTCATGCGGCATTCCACTCTGTCGATGACGGCCCGGTAAGAAAGGCGTCCGTCGGGTATCCACGGGGCGTCTGTTGTTTTGCCGTCCGCAACGGCATAGAAGGAAGGGCCGGTATGCTGATTGTCTTTCCGGAAGAAAGGCACCGTGTCGTTTTGTCCCTTGTTTTTAAAGACGATTTGTTCCAGACATCCGTTGCCGGCGATGCGTGCTTCCCAGTCCTTACCATTCAAAGAGGTCTGTGCCGTAAGATTCCAGCAGATACAGCAGGAAGCGAACAGCAGGAAAAGTTTTTTCATGTTCAGGTCGTTTTTTAGGTTTGTATCTGCAATATTCGTGATTTTTTTTGACTTATACAAACTGTCAGGAATCTTCCATATTTTCTTCTTTTATGAAATAGCTGTCCGCCTTATAATAATAAGAGTTTTTATATAATTCTTTTAATTCTTCTATCCGTTTTTGGATAGTTTTGTTTTTTATGAGCAAGCGTTCTATGGTCATATAGAACTGGCAGGTGTTGTTGTTCAAGTCGTCATCCAGAAAGTGCAGGTTGCGTATCATCAGTTGGTAACTTTTTCCCTGGTTGTGTACCTGCCAGGCTTGTGTGTAATAATAAATGGCGTTTTCAGCCAGATATATTTTGATTGTTTTGCTCGGGTTTGTCCGCTTGGTGGCATAAGTCATCTTTTTCAGGAAGTTATTGCGCCGTTCTTCCACGTCTGAGGGCAGGTTGACGGAATATACATTGATTGTGTTACCGTCATTCTCGTTATTGATCTCTTGCTTGATTGTCGCTATCAGTTGTCCTTCCGGGAATTCTTCTCCCTTGATTCTGCAATTGCTCAGATACAGGTCGATTTTTCTCCTGTTTGAAGGGTCGACATAACTGTAATAGCAGTACAGCAGTTTATACAGGTGCGTGAATCTCATCAGATGATAGTAAATGTCACCTTTAAAGGAGTTGTTGAACAACGTTGTATTTCGTAGCGGAATGATTTTCTCCAGTATGCTGGACAGACAAAAATTCCCGTCGCTGATCAAGAACTCCAGCACATCAAATTTATCTTCATATTTTTCTCCTTCCCCTTCTTGGAAAAGTGCTTTAATCCACGGGCTTCTAAAGATGTCACGTTCTTGGAATGACATCAAATCCTCCAAAGTGGCATCCTTTAATTTATCTTCCTCAATGCCCAATAATTCTGATAACAGAAATTCGTTGAAGCGTGCTTTCAGTCTCTGGTTCAGGATGGAAGATGTCAGGGTGCTGCATGTGATTTTGCCCGTCATCAGGCGGCTTTTATAGAATTTGACAAGGCTGTTCCTTTCTTTTTCTGCATCTTGATGTCTCTTTCCATCGTAAAGAATGGCCAGATCCAGTTTGATTGTATAATACGCATAAACGATTTCTTCTATATCCGGTGCGATGGACAAGTCGCATAATTCGATGTATTCGTACAATTCGCGTCCTTGCATCCATTTCAGTGTGTTTATTTCAGAAAGATGGATGTGCTCGTATTGGCGGTGTTTGCAGATCAAAAGGAAATGCACCATGAGGTCCAGGAAGTCTCTGAACTCTTTTCCCGGTACTTTCCCTTTTTCCTTGATGGTCGGCATGTAGGATGAGAGAGCCAATATGATTTCTATATAGCACTGGCTGGACAGGTTTCTTTCGCATGATGCGTTGTAATAGCGTGACGCGGCCAGATAATACAGGATGCTTCGCTCCAGGTTGTTCTTTGCTTCTATGTTTATATCTTTGCTCTTTGTCTTTAATTTGTTTATAAGTTTTTCAAAAAAAACCTTGTGATAAACTCCTTGATTTTCATGTTCTTCATAGTCAGAATAGCTGACGTGTCCTAATGACTCGCAGACAAGCCCTATGTTGTATAGAAAATTGTCTCTTTTATTGGTGGAATTGTTTTTATCTGTTTCTTTGAATGATTGTTTAAAGACATATTGTACTTGTTGGTTTTTATCGTTTGTATTATTCAAGTCTAATATCTTTAAGCTTTCAATATAAGCTTCATAAGCTGATTTTATTTTAAGATCAGGATTTGTAGAGAACTTACTATTTTTATAGTAAAGTATGTCTCCCAGTTTTCTATAGAAATCTGCTTGTACTATATCACTTGTTTGGGATATGTTCATATAGAATGGGAAATAAGTTCCCGTTTGCATCAATTCGTTGAAATCATCAATGGCTTGTTTGACATGATGGCATTTTATTCCGTCCGTGTCCAGTTTCTCCAGCACATATAATTTTGCCAGAATAGCCAGATGCATGATGCGTATGTCCTCGAAAAGTATCGAGTTGGTTTTGTTGTTTTTGATTTCTTTCAGGTAATTGATCAATGTTCCGTAGACGATGAAAGCGGAGTTGTCGGTTTTCCTTTTCTCGTGTGCCAGTCCTAATTTCAGCATGGTGCGGGTGGCGAACAGCACATCGTTCAAAGAGTGTTCCATCGTGTTTTTTCCTGTCATGACCAAGTCTACACACGTCTTATATTCTCCGATGGCCTTGGAATAGTTTTCCTCCATCATGTAGACATCTCCCAGCGAATGGTGTATGCTTTCTTGTTGGTACAAGGATGGGGAGTTGTTCTGTGTCCTGTAATAAGCCAGCAGATTCATGTAGTGTTCCTTGAGTGCCTTGGACTGGTCCAAAGAAAAGTTGAACAACGAGGAGACCTCGTTCGACACTTTTGAAAAGAAGGAGATTTCTTCCGTTATCCGCATCGGGAACTTGTAATGGTATAGTCCGCACACGATTGTCGTGAGGTGTGTGTGGTTGAGGTAATCGATGACCGAGCTGATGAACTCCCTGATTTCAGGCGTTTTGTTGATTTCCTGCAACTCCGGAGTCTGCTCGATGTTCCGCCATGAGAAACCGTTGTTATGAAATTTATAGATGTGGCTGATCAGGAAGGAAGCGGATACCAACAATTTGTCCCCGTACATGTTCGACATGTTGATGACGGACTGCATCACCGGATAAGTCAGGTAATGGATAAAGTTGATCTTCTGTTGGGTATAATAGCCGAAAGAAAGATAGAATCCTTCGGGTATGTCTGTATCTCCTCCTGTTTTTTTATTTTCATTCAGATACGTGCCGTTCCGGACATTCTTTTCAAAGAACATGCTCATCTTTTTGGGAGAGCCGTTGCTGATGTAGGTCAGGTAATGCGTGAAATGGTAGAGGAACAACACTTCCCTCCAGATCGCGTCTTTTTGTGATGGCTTCTCGTTCTCCTTGTCTTTCTCCAAACGGTAATAGTAATAGTTTTTCAGGCAATACGGATTGTTTTTGTCGTACCGACTTTCCTTATGTCTTTCTTTGATGATTTCTTTGATTTCCTTGGGGAAAAGCTGTTTGCAGATAAATTGTTCCGTCATCAAAGCCGTATTGTTCGCGTTTCTGCTGGATGTCAGGAAGCTGTCGATATTCAGCACGTTCGTGAAAATGCTGCTGATTGTGAAATCGCGGTCCGACATGTCGGCTTGGAAAGCTTCGTACAGTTCCCGTCCGGCGATGAAGATGAAATAGGCCTGTGCAGTGGTAAGGAAGAATTTCATGTTCGCGATGATGCGCAACACTTCCTGCCGCCTTTCGCGGCTTGTCACATGCTGGTCCGGTTTCGACTCTACTTTCCCATAATCCGGTATGTCCATTCCGGTTTTTTCGTCATTTCCGGATGGCTCTGTTTTGTCCAGCTCGTCCAGCACGATAACGAATTTCACGTCTTTCCTGCATTCTTTTATTGTCTTTAGGAACTGTATCAGCTCGTATTCAATTTCCTGCACGCTTGCGGATTCAAGATTCTGGTTTTGCTTGTGCGATATGCCGCCGCCTTTAAAAGACAGTTTGTACCCGTTTTCATAAGAAACCGTCGCGTTCAGTCGTGTGCATAGATTCTTCAGCTTTTTAAGGGCTTCCTTTATTATTTTGTTTTCTTGTTTATTTTTTAGAAAAGAGATGAAAAGAATCAACAAGCTGGTTAAGAAGTAAATGATTGCCCATGCCGTTATAAGAGTAATGATAAATGTTATCCAATTTATATCTGGAGTTATATTAAAGGCAGACAAGAGCCAGTTTTGGATATTATTCCAGTTGCTGAATACTATGAAGAATATTGTTATCAGAAGAGAGAGTATGCCACAAAACCATGTGGAACAATACCATTTTGCAGTCGGTTGCAATTTCTCGCAGGTCTTTTCATACAGCATTTTTGCGACAATCCGCAGGAGCTCTTTTTCATTGATGTTTTCTTGTCCGAGATTGACTTTCAGGACATAGTATGGCTTTCCCTTCAAGTCGTTCAACACCTTACCGACCAGGCTGGATTTGCCCATTCCGCGATACCCTGTCACCAAATATACGCCGTGGTTGGTTTTTTCTTCTTCCAGCCAGTTTTTTAACTGATGCTCCGCGTTCTGTCGGCTGATGTATTTGGGGTCAACCTCCTCATCGGAGCTTGGCTGATGGAAGAAGCGGAAATTCTCCAGCGGTATATTGATGCGTTTGTTGCGGGAGGAATATTTGTCGTAGGAGCTCATATTAATTTGCAAATTTTTATCCATATAAGTTTATAAGGGAGGATTAATGATAGTCCTATGAATAATAACAAATTACTTTTATTCTCCTGTTCCCAATTGAAGTATATTCCCGTGCCTATTATTAATGCCCCTAAGAGTATATTGAGTAAATATGAATATAAATATATTATTTCATTTTGGGTGTTGGCGTGAATGTTTGTGTAGTTTTTTGTTTTTGGAGTAGCATATTGAATATTCTGTTCTAACTCTGAAATAGCTTGGTTATATGATTTATAATATTTTTGAGTATATTTTGCTATTATAACCCATATTACGGATACTATGTTGCTGATTACAAATAAAAGTCTATTTAATTTTTGCAATTCAATAACTGATTCTTTAAGAAATATGTGAATTAGAATGTATCCACTGATGCATAATAATAAGAAAATGCTCATGAGTATGCATTGTTGCCATAATTGTGTTAATGTGAAATCCCGGCGTTGGCACAAGGTGTAATAAATATCTTTGGTGGTTAATTGGGAATTTATATTCACTTCTATAGGGTTGCCAGATTTTGTATGCACTTCTATTGGCATTCCATTTCCTTTAGCAAAAATATTTGTTTCGTATTTTGATGTTGTTTCTCGCTTACAAAATTTTTTATTATTTAAAAAACATTCTTTAGTGTCTTTAGATGTTCCTTCCATTTTGAGGTTTTCATTGTTTTTTCCGTTGTCCATAAATATTTGTTTTTATAGTATTGGATATAATAAAATTGATTAGTCCCTGCAAATTATAAAAAATATTTTAGAAATCAAGCATAAGCGGAAAATATGTTAGGATTTTGGTCTAAATTATACACATTTGCAAAGTTTTCTGTGCGGAGATGCATTTTATGTAGGGCAAAATACTAATTTTGCCGCGAGATTGATTTACTATTAATATTTAGGTGAGATGAAACGTATAGGAAGCATTATTGGAGTTCACATGGAGAAGTTGGAAGAGTACAAGCGGCTTCATGCCGCCGTATGGCCGAAAGTCATCGAGATGATAAAGCAGTGCAATATCCGCAATTATTCCATTTATTACAGAAACGGGGTGTGCTTTGGATATTATGAGTATGTAGGCGAGGATTACGAGGCGGACATGGCGAAGATGGCGGCCGACCCTGTGACGCAGGAGTGGTGGAAGCTTTGCGGACCTTGCCAGAAGCCTTATCCGGACAGGAAGCCCGGAGAGTGGTGGGCGGAAATGGAAGAACTGTTCCATTGCGACTGAATCTGACAAATTGCCAGTCTGTCATTTTGATAATCCGGGACGTTCAGGAATCCGTTGGATGGATTCGGACCAAGGATGGCCGGAAAGAATCCAGGGAGAATTGTCCGGCGGAATGCGGCATGTATGGCATGTTGCCGTTTTGTAATGCAGAAAGTCTTTGTTAATCTCCGTTATGCGACAGATTGACGGGATTGTAAGGTGAAAAAGTGATTTGAAGTCATACGGGTTTTGTCCTTTCGCAGTCTCGAAATAGAATGTGAAGGTTATATTTGGAAGCATGCTGTGCCGGATTTTCCAGCTCTTCTTGAAACGTCAGGACGTTTTTGCTGGAATGTCGGGATGTTTATCTTGAAATATCGGGACATTTTCCTTGAAATGTCGGGGCGTTTTGGGGGAGGACCGGAAAAAGTCACCCCTTCCAGAAGGGTTTCTGAAAGGGGTGTCGATATACATTAATTAACAAACGCTTTCCGGATGGAGAAATTTCTGTAAAATGCTTGTTTTAGAAAACCGGAAAATGCTTTCTTTCTGATATGGTGTCAGAAAAAAATGGAAGCATTCTGACAAAAGTCAGAAGTTGTAGTTCAGGCTCAGACCGAACACCTTGTTGGTGCGCGAGTAGATGTCTGTTCCGGGCATTCCCATGCCGTTGTAGTTAGCTGTTTTCTTGGTGTAGTCGCTGTAGTTTGTCCAGAAATAGGCAATGTCCATGCTCCATGCCTCGGTCAGGTTGAGGCGTGCGCCGAAGCCCAGCGAGTAGGAGTCGCAATAGAAACTGGTATCGGTCTGGAAATCATCGCTCAGCCCGTAGTTGGTTTTCTGGAAACCGCCGCTCACCGTAAGGTGCTTGGTGATGTCCCATTCCAGTCCGGTCAGATACTCGTGCGTACCGTGTTCCAACGTTTTCTGCTTGCCTACGGTAGAGCCGTCTGGCAGAGTCACAGGAGCCATTCCGGCATGTTTGTCATCGAAGAAATGGTATTCCACCGAAGCTCTCAGATTGGGCAGGATTTCATATCCGGCGGCCAGCGAGAGCATGGCGGGGAGGTCGTTGGGGGTGTTCACTCCGTCCTGATAGGCGGCCAGATAGCTTTCGCTTACCCGGTAAAGCTCCATCTTGCGTGTCTTGTTCTCAATGTTCAGATTGGTCTTGAATTCATATTTCATGCCGATGTTCCATCGTCCCAGCTTGAAGTCGGCACCTATGATCGGAGTCAGTCCCCATCCGCTTTGTCCGCAATCCAGCTCGATGCTTGCCAGACGCTCGTCCTCCAGTCCGAAGGCCGGAGCCATCGGGGCGTATTTCTCGCCCAGCTTGGCCGTGAGGAATCCCTCGTATCCGCCGGAGAAGTAGTTCATTCGTCCTCCCACGAACACGGACACCCAGTCGGCGATCTTGTAACTCAGTCCCAATTGCACGCCATAGATATATTGCTTGCCGTCCATGGCCGTGTTGATGTCATACATGTCGGGAGTGAGCTTGCCTTGTGAGGCGGAGGTGATCAGTCCGGTGGCCAGTGCGTCGAACATCGGGAGACCCTTGTCGAACGATGCCTTTCCACCTCCTCCCGTGATGGCGAACCCGGCGGAGATTACCCAGTTTCCGTTCTTGTAGGCTCCCTGGAACGAAGGAACGAGAGGAGCCGAGGCCTTGCCTTCATAGCGGCGCGTGGTATAGTTGCCGTCCATAGTCCAGAGTCCGGTGCTCGCTTCTATGTCTCGTGTCTGGAACGCGCTTTGCCCTGTGAGTGAAAGGTGGAATCCGTTTTCAGGCAGAAAGGCGAGACCCGCCGGGTTGCTGTACACTCCGTCGATGTCAACGGAGGCTCCGCGTGCCATCATGCGCAGGAAGGCCGCGTGTTGGTTCGTGTTGGTCAGGTAGTCTCCGGCAAGGACAGCCGCCGGAAAAAGCAGGGCCGCCGCTCCGGCCAAAAGAATCTTTTTCATTATCGATGTGTTAGGGTTTGTAATATGGGGCGCAAAAATAGTGGGATAACTCATACGAACCAAGTTTTCCGTGGAATAATTTTAGATATAATCGTTTCTTCTGAAACTATGGCTTGCAGATGGAGTGCGTTTTGCGGTGAGTGGTAAAATTTGTACCTTTGCAGACATTTCAAACACATAGTATCTATGACGACGACTTATTCAAACAAGGAAATCTGGCACGTCACCTATCCCATTTTTCTGGGACTGATTGCGCAGAACGTGATCAATGTGACGGATACGGCCTTTCTGGGCCATGTAAGTGAGGTGGCATTGGGTGCCGCCGCCATGGGTGGGTTGCTTTATATCTGTTTCTATACCGTGGCGTTCGGTTTCAGTGTCGGTTCGCAGATCATGATCGCACGCCGTAACGGTGAGGGCAATTACCGGGCGGTAGGTCCCATCATGTGGCAAGGTTCCGCTTTCAGTCTGATCATGGCGGTGCTGTTGCTGGGACTGATGTATTTTGTGGCCGGACCGCTCATCCGCCTGCTGATTACTTCCGATGCGATTTTTGAGGCTACCTACGAGTTCTATATATGGCGTATGTGGGGATTCCTGTTTGCTTTCCTCAATGTGATGTTCCGCGCCCTGTATATCGGGATCACCCGTACCAAGGTGCTGACCATGAGTGCGGTGGTGATGGCATTGGTCAATGTCGTGTTCAACTACGGTCTGGTGTTCGGCCGTCTGGGTATGCCCGAAATGGGAATCCGCGGCGCGGCGCTGGCGTCGGTCATTTCCGAGGCTTCGTCGTTGATATTCTACCTTATATATACGTATGCCAAGGTTGACCGCCGGAAATACGGACTGAACCGCATTCCCGGTTTCGACGGAGGAATGGTGTTGCGTATCCTTCACATCTCCTGCTTCACGATGGTGCAGTACTTCTTTTCGATGGGCATCTGGTTCGTGTTCTTCATGGCGTTGGAACGGCTCGGACAGCGTCAGCTGGCCATAGCCAACATCGTGCGGAGCGTGTACGTGGTGCTGCTGATTCCGGCCCAGTCGTTGTCGACCACCGCCAATACGTTGGTGAGCAATCTCATCGGAGCGGGCGGAGTGGACCATGTGATGGCTCTGTTGGGCAAGATAGCCCGGATGTCGTTTCTTATCATGGTTATCTGTGTAGGTTTGTGCGCGGTATTCCCTCATGCCATCCTGTCGGTCTACACCAACGAGGCGGCGTTGCTCACGGAGTCGGTCTCTTCACTCTATGTGGTATGTGCGGCCATGCTGATCGCTTCGGTGGCGAATATCTATTTCAACGGAATTTCCGGTACCGGCAACACACAGGCGGCACTTTATCTGGAAGTGTTCGTGCTG